>CAMOXI010000134.1 GCA_946628965.1 uncultured Clostridia bacterium | reverse complement strand
GGCCAGCAAAAGAATAGAAAGAATCTTTTTCATATCACAGCTCCCGAATGTTCTCTACAATACTCTGATCCAGTACGCCTTTCAGCCGCATCCGCAGTCCTCCAAGGCAGCACAAAGCGCAAAGGGCGGCGAGGATCAGCATGGCGGCAAGGACAGGAATCGTGTGCATGTGCATCGTCGTTTGCGCATGATACCAAATCGCAACAGCGATGTACGCACCGGCACCCAGAATAGCGCCGATGCCGGTAGTTAACAGCAGCGGCAGACGGTAGCAGCCCAGCAGGGCCTTTTCGTCCGCGCCCACGGCCCGGAGTGTACCGATCATACGGGCGTCCGCGCGGATGCGCCGCCCGGCGTTGCCCACCTGCATAGCAACGGCCACGGTGAAGAACAGCAGCAGCATAGCCGCAAACAGGCCCATAGCGGAGCGGATGGAGGCGACCTCGTCCCGCCAGCTTTGTAGCCAGTTGAACACCGTCATATCTCCGCGCATGGCGATGCGCTCCAGGCGCGTTTCCAGCGCCTGCTCCGTCTCCCGGTCCACGTCCTGCGTCAGAGAAATGTCCATGCCGGTGATCTCGGTCATCTCAAAGCCCAGCGCTTTTGCGCCGGCCTCTGTGGTTAAAATACAAACCTCACTGTTGCGGATCGGTTTGCCGTTCAAAACGGCACCGACGGTGACCGTGGTGTCGTGCCTTGTTAACTGCGCAAAGTTCGTTCGCAGAGCCTCTTCACTCATATCGTCAAACAGGTGCTCCTGCACAAACTGCACCAGCTCCAGCGTCTGGCCCGCGTGAAAATAGTCGTTTTCAAATTCCGCCTCAGACGCCGCGCGGCCCCAGGCGTCCGAGGCGGCGGCGATGCGCATCCCGTCCTCCAGACGGAAAAGATGATAGGTCGGCGCATAGACCAATACCTGCTGCCCGGCGTCAATGGCTGCCAAATCGATCTTGCCTTCGGCAATCCGGTCGGTGTAGTCCACCCGGCTCAGATCAGTGACATAGAGCGTGAAGCACACCGGCTTGCCCGCGAGCCCCTGGGCCTCCATGAGGGCGCGCATTTGGTGATAGTGTTCCCATGCCCAGCTCTGCTGCCGTTCGGTCGTGCTGGCGTCCTCCCCGGGGGTGGGCGGTTCCGGGTCGCCCGGCGAAATACTGAGATAGTTCAGACCGCTGCCTCCGCCAAAGATGTTGTAGATCCAGGTGGCGTCCCCGTCCGTCCCCTGGCCGAGGATGCCGCCTGTAAAGGGCAGAAAGTAATCCGGCACCTCACCGTAAAGCAACATATTGACCTTCGTTTCCGCTTCCAGGCTGGCATAGTCCACCAGTTGAAGATTACGAACCTGAGCCACGTCCTGTTCACTTAGCTGCACCTCCGGCCGCACCACAGAAAAGGGCATGTTGGAGAAGGTCGCTTTCTGGTTTGTCAGCGAGAAGGCCACCGGTCGGCTGCGTGCAAACTCCGCCACCGCATCGTAGCTCTGCTCGCCAATAATCGCGGCGCAGATAAGAGTGGCCGCCACCAGCAGGGCGGCGCCGATCTGCCTCCAGGGATGGATACGCAGCTGCCGCGCAGCGATCAGCTGGGTAGCGTGAAAGCTGCTTTTGCTCTTGAAGCTGCCCGCCTTGCGCAGCAGCGCCGTATCACGCAGTACGCCCATGGGCATTTGCCTGGACGCCCGGCGCAGAGGGAGCCCGGACGCGATCACAATACATAGCGCGGAAATGAGCAGGATCGGAAACAGCAGCCAGAGGCGCGGCGCAAAGACCACTTCGTCCGGCGCCATGCGGCAGAGAAGCCAGGTCAACCCGAGACCGATCAGCAAGCCGATAGGCAGCGCCACGAGACTGAGCAGCCAGGCGTCGCGTCCGAAAATGCGCCGGATCTGCCGCCTGGTCGCGCCGACAGCCCGCAGCATCCCGATCTCTTCGGCCTTGGAGGCGAGCACTCCCTCCATCGCCGAGGAGATACCGATGCAGACCGCCAGCAGCAGCGCACCGCCGAGAATGAGCAGCATGCCCGTCAACTGTGTGTACGCCGCCATATCGGTATCGGCGGGATCGACGGGATAAACCGCGGCCTGGGTGCGGCTTACGCCGAAGAAACGGCCATAGTCATAGCGCTTCTCCACCTGGGAGAGAGAAGCAAAGGGGGCGTAGGTCATGGCGCGGTGCTGCACGAGACGGCCGGTTGCAAAGGATTCATCGGGGGAAATGAGCGCCGAAGGCCAGTTCAAAACGCCATCGGAGGACCAGGCGAAGCCGCTCACGTCCAGCGCCCCGGATTGCTCCCGAAGAATACCCACGATGGTGAAGCTGTGTTCCTCCGGTACGCCGTCCACGGGCAGCAGCGTCCAGGTCACCGTGTCGCCCACTTCCGCTTCCAGCCGCAATTTTTCCAGCGCGCTGCGCTCGATGGCAATCTCGCCGCTTTGCTCGGGCATGCGCCCTTCGGCCAGGGCGCGGCAGAGAATGTCCTGTCCCGCCTCGTCCAGATAACCCAGATATACGTTGCTGTCCTTGATCGAGGCGGCGACGAACTGATGCCCGATCCGATCAAACAAGC
>CAMOXI010000133.1 GCA_946628965.1 uncultured Clostridia bacterium | reverse complement strand
GCAAGCTCATAGAATGGCCCGGAGGTGATGCTATGCGCTATGCCGTTGTGGGCGGCGACCGGCGCGCCGTGCTGCTGGCGATTCAGCTCGCGGCCGAGGGGAACCGAGTACATAGCTGGGCGCTGGAAAAGGCGGAGCTGCCGCCCGGAATCCCAAAGAACAGCACACTGCAGGCGGCAAGCTACGGGGCCGACTGCGTGATCCTGCCCGCGCCCGCCGAAAAGGGCGGGCTTTTGTATGCCCCGCTGAGCTTGGAAGCACTGCCCATGGAGGAGGTGCTGGCGGCGCTCTGGCCCGGCGCGCCGGTGGTTGGCGGGAAGTTCAGCGGCGAGAGCGTCCGGGCTGCCCTGCGCCATGGGCTGCGGATCGAGGACGTACTGCGCCGCCCGGACTATCTGATCCCCAACGCGGCCATCACGGCGGAGGGGGCCGTGGGGGAGCTTCTCAGGGAGAGCGAGCGGACGCTGCTCGGCAGCCGCTGCCTGGTCACGGGCTGGGGCCGGATCGCAAAGCCGCTGTCTCTACGGCTCTCCGCTCTGGGGGCGAAGGTCACCGTTGCCGCCCAGAGCCGCGCCGACCGGGCAGAGGCGGAGGCCCTGGGCCTCGCTGCTCTGGATTACGGGATGCTGGAGGGGATCGCCGGGGAACTGGACTTCGTGGTGAACACGGTGCCTGCCCGGGTACTCGCGGACGCGGTGCTCTGCTGTCTGCCGGGGGAGGCGCTGCTGCTGGAGCTGGCGTCCCCGCCGGGGGGCTTCGATCCGATGCTCGCCAGAAACATCGGTCTGCGGGTTTTGAGCGCGCCGGGCCTCCCTGGCCGGAGCGCGCCCCGCTCCGCGGCGATGCTGATGCGGAAAACGATCACGCAGATCATGACCGAACAGGAGGAATGAGATGGAGAAGAAACGGCTGGGAGTCGCGCTCTGCGGCTCCTTCTGCACCTATGAGCAGCTTTTTGCGGCGCTGCCCGCGCTCAAAGAAGAATACGAGCTGGTGCCGATCATGAGCGACACCGCCGCCGAGACCGACACCCGCTTCGGCAAGGCGTCCGATCACATCCGGCGGCTGATGGCGCTCTGCGGCCGGAAGGTCATCACCACCGTCACGGAGGCGGAGCCCCTGGGGCCGAAAGAGCCCCTGGACGCGCTGCTCATCGCGCCCTGCACGGGAAATACCCTGGCGAAGCTGGCCAACGGCATCACGGACAGCAGCGTGACCATGGCGGCGAAGGCCCACCTCAGAAACGGGCGGCCGCTGGTCATCGCCTTTTCCACAAACGACGGGCTCTCCGCTTCGGCGGAGAACATCGGGAAGCTTTTAAACCGCAGGCAGTACTACTTCGTACCCTTCGGGCAGGACGATCCGGAGAAGAAGCCCCGCTCCCTGCAGGCGGATTTTTCCCGGCTGGGGGATACCGTGGCCGCCGCCCTGGAGGGAACGCAGCTCCAGCCGATTTTGCGGTAAACAGGAGCATCTGACAGGCGCTGTCATCCTGAGGAGCGAAGCGACGAAGGATCTCCAACCAAAATAATAACGCCTGAGATCCTTCGCTTCGCTCAGGATGACAAAGACAAACAGAAAAAAACACGGGATGTGACTATAGTCACATCCCGTGGCGATAAACGATCATCTGAGAGCAAAGCATGCTAGAACGCTGTTATTTCCACGTTGGTCACCATGCTTCTCCAGCTTTCGGATAACGCAAAATACTCTTCTTCTGTGATTTCTCGATCGGATTCCATCTTTTCAAAAATGTTCGTATGCTCTTCCGTGCTCTCAAAATATAAGCCTTCATTCATAACTACACCATCTTCTAATACCAAAGAAGTCCCATTAAATCTGTAGAGAAAGCAAATATTGAGTCCAGCGCCAGAGGATCCCTCATGAAAAATTTTATTATCTGTCGTCAGTTGATAACGAACTCGTTCACTGCTTGCCAATACCCGGGAAGGAACCCCATCTATCAAAGTATACATATCATAGAGATACCCATCATAATAATCGGAACCAACAGCGCTTACAAGCATCTCGGGAATGCCATCATCGTTTAAGTCTTGAAAACGATAGCCAATGGTTCCGCCATATCGGCACAAGAAACTAATGCCGGTTTCCCCCATAATAAGATAATAATCTTGCCGCTCAGTATTATCAGAAAAAGTGATTTCTTCTCCGGAGAGAAACAGGCGATACGAATCAAAAACGGGTTGATACAGCAGTTGATAGTCACTTGTTGGCGAAGGCGACACAGAACCCTGGAGTTCTTCGACTTCAACCAAGGAAGTATCGCTCAATTCATTTGGCGGAAGTGAAGCGGAGTCGCTAGCCAAAGATTTTGCCTCTTCACTATCAAAAACAAGAGACGGTTCGACCTGTTTGCTATCAAATAAACTGGCGGTCATTGAGTTCGTAGTGAATATGAAGCAAAGGGCCAATAAGATTAAATATATCTTTTTCATGACTACGGACTCATCCTCTCACACGGCAAGCTCGATCGTGCCGCTGACATTGACCATCTGGATCGAGGCGGGGTCGATGTAGAACCCGGCCCAGACCTTGGACTCGGCCTGCAT
>CAMOXI010000132.1 GCA_946628965.1 uncultured Clostridia bacterium | reverse complement strand
CGGTCGTTCAGGAACTTGGCAACGCCGCCCACGAAGGCGCCGTTTTCCACCTTGGTCCAGTAGGGCTTGGCGCCGGACTGCACCTCCACGTCGGCGCAGAGCTTGTCGATCTGCTTGCGGGTCAGTGCGCAGCCGGAGACGGCCACTGCCTTGACCGTGTTGCCCGCGGCGAAGGGAGCAAACTCCACGCCCTGTACGAGAGCGGTGATATCATCCACCAGCAGGTCGATACGCAGGTCGGGCTTGTCGGAGCCGTACTTCTCCATGGCCTCCAGATAGGGGATGCGCTTGAAGGGGGCGGAGGAGGCGATGTTATAGGTGCCGTATTTGGCAAAGATCGGGGGCAGCACGTCCTCCAGCACGGCGAACACGTCGTCCTGGGTGGCGAAGGCCATCTCCATGTCCAGCTGATAGAACTCGCCAGGGCTGCGGTCGCCGCGGGCGTCCTCATCGCGGAAGCAGGGAGCAATCTGGAAATAGCGGTCAAAGCCGGAGGTCATCAGCAGTTGCTTGAACTGCTGGGGCGCCTGGGGCAGGGCGTAAAACTTGCCGGGATGCTTGCGGGCAGGCACCAGATAGTCGCGCGCGCCCTCAGGAGAGGAGGCCGTCAGGATCGGCGTGGTGATCTCCAGGAAGCCGTGCTCGATCATGGCAGCGCGCAGGGCGGAGACCACGTTGCAGCGCAGAATGATGTTCTGCTTGACAGCGGGGTTGCGCAGGTCCAGATAGCGGTACTTCAGGCGCTGGCCCTCGTCGGCCTCGCGGCTGCGGTTGATTTCGAAGGGCAGCTCGTTGTAGCGGCAGCGGCCCAGGACCTCGATCTTCTCCGGGACGACTTCGATATCGCCGGTGGGGAGCTTGGGGTTCTTGCTGGCGCGCTCGCGCACGGTGCCCTCCACGGAGATCGTGGACTCCTTGTTGATGGCTTTGACGGTCTTCATCATCTCTTCGTTCTCGATGACGACCTGGGTGGTGCCGTAGAAGTCGCGCACAACGACGAAGGCAAAGTTGTTGCCCACCTCGCGCACGTTCTCCATCCAGCCGACGATTTTGACCTTCTGGCCCACATGCTCCATGCGGAGCTCATTGCAGGTATGGGTACGGGACTGCATCATAATTATATACCTCGATTCCTTATTGGCTCCCCTGCTTAAGGGGAGCTGTCTGGCCAAAGGCCAGACTGTGGGGTCTCCTCACTTTCCTTATTGGCTCCCCTGCCTAAGGGGAGCAGTCTGGCCAACGGCCAGACTGAGGGGTCTGTACGTATTTGCCATTAGTCAGAGGGAGCGCACAGAATCTGCACAACCCCTCCGCCCCTGCGGGGCACCTCCCCTTACACAGGGGAGACATTTTTATTTCTCCATTATCACGGCCGCGCGGCTGCGCTCTTCGACGGCGGTTTTGATGTACGCAGCGGCTTCGGCGGCAGGCATCTTCTTCTGCTCGCCGGTAGTCATGTCCTTCACGGAAACGACGCCTTCGTTCACCTCGTCCTCGCCGATCAGCACCGCGAAGGGCACGCCGATCTTGTCGGCATAGCCGATCTTGGCCTTGAACTTCTTCTTCTCGCCGTAGAGCTGGGTGCGCACGCCGCCCTGGCGCAGCGCCGTGGCCGCGGCCACCGCCGGGCCCAGCTCCTCCACCATGGGGAGGACCAGCGCATCGCAGGGGGCCGTCACGATCTCGTCGGACAGCAGGCCCTGCTCATTGAGCACATAGAACAGGCGGGTCAGGCCGATCGAGATGCCCACGCCGGGCAGCTGCTTATCGGTGTAGTACTCGGCCAGATTGTCGTAGCGGCCGCCGGAGCAGACGGAGCCGATCTCCGGGTGCTCGGTCATGACGGTTTCATACACCGTGCCGGTGTAGTAGTCCAGGCCGCGGGCGATGGTCAGATCGACGGCGAAGTTTTCCTCCGGCACGCCAAAGTCCTTCAGGTACTTCGTGACCGCGATCAGCTCATCCAGGCCCTGATCAAAGGTGGCGTCCATGCCGCGGTACATCTCCAGGCGCCCGATGACCTCCGCATTCGTGCCGCAGATGGCCATGAAGTCCAGCACGTTCTCGCTCTTGTCGGGCAGCATCTTGACTTCCTCGATGAGAAGCTGCTTGACCTTCTGGGCGCCGATCTTGTCCAGCTTGTCCACGGTGCGCATGATTTCGCCGGCCTTCTCGCTCATGCCGTTCATGGCGTAGAAGCCGTTCAGGAGCTTGCGGTTGTTGACGCGGATCTTGAACTTTTTCAGTCCCAGGCGGGTGAAGGTCTCATAGATGATGGCGGGGATTTCCGCCTCGTTCAGAATATCCAGCTTGCCGTCGCCGATCACGTCGATATCAGCCTGATAAAACTCGCGGAAGCGGCCGCGCTGGGCGCGCTCGCCCCGGTAGACCTTGCCGATCTGGTAGCGGCGGAAGGGAAAACTCAGCTCTCCGTAGTGCCCGGCCACATATTTGGCCAGCGGCACCGTCAGATCAAAGCGGAGGGCCAGATCGCTGTCGCCCTTCTGGAAGCGGTAGATCTGCTTTTCAGTCTCGCCGCCGCCTTTGGCGAGCAGGACCTCCGCCGATTCGATCACCGGCGTGTCCAGCGGCGTAAAGCCGTAGAGAGAATAGGTATCGCGCA
>CAMOXI010000131.1 GCA_946628965.1 uncultured Clostridia bacterium | reverse complement strand
GCTCTCCCCATGCGTGTCCTGCTTCCGTCGCATGAGTTTGTCTACAGTCTGAGAGGATCTACATTTTTGCAGATCCTCTTCCTTTTGCTGTCAATCCGGCGAAATGCCGGCATTTTTATGCCTGCCTGTGTTCTCTCTCCCGCAGCCGCTTTTCGGAACGGATGAGATTTGCCGCATAGCGCCCCGCCATGCCGAGCACGGGCAGGACGCCGCCGCACTGCTCCACGAAGGTGACGCTCTTGAGATCCTTCGGATCCACCCGGTTGCCCACCGCCTCGTGCAGTCGCACATTGTCGCCGTCAAAGGCGCGCACCGCATCGCCGCCCAGCGCGACGACGCCGTCGGCAAGGGCTTCGGCCTGCCGCTGCTGCGCCGCCGTGGGAGCGGGGCCGGAGACCGGGAAGATGGCCTGGATCGCCTGCTCAAAGGCGCCGTTGTAGGCGGGGCCCAAAGAGCGGGCCTGGGGCGCCGCGGCGAGATAGAGCTCCATGGAGCTGCCGTTTCCGCGGCTGGGATAGTATCGCTGGGGGCCGAAGTAGGTGCCGAAGGGGTTCATGCTGACGATGCGCCGCCCGCCCTCGGTCTTCAGCCGCATGGGGCAGTGGGCCATGCTGCCCAGCACCTGCCGCGCGTGGGCCAGCAGGAGACCTCCCCTGCTGTCGGCAAGGCACAGCGTGCCGCCGGTGAGCTGGTGGTTTATGGACGAAATGTTCTCATTTTCCGGGAACGCCCGCCAGAAATCCGCCATCTCATAACGGCTGCGGGCGCCGGTGAAGTTGCGCTTTTCGACGGCGATCCTGTCGTCCCCCACAAGCGTCAGCTCAAAGGGCGCGGTCTGCCGCCACTGGGGGTCGCTGTAGCGCCCCAGATTCGAAGCCTGGGAGGAGATCTCATGATCCTCCTTTGTGTAGGGGTACTGCACGGCGCTGCGGACAAAGAGGCAGTCCGCTGCCGGGCTTTCGAAGAAGTCAAAGCAGTAGCTGCCGCCCTGCTCTTCCCCGGGCAGGTGCACCACGCCCTGCAGCCGCAGGCCGCGGCCCTCGCCCGCCAGGGGCAGAGGCTGCCGGATCGGCCGGTCAAAGGCGTACTGCTTTCCGCCGTAGTCGATCCAGCTTCTGAGCGCTGCAAGCTCTGCGCCTTCATGGAAAAGGGCAAAGCCGTCGGCTGTGTCCACCAGCGACCAGTCGGCCAGAGGCGCTGCGGGCGTGGCCTCGCCGATCGAAAAGCGCAGCGTGTAGTCCGGCATCGGTTCGGTATAACGGGCGACCAGATAGAGCGAAGAGACAAAGCCGCTCTCATGGCGGCCGGTCTCAACGACTGTCCAATTCGCCAGCCCTTCGCTGTTAAGCCGCAGCCGGGGCAGCTCCCGGCAGAAGCCGTCCCGGAGTGTCAGCTGTACGCTGACAAGGCCGGTGAGCCCCGGATCGCGCAGGGTAAGCGTTTCCGGCGCGGGCAGCGCCTCCGCCTCCTGCCGCAGCATGGCCTCCGCCAGTTCCAGCGCCTTGCGCTCCCGCGTGATGTTCATCACCGGGGAGGCCAGGCCGAAGTGGGTGGTGGAGAGAAGCCGCACGCGGGTCTCAAAGGAGGGAGAATCGGCGTCGCGCTCATACAGCCGCGCCGCCGCTCTCGCCCGCTCGAGGCGGGACCAGATCAGCCGGTTGAAGGGCTTCTCGCTCCAGCTCATGTAGCCCGAGAGGTTGCCGTCCGCCACGTCCTGGCCGAACGTGATGTCGCCTGCGGGTGCGTGGTTTTTCAGATAGCCGCCCGGCGTGTCGAACACGACGAAATCGAGATCGCTCACTTCGTCGATATAGCCGCCGATGCCGCCGAAGCAGGGGAGACGGTTCATCGGAGCCGCCATCGGCTCCCAGAGAAAGCTGTCGGCGTCGGTGTTGAGGAATAGAAACACGTCGCCGGGGATCTCGCCGCGCAGCTGTTGCCCGTGCAGGTCAAAGGCAAGCGCGCGCAGAGAGCCCGCGTCCATGACGTCGTTGGGGGAGTAGGTGGGGATGACCGTGATGCTCTCGCCTTCCCAGGTATAGCGCAGAGGATTGAAGGCCAGCGCGTCCGGCAGCTGGGGGATCAGGGTGCGGAAGGCGTCGAAGGAGATGCAGCTGTAGTAGAGGCAGATGGCCTCCACACCCGCCTTTTTGTACTGCTTCACCTGGGGCGGGGAGAACATGACCTCCTGGGGTCGGATGATCCTCTCGCAGCCCCCGAACAGGTCTTTGAGGCCGCTGCCGCAGGGGTTCGTGACAGCCCAATCGATGGACGCCGCGAATTCATCTTCGGTCATGGCGCTCATGGCGCCGTTGTTGTAGCCCATGAGGATGTTTTCATCGCCGCGGGCTTTCACGCGCTCGATGATGTCCGGCGCGTATGCGGGCAGCACCTTCTCCAGCGAGAAGGCGTTTTCAAAGTCCCAGGTGCCGCGAACGGGGATACCCCTGGCGTTTCGATCGTCCAGGGTATCCAGAATGTGCCGTATGATGCGGATATCGCCGCCGAAGCCCAGCGCGTCATTGGTATCGCCCCGGTAGGAGTGATAGCAGTTGACGTGAAAGCCGAAGCCGATATGTACCTGTGCCATTACTTTGCCCCGCTTAGCTTGCTGAAGGCCTTCTCCTTCTCGACCTGCAGCTCTTCCACGCGCTTCTTCGACAGGGGGTACCAGAAGCGGAGGATCAG
>CAMOXI010000130.1 GCA_946628965.1 uncultured Clostridia bacterium | reverse complement strand
CTGCACATGGACAAGATCCTGATCGGGGACATCATGCTGCTGATCCCCGGCCTTGCCATGACCAACGCCATCCGCAACATTCTGGTGGGCAACACGATCTCCGGCGTGGTGCGTCTGGCGGAGAGCCTGATCTGGGCAGCGGCCCTGGCCGGCGGCTTCATGGTGGCGCTGCTGATCGTCGGCGCCCTGTTCTGAGAGGAGGCAGAGTATGACGGAAGCTTTGATCCAGATTCTGACGGCCTTTGGCGGCTCGCTGGGCTTTGCCCTGCTCTTCGGGCTGCGCCGCCGATATGTGCTGCCTGCCGCCGTGGGCGGCATGCTCAGCTGGGCCGTCTACCTGCTGCTGAGCCGCTGCCTCGCCTCGGACTTTCTCGCCTGCCTCATCGCCTCGGCCTGCGCGGTGCTGTATGCCGAGCTGCTGGCCCGCCTGCTGCGCAGCCCGGCCACGGTCTTCGTGATCCCCGCTGTGATCCCGCTGGTGCCCGGAAGCTCGCTCTACTACGCCATGAGCTGCGTGGTGCAGAAGGATTTCGCGGCCGCCCGGGAATTCGGCATGACCACGCTGGAATTCTCCCTGGCCATCGCCGCCGGCATGAGCTTTGTCCTCGCCTTCCGGGAGCTTCGCACCCGGAAACAGTAAGACGAAATCAGAAAGGAGCAAATCATGTTTCTCAATCTGACCAAAAAGTTTGGAAAACCCATCTGTGTCATTCTCTACGCGGCCTTTTCCTTCCTCGCCGCGAAGAAAAAGCCGCTGCCGCTGCTGATCCTCTTCGGCCTCCACGCCGGGGAATACGCGCTGATCGGGCGCAAAGTCGCCGCCGAACAGGGTCTCGGTATCCTCGAAGGGCTGTGCCAGTGCCTGGCCTTCGGCTTCACCTGGTGGCTGCCGATCAAAAAGGAGTCTTGAGGAGCAACACCCTTCTCAAAACCCAAAACTGAAAACTGAAGAACGGGGATGTGAAAGAATCACATCCCCGTTCTTCAATATATTTTCCGGATCTCGCCGGTGACGCCGTAGAGCTTGCGGAAGCGCTCCAGATCCTCCTCGTCCCGGATCAGCATGATCTCCCGCAGTTTGCCGCCCTCCCGCTCGCGCATACAGGCCACCTGCTCCCCGGTGCAGATGCTGCAGCGCAGCACCGGCTCATACTTTTCCGCCGGAAATGCCGGCGGGCTTTCTTTTTTTCTTGAAAACCAGCCCATGTCAGTCCTCCTCCGCAATTGCAAACAGGCCGCCCGCGCCGCCCGTGTGCAGAAACAGCACCTTCTCTCCCTCCCGGAAAGCGCCCTCTTTCGCCATGGCGATCAGCCCGGCGAAGGCCTTGCCCGTGTATACCGGGTCGAGGAAGATGCCCTCCTTCTCCGCCATCAGCCGCACGGCCGCGTTCCCCTCCGCCGAGGGGATGGCGTAGCCGGGGCCGCACTGGTCGCGGAGATCGTAGTTGTTTGTTGTTATGTCAACCTCTTCTTCAATCAGTGCGGCCGCCTCCCGCATGAGCCGGGGCGTGATCTCATCAAAGGGATCGGTATCCACCATCATGCCGTGCACCTTTGTCCCGGGCAGATAGAGCATCGCGCCCAGGGCCATGCCGGCCATGGTGCCGCCGCTGCCTTCGGCACAGACGATGTGGTCAAAATGCTGCCCCTGCTGCGCGATCTCCCGCGCGCAGGCCACATAGCCCAGGCTGCCCAGAGCATTGGAGCCGCCGCAGGGGATCTTGTAGTAAGGTCTCCCCCGCTCCGCGCCGATGCGGTCCATCTCGGCGTAGATGTCGGAATAGTCGTCGGTGTCCATAAAGATCACCTCGGTGCCCAGCAGCTTCTCCAGGAGCTGGTTGCCCCTGCAGGCCGTAACGCCCCGCTTTTTCAGGATCAGGATGGGCGTCATGCCCAGGCGCTTGGCCGCCGCGGCCGTCAGCATGGCGTGATTGGACTGGGCGCCGCCGGTGGTGAAGACGATTTCCGCCCCCTGCGCTTTGGCCTCCGCCAGCAGGAACTCCAGCTTGCGCACCTTGTTGCCGCCGAGACCCAGGCCGCTCAGATCGTCCCGCTTGATCCAGAGATCGATCCCCAGCTCCCGGCTGATGTTGTCAAGCCGGTGGATCGGCGTGGGGAAAAGCCCCAGCGAAAGCCGGGGGATATCTGTCAGATTCATGGGACCCACCTCACGCGAACGTCACGACGTCGTCAAAAGCGCGCTTGGGGACGTAGTAGTCCCGCTTCTCATCCACATAGTAATGGATGCTCCCGTCCGCCGGGAGATCGACGATCGTGCTGCTGTGGGAAGGATAGCCCAGAGCGATCGCAAGGCGAAGCGTGTCCTCCTCCGCAACGTGGAAGCGCTCCTTGATCTTCGGGATGTTGATGGCGCCCATGAGGCAGCTGCCCACCCCATGGCTCCAGCAGCTGGTCACGATGGTATTGACCGCGATGCCCACGTCCACGTCGGAGAAAGCGCCGCTCTCCGGGGTCTTGATGACGAGGATGAAGGCGGTGGGCTGCTCCCCTTCCTTGGGGGTGCCGATCTCGGGCGGCAGGGCCGCGGCCCATTTGACGAGTCCCTGCAGATCCCGCACGCCCTCTGGGCTGGTGACCGCGATGTAGCGCAGGGTCTGGGCGTTTTTCCCGCAGCTTGCGATCCGGGCGTTCTCCAGCGCCTCGCGGATCACGCTCTCAGGCACTTTTTCCTGGGTAAAGCGCCGGTAGGTCCGGCAGCCGACGTATAATTCATGCAGATCCATGGTTTGCTCCTTTCTCAAAACAGTCAGCCGTGTATTCCAAAACGTTCCATC
>CAMOXI010000129.1 GCA_946628965.1 uncultured Clostridia bacterium | reverse complement strand
TCGCCGCACGCATCTTGCCGGCATCTTTTCCGTCTGATTTTGTCTCGAAATCTTGCAATACACATAGTATTCCTGCGATTTCTCGCCTTCATCAGACGAAAAATCTGCTCGCCAATCTGCACACTTCGATCTAATCAGCGCTTCCCTTGTTTTTGTGATCTCAAAATACATGACTTCCTAAAGAATAACCACCATCAAAGAGGGACGAGTATTTGCTCACTGGACAAAAGGAGTGAATTGTGCAATAATAAAACAAACTGTTGGATAAGGAGATGGCGCCATGAAGCGGGTCAATCAGTTTGAACGGACCGACCGGGATATCACCAACGCGCTGCTCTCGGTCATGGAGCGAAAGAGCTTTGAGAAAATCACCGTGCAGGATATCCTCGAGGAGGCCATGATCAACCGCTCCACCTTCTACCAGCACTTCACGGACAAATACGCGATCCTGGAACGGCTGCAGGAGCGGTATATCGGCGGCATCACGGAGCGCATCGACGCGGTCTCGAAGGACGAGGCTTGGGATCTCGCCCAAATCAATCAGGTCTTCTGCGTGTATATCGATGAGCATCGAAGCAAAATGAAAAAGCTGCTCTCCGTCCGCTCGGAGAATCTGGATATGGAGGAGCAGATGTGCCGACTGTTTTCCCGCTACTTGGAGCAAGCAAACAATCACTTGTCCGAGTTTGAGCGGGAGGCTCTGGCCGGGATGCTGGTACGCTTTATGGTGTATCACCTGCGGCACGACACAGATCTGCAGGAGCTGGGACAGTTGACGCTTAACGCCTGGCTGAACATGAGCCTGTTCTTTTTCCGCGTGGACGACGTCCCCAACGCCGGCGAGCGGCTTCTGCGGCTGATCGGCCAAATGCATAGTGAAAAGTAAGGAAAGCCGCCCACCGGGCGGCTTTCCTTATTGGTATGAGGTTTATTCATATTGCAGGCCGAAGCCCAAAGCGTAGGTGTTTCCTTCGCTGTCGGTATAGGGTCGGATATCCGTCACCAGATCCTCGCAGTGGGTCTCCACCGTCTCCATATCCGCAGGGAGGATGACCGGCAGCTTGCCCTGGGGCGGAGCGTCGCCGGTGAGCACGTCCAGGATCACGGAGCGGGACACGCCGAAATCCGCCAGGATCGCGTCGGCGGAGGGCTCAAACTCCCGAACGACGGCGGGCTTGTCCATCCGAACGACGACGATCACCGGCTTGCCGCCCATGCGTCTGCGCGCTTCCAGCACCAGATCCAGATCGGACTCGTTGGCGCTGACTTCCGTTTTACCCCGGTAGCTGCGGTTTGTGCTCTTCTCCCGGGGATCGCCGCCTGCCAGACTGACTTCGCGCGCCAGCGCCGCCGTATAGGGGCGGTACTGCAGGCTGATGGGATAATAGCCCGCCTCCGGCTGGGGATCGCGGTTCATCATGTCAAATTCATAGCCGTTGCGGCCACGGGGCGAGGCGACGAACACCAGCGCGGCGTCGGCCTCCTCCGGAGTGGCAACTCTTGTGAAGTGCCGACCTAGCAATGCATCCGGCACTGGGTCGATGTCCTGGGGCTTGGTCTTCATGCGCACAAAGCTGTAATGGCTCTCCACATGGCGCGTTGGCACATAGACCTTGCTGCCCTTTTTGAGCGGCAGAACGCCCCTGTTCTTTAACAGAACAGAGGATTTTTCCTGCGCTTCTACGCCTTTAAGAACCAGCTCCCGGCTGCCGACGACGGCCTTGCTCTCCTCCACGTCCAGATAGGGGTTTTCAAACAGTCCCAAGCGGAACAGATTCAGCAGCAACTTATAGGCGCTCAGGCTCAAAAGTGCGTCCATGGCTTCCTTCCCGTATCGCTCACAGCCGATCCGGTAGGCCAGATCCACCTTTTCCCGTTCGTCCAGCCCGCCGAACTGGTTGACGCCGTTGCGCAGAAGCTTCAAAATGCGCTCCTCGGCGGGAAGCTCCTCCACGCCGTGGCACTTGCCGCCCAGCACATACATGCCCACATGGGGCGTCTTGTCCCGGACGATGCCCCAGTCGGTGCAGATCACGCCCTCATAGCCGTACTGCTCGATCAGCAGATTCCGGATCAGATATTCGCTGTAGGAGTTGCCCACATTTTCATGGTTCTTCACGTCCTGCTCCCAGGAGATGGTGTAGTAGGGCATGATGGCGGCGCAGCTCTTCGTGGGGCCGGGGAGCTTCATGGCGCCCTCGGTGAAGGGCCGCAGGTGCTCGGTAAAGTTGTTCCCCGGGAACACGGCGTATTTGCCGAAGGGATAGTGGGCGTCGCGCCCGCCCTCACCGGTACCGCCTCCGGGCCAGTGTTTGGCCATGGCGATCACGCTGTCCCGGCCCCAGCCGTCGGGGCTTCCCTCGGTGGTCTGCAGGCCGTCGCAGATGCTTTGCGCAAGGGCAATGTCCAGCTCCACGTCTGAGCCAAGGGTGTCCCGGATGCGGAACCAGCGGGGGTCGCTGCCCAGGTCGATCTGCGGCCCCAGCGCCGTGGTGATGCCCAGAGCGCGGTATTCCTTCGCTACGGTTTTTGCGTAGGTGCGGGCGGTTTCCGGGTCGCGTGTCGCCGCCAGAGCCAGGCCCTCCGGCCACTGGGAGACGTCGGAGGCCGCGGCGTGAAACTCCGCCGCGTCGGCGTCGGCCCCATGCCTCGGGTCGCTGGAGAGATTGACCGGGATGCCGTATGGCAGGCCTTCGGCTTCTTTTTGGATATTGTTGCTCCAGCGCACGGCGGCCTCCACGCTCTGAAACTTCGACACCAGAAAATGCCGCATGCCGTAATCGCGCAGCATGGTCTTCTGCT
>CAMOXI010000128.1 GCA_946628965.1 uncultured Clostridia bacterium | reverse complement strand
GCGTCTCCAACATCCGCGACGTGGAGCTGCACCCCCGCACCACCGGCAACGCCGATTTCTAAGCTTTTTGAACAAAAGAAATGTCATTCTGAGCGAAGCGAAGAATCTCACTCAGAATGACATTTTTTATCTGGGATAACGATCGGAGAATCCATATGGCAAGAAGAAAGAAAAAGAGAAGCAGCCTGCTCCCGGCGCTGATTCTGGCATTGCTGCTCCTGGCGGCGGCGGGCTTTGTGCTGCTGCGCGCCGGCGCTGCAAGCGCGGATCATGCCGCCCCGGCGATCCTGGAGGTTTTCGCGCCGCCCACGCCGGACCCCTCCGGAACGCTTGCGGGCTTTGCCCCGGCGGAGCCGGCGACCCGGCCGACGACTGCGGAAGGGGAGGCCCTGCTGCAGGCCTGGGAGCAGACCCGCGCCTGTGAGAGCGTGGGCGAGCTGCAGGCCGAGGGCGATATCGCCCGGCAGACCCTCTCCGTGACCACGCTGGATTGGGAGCGCCTGACGGCGGATCTGGCCACGGCGCTGAGCAACGAGCTGCAGTCCTGGGTGGACGGCGCGGCCTCCACCGGCGACGTGTACGACAGCGACAGCAAAGTACGCCCCGAGCTGCTGCGGCAGGCGCTCACGGAAAAGCTGCCGGAGCTGCTGGCGCAGGGCAGCTACGGAACGACACAGGACTTTACGCTGACGCTCTCCTACGCGGAGGAAGCTTGGCGAATCGAGAACCGGGATGCGCTGGATGCCCTGTGGCTGGGCGCGCTCTCGGACCCGGACGCCGCGGCGGAGACCCTGCTGAGTGCTGTCCGCGATGCGCTGCCCTATGTGCCCAAGCACTATACGATCGACGAGTATGCCCTGATCGCCCCCGCGCCGAACGAGGCCAGGTTCGGGGAGAGTGACGACCCGAGTGAGCTTGCGGCCCTGCTGCAGACCGAAGAAGCCCAGCGCCTGATCGCCGGGCGGCAGCTGGTCTGGAACCCGGACATCGAGCGCTTCCCCGGCTCCACGATCCGCTGGTATCTGGATGAGACCATCCTCTGCATCGTCTGGCAGGAGGTGGAGGCCCGGGAGGTCGGTACCTTCAGCGAGATCATCGTGGCCGACGGCTCCCAGCTGCGCCGCCGCATTGCCGGGGACGAGCCCTTCAGCCTCCAGTTTGCCACCACCACGGACTTTGCGCGGGACTCCAACGCGGTCCTCTGCCTGGGCGGCGACTTCTATCACCACGGCCGGGCCTGCGGCGTGGTCGTGTACCAGCGCGGCGTCTACCGCTTTGAGCCGGTGACCTGTGACTGCTGCTACATCACGCCCGACGGCGACATGCTCTTCTCCTACCGGGGCCAGTTCTCCACCCAGGAGGAGGCCGAGCAGTTCATCGCGGACAACGATATCCTCTACTCCCTCTGCTTCGGCCCGGTGCTGATCGACAACGGCGTGGACGTGACGCCGGACAGCTACGCCTGGGGCGAGATCAACGACAGCTACGCCCGCAGCGCCCTTGGGCTCATCGACCCGCTGCACTATCTTGCCATGAATTTAAACTGCGGCCGCCCGGGGACCGAATACTATTACCTGGCCACCCTGCGCCAGGAGGCGGACGCCATGATCGCCCGCGGCTGCTACAAGGCCTACGCGCTGGACGGCGGTCAGACCGCCACCACGGTGTTTCACGGTGAGCGGGTGAACCCGGTGCAGTTCGGCTGGGAGAAGCCCATCAGCGATGTGATCTATTTCGCCACGGCCCTGCCGGAGGCTGCGGAAGGCTGAGAAGGGAAGAAAGATGGATTACATTCACGATCTGCGTAAGTACATCGGCAGCAAAAAGATCCTTCTCAACTGTGCCGGCGCCGTCATCGTGCGGGACGGGAAGATCCTTCTGCAAAGACGCTCGGACAACGGCAAGTGGGGCCTGATCGGCGGCCTGCTGGAGCTGGAGGAGACCTATGAGCAGGCGGCGGTCCGGGAGATCCGCGAGGAGACCGGCTTGGAAGTGCATCTGGATGCGTTTCTCGGCCTTTTCCACAACTACAATATGGTCTGGGCCAACGGAGACCGGGCGCATGTGATCGGGGCCTATTATGCGGCGACCATCGTGGAGGGGGAACCGCGCACGGATGAGGAGTCTCTGGAGCTGCGCTTCTTTGCCCCGGAGGAAATGCCGCCGCTCTTTGCGGAGGACCACCGGGCTGCGGTGGCGGCCTATCTTTCAGGCCTTCGCTATCCGCTGCTGCAGGAGAACAGACAATAAACAAAAAGCAGAGGACGATTCGCGGAAGAAACGAATTGACCTCTGCTTTTTTAGAAAACTTGTTTGTATTCCTGTTCGGCAATACGCAAAACGCACGCCTCAAAACGCAAAACTGTTTTCAGCTCTCCATCTGCTTGCCGAGGAAGAAGGCCGCGGCCTGGGCGAGCTTGTACTCCACGTCGCCGCCCGGCGCGCTGCCGCGGGGCGTCACGATCAGCACGCAGCCCAGCACATCCCCCTCCGAGAGGATCGGCGCTGCCACGGAGAGGCAGTATTTCTCGTCGCCCGGCGAGACGGGCAGGGTGCTGCCGCCGGTCAGCTGCCGGTAGACGCTGCGCCCGTCCATGATCTCCCCCAGCTGGGGGCTGATGGGCTTTTCCAGCAGCTCTTTTTTCGCGCCGCCCGCGATGGCGATCACGCTGTCCCGGTCGCACACGGCGGCGATGCCGTCCGCGCTGCGGCGAAGGCTGTCGCAAACCTGGGCGGCAAAGTCGGTCAACTCCCCGATGGGGGAATATTTCTTGAAAATCAGCTCACCCTCCCGGTCGGTGAAGATCTCCAGCGGGTCACCCTCGCGGATGCGCATGGTACGGCGGATCTCCTTGGGGATGACGACGCGGCCCAGATCGTCGATGCGCCGCACGATTCCGGTAGCTTTCATATGCAAAAATCCTCCTGCGTTTCTATCTGTTGTCTCGGATAGTATTT
>CAMOXI010000127.1 GCA_946628965.1 uncultured Clostridia bacterium | reverse complement strand
GAACAGCTCTTCGCCGAGGCGGAGAAGTTCACCAATCACCGCTACGCCAAGTACAAGAGACTGGCAGGCCAGGCCTGATCAGACGATCCCACATCTGAGAGGAGACTTTCCATGAACACCATTCCGACTGTTTTGGAAGCGGCTCCCGGTACGGCGCTGACCCTGAAACCGGATTACTTTGTCCTCACGGACGGAACGGCCAAAACCGTTCCGTCCCTCCTGGGGGACAGGGCCCTTCCCGATGCAAGCAAAGTCAAGGTCTTTATCGACCACGAGACCCCCTGCGGCAGCGAAGCCCATGCCGAGTGGCAGAAGCAGCTGATCCGCTTTGCCACCGAACGGGGCTGCGAGCTGTTTAACGGCTACGGCACCAACTACCAGCTCATGCTGGAAAAGGTCGTCAAACCCGGCCAGGTCGTCGCCCACTGCGGCGATTACGGCAGCGTCTACGGCGCCTGCGGCGTGCTGGCCGTAAAGCTCAGCCCCGAGGCACTGGCCGAAGCCATCCTCAACGGCGAAATCAGCATGTCCGCCCCCGAAAAGCTGCACCTGCGCCTCGAAGGCGCGCTGAAGGCCCCCTCCTGCGCCAAGGACGCGGCCATCGCTGCCCTCGGCCTTCTGGGCGACACCACGGGGAAGCTGGTCCTGGTCTCCGGCGACGTGCCGGAGGGCAGCGAGAAGCTCGCCTTCTTCCAGCTGCTGAGCCTCTCGGGCTGCGACGCCGCCCTGGAGGAAGACAGCTGTGACTGGCCGACGGCCGTCCTGAAGCTGGACGAGGTTGTGCCCATGGTCGCGGGCCCCAATGACTTCCGCCTCACGGTCCCGGCCGCGGAGCTGAAGGAGATTCCCGTGACATCGGTCTTCATCGGCGGCTGCTCTCAGGGGCGCATCGAGGACCTGCGTGCCGCCGCCGCGGTCATCAAGGGCCGCAAGGTCCAGCGCAAGGTGCGCACGCTGGTGGCCTTCGCCTCCACGGATGTCTACATCCAGGCGGCAAACGAGGGCCTGATTGCCCAGTTCATGGACGCCGGCGCGCTGGTGATGAACCAGGGCTGCTCCGCCTGCTACGCCCACAGCCAGGGCCTTGTGGATGCCAAGGACACCGTCCTTTCCGCCGGCAGCCGCGCCTGCCCCAACTGCAACGGCGAGGGTGACGCTCCGACCATGCTCTGCAGCGCTGCCACCGCCATGGAAAGCGCCATCGCGGGCTATGTCTGCCCCGCTGCGAACTGAGAGGTGTAAGAGATGGAAAAAAGATTTTCCGGCCGCGTATGGCTGATGCGCAAGGACATCGACACGGATATCATTGCGCCGACCCAGATCCTCGGTCTTCCGATGGAAGAAATGATCAAGCACATCTTTGAGCCGCTGTACCCGGATCTCGCGGCCCAGATTCAGCAGGGCGACATCATCGTCGCCGGACCGAACTTCGGCTGCGGCTCCTCCCGTGAGATGGCCCCCGAGGCCATGAAGGTGGCGGGCATCCGCTGCGTCATCGCGCCGAGCTTCGCCCGCATCTTCTTCCGCAACTCCTACAACAACGGCATGCTCCTGCTGGAAAACGACGAGCTCTACAAGCATGTCCAGAACGGCGACCATGTCACCGTGGATCTCGAAAAGCTCTGCGTCGAGTTTGACGGGAAGGAATATCCCATCCCGAAGATCCCCGACAACCTCCTCGAGATCGTCGAGGCCGGCGGCCTTGTGAAGGCCTGCGAGCAGGAGAACGAGGCAAAGGCCCGGGGCGAAGCGAAGGAGAAAAAGCCCCTGCCGCCCGAGCCCGACTACGTCGGCGAGCACACCCTTGCCGAGAAGATCCTCATGCGCAACACCCACTCCGCCTCCCTGCGCCCCGGCGACATCGTCATGGCCCAGCCCACGAGGCTCTTTGTCCTGGACGTGTACACCGGTCCCGTGCTGCGGAAGCTCCGCGGCATGCACTATACCGAAGTCGCCCATCCCGAGACCGCCGGTGTCATCGACGACCACCAGATGCCCTGCGTCATGTTCGACGATCCCGAATCCTTCCGTTCCGGCTGTACCCTGGTGGATGAATACCACTTCGGCACACACATCATCGGCGAGGGCATCGGCCACCAGCTGATCCCCGAACGCCGCTATGCCAAGCCCGGCAACGTCATCTTCGTCACCGACAGCCACACCACCACCTACGGCGCGGTGGGCTGCTTCTCCACCGGCGTCGGCTATACCGAGATGGCGACGGCCCTGGGCAGAGGCGAGATGTGGGTCCGCGTCCCCTCCGCCATCAAGATCCAGATCGACGGCGTGCTGCCCGAGGGTGTCATGTCCAAGGACATCATTCTGCGCGTGCTGGGCGACCTGACGGCGAACGGCGGAACCTACCGCTCCCTGGAATTCTGCGGCACGGCGGTGGACGCCATGAGCATGGATGCGAGAATCTGCATTTCCAACATGGCGGTGGAATGCGGCGCCAAGGTCGGCCTCTTTGCCCCCGACGCCAAGACCTGTGCCTACAGCGGCGTGGATCCCGAGGACGTGGCCTGGATGACCATCGGACCGGACGAGTGCTATGAACAGGTGCTGCACTACAAGGCCGAGGACTTCGTCCCGAACCTGGCGGTCCCGCAGTTTGTGGACAACGTCCACCCGGTGACGGAATACATCGGCACCCCGGTCAACCAGATCTTCCTGGGCAGCTGCACCAACGGCCGCCTCGAGGACATGCAGATCGCAGCGAAGATCCTGAAGGGTCACCATGTGCCCGCGAACGTGAAGTTCCTCGTAACCTGCGCCACGAAAGAAATCTATAAGAAGTGCATTGAGCTCGGCTACATGCAGATCTTTGCTGAGGCCGGCGCCATGGTCACCATGCCCTACTGCAGCCTCTGCCAGGGCCGTGGCGGCGGTGTCGTCGGAGAGGACGAGGTGATCCTCGCCACCAACAACCGCAACTTCCTCGGGCGCATGGGCCCGGCCAGCAGCAAGATCTATCTCGGCAGTCCCGCGACCATCGCCGCCTCCGCCCTGACCGGCCGGATCACCGACCCGCGGCCGATCCTGAAGGAACTGGAGGGCTGAGGGAATGACGTTTATAGACGCCTGCCTGTACTCGGTAACGGGTCTGCTGGTGGTGTTCT
>CAMOXI010000126.1 GCA_946628965.1 uncultured Clostridia bacterium | reverse complement strand
GCTGCGTCCACCACGACAGCGGCATCCTCGGCGCCGCCACCTATGCCGAGAGCGAGGAGCGCCGCGTGCGCATCCTGAAGGAAAACGGCTTCAACGCGATCCGCTCGGCGCATAATCCCGCGTCGAAAGCCATGCTCGACGCCTGCGACAAATACGGCATGTACGTCATGGACGAGACCTTCGATATGTGGTACAACCGCAAAAACCCGTACGACTACGGCTGTGACTTCGAGAAGTGCTGGGAGCAGGACGTGACCGCTATGGTCGAACGCGACTTCAACCATCCCTCCGTCATCCTCTACTCCATCGGCAACGAGGTGGGCGAGCCGGCCGAGGCTAAGGGCCTGGACTACGGCAAAAAGATGATCGCGCTCTGCCACAAGCTGGACGCCTCCCGCCCCGTGACCTGCGGCGCGAACCTCATGATCATGGGCCGCACCGCCAAGGGCAACGCCCTCTACAAGGACGGCGAGCAGCCGGGCGGCGACAAACCCCAAAAGGAAAAGGACGGGCAGAACGCCTCTCTCATGTTCAACATGATCGCCTCCTTTGTCGGCTCCGGCATGAACAAGAGCGGCAACTCCAAGAAGATCGACGCGATCACCACGCCGTTCCTCGACAGTCTGGACATCGCGGGTTACAACTACGCCTCCGGGCGCTATCCGCTTGAGGAGAAGGCGCATCCGAACCGCGTCGTCTTCGGCTCGGAGACCTTTCCCCAGGACATCTGGAAGAATTGGCAGATGGTGAAAAAGCACCCCTATCTGGTGGGCGACTTCATGTGGACGAGCTGGGACTACTTAGGTGAAGCAGGCATCGGTGCCTGGAGCTACACGGGCGGCATGCCCTTCAACCGGCCTTATCCGTGGATCCTCGCGGGAGCGGGTGTCATCGACATTCTCGGCATTCCGGACGGCAGCTGCAAATACGCCTCCACAGTCTGGGGGCTGGAAGGAAATCCCGTGATCGCGGTAAAACCGGTGAACCACCCCGGCGTGCGCCCGTCGAAATCCGTCTGGCGCGGCACCAACGCGATCCTTTCCTGGAGCTGGGCGGGCTGCAAGGGCAACAAAGCCGAGGTTGAGGTCTACTCCGATCAGGCGCAGGTGGAACTGCTGATTAACGGTAAGAGTGTTGGACAGAAGAAGGTCAAGGAATGCAAGGCGCTTTTCAAGGTCAAGTACGAACCCGGCACGGTCACGGCGGTGGCCTACGACGCCTCCGGCCGCGAGACCGGCAGAAGCGAGCTTATATCCGCTGACGCGCCGCTGAAGATCGCAGTACGGCCGGAGAAGTGTCATGCCAAGCCCGGCGAGGTCGTCTATGTCCCCGTGAACATCGAGGGTGCAAACGGCGTCGTGGAATCCAACGCCGACCGGAAGCTGACGGTCACGGTGGAGGGTGGCGAGCTGCTGGCCTTCGGCAGCGCGAATCCCTGCACCGAGGAGCAGTACCACACCGGCAGCTTCACCACCTATTACGGCCACGCTCTGGCTGTCGTTCGGGCTGGCGAGGCTGGAACGGTAAGCATAAAAGCAAGCGATGGAAGCATGACAGGAACAGCAGAGATTGCCGTCAAGTAAGGAAGAACCGATGAGAGCGACACATTTACAGGTCGAATATCTGACTGAGCCGATGGGGCTTGGCAATCCAAAGCCCCGTTTTTACTGGAATTGCGAAGGAGGCGTGACCCAAACCGCCTATCAGATCGTCTGCACCCGCGCGGGCAAAACCGTATGGGACAGCGGCAAGGTGGAAAGTTCGTCCATGACGCATATCGCCTATGATGGGCTTGACCTTCACAGCCGCGATATCGTTGCTTGGAGCGTGCAGCTCTGGGATGAAAACGGCGAGCCGGGTGAAAAAAGCGAAAGCCGCTTTGAGCTGGGCCTGCTGAATGACAGCGACTGGACGGCCAAGTGGATCAGCGGCGATTACAAGCCCGATCCAAAGCGTCGTTATCCTGCTGACTGCTTCAAAAAGGACTTTCCCGCAAAGAATGTCGTCAAGGCGCGCCTCTATGCCACAGCCCGCGGCGTCTATGACGTGACGGTCAACGGCAGGCGTATCGAGGACTTTATCCTTGCCCCAGGCAGTACGGACTACCGCAAGCGCATCCAGGTACAGACCTACGATGTGACCGAGTATATCAAAGAGAAAAACACCATCGAGCTGCGCCTCGGAGACGGTTGGTTTCGCGGGAGTGTGGCGGCCTATGGCGTCACGAACGTCTTCGGCACGCAGACGAGCGTGCTGGCCCAGCTTGAGCTGACTCTGGCCGACGGCACAGTGCGGACGATCGGCACGGACGAGAGCTGGGCCTGGTCCAATGACGGCCCCATCCGCTTTGCCGACCTCAAGGACGGCGAGGTATACAACGCCACGATGCAGCCGACTTACAGCGGCAAGGCACAAGTCGTGACAGCGCCCAAGGGCGTGACGCTGTGCGCCCCGGATAACGTGCCGGTCATGGAGCACGAGCGCTTTACCCCGTCGCTCCTTCCCGGTAAGGTGCTGGACTTCGGTCAGAATATCGCGGGCTATCTCAGCTTCCGGATCAAGGGAAAGAAGGGGCAGCGCATCCGCATCGTCTGCACAGAACTATATGATGCGAAGGAACAGGCTGTCGTTCGCAATGCGGTGGAGACAAAGCCGGCCGCCAGCTGGACACAGCAGAAGCTGATCAAGAAACTGATGACGCAGAAGGTCAGCGGCGAGAGCGTCGAAACGCCGCTGCAGGAGATCCTGTTCACCTGCTCCGGCGGTGAGGATATTTATAAAACCAGCTTCGCGGTCTTCGGCTTCCGCTATGCGCAGATCATCGGTGACGTAGAAATCAAGCCCGAGGACTTTACCGCCATCGCGGTCTATTCCGACCTGGAGCAGACCGGCGACTTCTCCTGCTCCGACGAGCGGGTGAACCAGCTGATCAAGAACACACGTTGGAGTATGAAAGGCAACTTCCTGGACGTGCCTACCGATTGCCCGACCCGCGAGCGGCTGGGCTGGACAGGCGACGCACAGGTGTTCTTCCACACCGGAGCGTATTTCATGAACACCGCGCCCTTCTTCCGTAAATGGCTTTTCGACATGGAAGACGGACAGTATAAAAATGGCCTGATCCCTGCGGTGCTGCCCTATAACGGGGTCGAGATGATGTACAAGGCCACCGGCTCTTCCGTTGGCTGGGCCGACGCCATTTATCTTGTTCCATACCGCTATTACCAGCGTTTCGGGGACAAGGAACTGCTGCGCTCGTGCTGGCCGATGATGAAAAAGTATGCCGATTACCTGCTGAAAAACCGGGAGAAGGACGGGCACT
>CAMOXI010000125.1 GCA_946628965.1 uncultured Clostridia bacterium | reverse complement strand
GCGATTTTTGATCACTGCTTTTGATCGGGAATCGGCTTTAGCAGATAGGAATAGCTTCCACAGGAGAGGATCCTCTGCGTCCCGTCGGGAAGCGTCAGCTCCGCCTCGGTATTGGATGGGATCTCAATCTGAAACGCAGTTCCGTCTGCCGTGCGCTCCCAGCGGCTGCACACGGTTCCGTAGGGGAGTCGTAGCTTGCCTCGGCCCAGCGCAGGCTCCCGCCCGGTAGGGGCCGGATTGTGAAGCGGTTTTCCTTTTTCACCTCGATCCCGCAGACCGTGTCAAACAGGAACGCACAGACCGCGCCGGGAGAATAGTGGTTCATAGACTGCTTGAGCGGGTGCCCGTTTTCATCATAGGCCAGATAGTTTTCCCAGACCGTCGTGGCGCCCTGCTCCACCATGGCCAGCCACCCGGGAGCTACGGTGTTTTCCAGCATGCGGTAAGCCGTGTCCAGATAGCCGTATTGTGTCAGCACGCCCAGCACAAAGGGCGTGGAGAGAAAGCCCGTACCGACGGTGTATTGCCGCTCGGCGGCCGAGCGGTTCAGATCCGCCGCCACGCGACCGGCCGTTTCCGTGTCCAGAAGACCCAGCGCCAGCGCGCGCACCATGGGCGCCTGCCGCGGGGCTTGGATCTTCCCGTCCCGGACGAAATGATAGTTGTATGCCTTCTTCGCTCCTTCGGCGTACTCGCGGCAGAGCGCAGCCTCTTCCGGAAGATCCACTGAGCGCAGCATCTCATCGAGAAGCTCCATAGAGTAGTGCATGTAGGCGGTGGTGATCTCCGCCTTCGGCCGCAGGAGCTCCTCCACGCCGTCCACGCCCGGCTCGCACCACTCACCCCAGTGCAGGCCGCTCTCGATGATGTATTTGGCGTAGGGAGAATCGCCCAGCAGATAGGGCGCGATCTGATTTTTGACGGGCATGCCGTCCGGCAGATGATAAAAGCTCTTGTCCGCGGCCGCCTGGATCATATAGTCCCGCCAGCCCAGCATCAGCTCCAGGTTTTCGCGTATGAAGTGCTCATCTCCATAGAGTTTCCACAGCGTATAGGGCAGGATGACCGCGGCATCCGCCCATCCGATCGCGCCGTTGAGCATGTCGCGCTTGCCCTCTGCGCTGCGGATGCGGGGGCAGACGTTGGGCACGCGGCCGCTGGGCTCCTGGCAGTCCCGCACATCCCTCAGCCATTTACGGTAAAAGGCCGCGGGATCTGCAAAATAGCAGGCGGTTTTCGCAAAGATCTGCGCGTCCCCGGTCCAGCCGCTTTTCTCCCGCTGGGGGCAATCGGTGGGGATATCCACGAAGTTGCCCTTGAGGCTCCACAGCGTGTTGCGTGCGAACTGCGTAAGCTTTTGATTGGAGCAGGCAAAGCTCCCGGTAAAGCGCAGCGCGCTGTACACCGCCACCGCCTCAAAATCCGCCGGGTCCACCGTGTCGAGGCCTTCCACCAGCGCGTAGCGGAAGCCGGAGTAGAAAAAGTCCGGCCGGAACACTTCCTCACCGCCCGCGCAGGTGTAGACGATTTCCTGCCGCTTGACGGGAAGACCCGGCAGGTCCATCTGCAAGGTCAGGTCGCTGAATTCCCCGTGATCCAGCGCTTCGCCCAGACGCAGGCGGATCTGCTGGCCGGCCTCCCCCCGCACATGGAAGCGGACGTATCCGGCCAGATTCTGTTTGAAATCCAGAATTCTCGCGCCGCTGGGAGTGATCCGCAGTTCAGGGGAAAAGACCTCCTGCTCCAAGATCCCGTCCGCAGGGGAGGCGGTGGGACAGACCGGGTACGAGGTCAGGGCGGCGTTTTGAGAAAAGCTCGGGGCCTTTCTCGCGTCAAAGACCTCGCCGTCCATCAGGTCCGCATAGAGGACCGGGCCGTCGTTGCTCCAGCGCCAGCTCTCGTCCGTGCCGACGGTCTCACGGCTGCCGTCGGCATATTCAATCACCAGCTGCGCCAGGAACTTGAGCTGGGTGCCGAAAACGTATTCCTCGTTGGTACTGCCGAGCTTGCCCTTGAACCAGCCGTCCGCCACGGTGAAAGTCAGCTCATTTTCCGCTTTCAAAAGCGCAGTCAAGTCATAGACCTGGTAATACAGGCGCTTGTCGTATTCCGTGCAGCCGGGGGCGAGGACGCCGGGGAGCCGCACACCGTTGAGCACGGCACTGTAGACACCGCAGGCCGTGGCGTAGAGCCGCGCGCGTTTTACCTCGCCCCGGAGCGCGAAGCGCTTTTGAAAGCAGTCTGCGCTCAGGCGCTCTTTCCGATCTGTGTCCACACCAGCGATCCATTTGGCTGTCCAGTCTGAGCTCTCCAGCAGCCCCATTTCAAACCACGCGCTCTCCGAGTCCTCGATCTGTCCGTTTTCATCCCAGAGCCGGACCGCCCAATGCACACGCTGCGCGCTTTTCAGCTTCGGTCCGTCATATGCACCGTGCATCCGGTCGGTCTCGACCTTTCCGCTTGTCCAAAGCAGATCCCCGTTTTCGCCGCTCACGGTGATCTGATACGCGCTTTGTTTTTTGCCGCCCTGACAGATCCAGCTGAGCCGGGGCGTAAGATCGTCGATCCCCAACGGGTTGACCCGGTAATTGCATTGCAGGCTGACAGCTTTCATTTTTATACCTCCTGGTTCAGTCCTCAAAGAGCTTCATCAAAACTCTTGCGTATACCTCATGTCCCTCCACGCTGGGGTGGTTGACGCCGTTGGAGAGCAGCGCCTCCCAGGGGATCCCGGCCTCTTTGGCCTGATCCCAGACGGCGCGCACATCGGCCAGGCACACCTGCTCCTCCCGGGCGACTTCCCGGATGGCCTCGCAGCGCGCCGGGGTGGTCACTTCTTTTGCGGGGATACCAATGGGCTCCAGCAGATCGTTCGGCAGATCGCCGTTGGGCGTGAGCAGGATGATATCCGCCGCGGTTTCCGCTTTCAGCTTTTGCACCAGACCCTTCAGCAGGGCTTTGTAGGCACTTGCGTCGCCCATGGTCTCATCGTCCCAGTTCAGGGAACCGTTGATCAGGATCAGATCCGGGTCATAGCGTACCACGTCCCGATCCGCGCGCCTGCACATCATGGGGAGCACATCGCCCGCAATGCCTGCGTTGAGGACGCTGACGGAGGTCTGTTCATACTTGTCGATCAGAGCAAGGCGAAACTTTTCGATATAGCTCTCGCGGGCGTCGGTGATCTCCACCGGCGCGGCTTCTTCTCCGCGCAGCATGCGCTCAAAGCCGGCGCGCAGCGCCTCCGGGTCCTTCGGGAGCAGCGTTTCAAAATGCCCTGCCGTGACGCTGTCGCCCAGCGCCACGATGACTGGGTTTTTCCGTTCCAGACCGTTTTCGTCCAGGCCCGCCTGCGTGAGGCCGGCGACCGCGCCGCGATTGCGCTTCATCTTTTCCATAAAGCGTTCGGGACGT
>CAMOXI010000124.1 GCA_946628965.1 uncultured Clostridia bacterium | reverse complement strand
CCACCGGCCGCATCCCCCAGCGCATCGGCAACCGCTACGAGTCCACCTATCCCTATGACTCCTTCCCCACCAAGGATGGCAACGTTATCGTGGCCGCGGGCAACAACAAGCTCTTCGGCATCCTCTGCGACGTGATGGGCCAGCCCGAACTGAAGACCGATCCCCGCTTTGCCGAAGTCCGCGACCGCGTGGAGAACCACGCCCCGCTGCGCGAGATCGTGGCCGCCTGGACGCAGCAGCATACCATCGACGAGGTGGATCAGCTCCTGAACGCCGCCGGCTGCCCGGCCAGCCCCGTCAACACCATCGACCGCATGGTCGTCGATCCCCAGATCGCCGGGGCCCGCAACATGTTCCCCGAGATCGACCAGCCCGGCATCGGCAAACTCCATGTGACCGCCACGGCCCAGAAGCTGACCCGCACCAAGTCCGAGCCGCGCAAGCCCGCCCCGCTGCTGGGCGAGGACAACGCCGCCATCTACGGCGCATACCTGGGCTTTGACGAAAAGAAGCTCGCCGAGCTGAAGGAAAAGGGCGTTATCTGATCAGAAAGGAGAGAACACCATGACGAAGAAGATTCAGATTTGTGAAGTCGGCCCCCGCGACGGGTTCCAGAGCATCAAATGCGCGCAGATCCCCACCGAGCAGAAGATCGAGATCATCGAAGAGCTGCTGGCCGCCGGTGTAAAGCACATGGAGTTCACCTCCTTTGTCAGCCCCAAGGCCATCCCCCAGATGGCGGACGCCGCCGACGTGACCAAAGCCGTTCTCGAGCGGCACCCGGACGCCGACCTCTTCGCTCTGGTTCCCAACCTGCGCGGCGCGGCCAATGCCTATAACCTGGGTCTGCGCAAGGTCTGCTACGTGGTCTCCCTCTCTGTGAGCCACAACAAGGCCAACATCAACCGCACGCACGAGCAGTCCCTGGACGCTTACAGGGAGATTCGCGCCACCTATCCCGATCTGGACGTGATCGTGGATCTGGCCACCACCTTCGGCTGCCCCTTTGAGGGCAAGTATGAGGATCCCGCCGCCGTCGTGGCCTTCCTCAGGGACTATGTGGACGCCGGCATGAAGGCTGTCTGCCTCTGCGACACCATCGGCATCGCCGATCCCGCCCAGGTCAAGGCCGTCATCGAGGCGGTGAAGGCCGCGTACCCTGAGCTGCATCTGGGCGTCCACTTCCACGATACCCGCGGCCTCGGCATGGTCAACACGCTGACGGCAATGGAGGCCGGCGTGGACGAGATCCAGTCCACCCTGGGCGGCCTGGGCGGCTGCCCCTTCGCCCCCGGCGCGTCCGGCAACCTGGCCACCGAGGACGCCGTCTGGATGCTCAATGAGATGGGCTATGACACCGGCATCAGCTTCTCGAAGATCCTCGCCGCCGCGAAGCACGAGAAGGAGCTCATTGAGGGCAACTACAGCGGCCACCACATCAACATCGAGCAGGAGACGCCCTGCAGGGCATAAGCCGAAAAGAACAGAAAACAGCCCGAAAAGCCTTGAAAAAAGCCGACTCTACTCTGAGTAGAGTCGGCTTTTTGGCAATTCTACTGCCATTAAAACAGGTGTAGGGCGCGAATGACTTGCCCGGGACGCGGGAATCCTGTATAATACTGCCAGAACAATGCGCCGGCTGCTTCTGCCCGGCGTGACAGAACACGGAGGTTTTCATCATGAGCTTTGCAGTCCTGACGGATACATCGGGTAACCTGCTCAACCGGGAGATTCGTGACTACGGCCTGCACGTGATCCCTTTTACCTATATCTATGACGGGCAGGATCACACCTGCATCGATACCGACAGCTTTGACGCGGAGGACTTTTACGCCCGCATCAAGCGCGGCCTGCAGGTGACCACCTCGCAGATCTCGCCCCAGCAGTATATGGATTTCTTCGAGCCCTACCTGAAAGCGGGGCAGGATGTGATCTATGTGGCCATGTCCTCGGGCATCTCCGGCTCCTGCAACTCGGCCCGCATCGGCGCCGATATGCTCAGGGAGCAGTACCCCGACCGCATCATCGCCGTGATCGACACCCGCGGCGCCGCCCTGGGCGAGGGCATCATCGCCCTGCGCGCGGCTGAGCTGCGGGATCTGGACGTGCCGACCGCGGCCGCCGTGGAGATCCTGGAGGAGCATGTGGAGAAGATGTTCAACGTCTTCACCGTGGACGACCTGATGCATCTGCGCCGGGGCGGCCGTCTCTCCAACCTCTCGGCCATCGTGGGCACGGTGCTCAACATCAAGCCCCTGCTCAAGGGCAATGAGGAGGGCCGCATCGTTGCTTTCGGCAAGCTCCGCGGCCGCAGAAAGTCCATCGAGGCCCTGGGCGCCATCTATGACAAGCTGGTCGTAAACCCGGAGGAGCAGATCGTGGGCGTGGTGCACGCGGCCTGCCGGGAGGATGCGGATTACCTGATCGAGCTTTTAAACCGGAACCGCCCGCCCAAGCAGATCCTGCTTGCCGACTATGAGCCTGTGACCGGCTGCCATGTGGGCCCGGGAGCGCTGGCCCTGTTCTTCGAGAGCGAGGAAGGCGTGCGCAGCTACGGCAACGAGGGCATCACCGGCGGCCTCAAGGAGGCCATGAAGGTGGGCGAGAACGCGCTCAAGGGCGTGACCGGCAGCGAGACCTTCAAAAAGACCGGAAAGCTTCTCAGTGAGAATGCGCGCAAGGCCCTGGAGACCGCGCGCAAGGCCCGCGAGAGCGCCGTGCGCGCCGGCGGCAACGCCGCGGCCAGCCTGAGCGAGAAGCTGCGCGAGCTGCGGGATCGGGAAGATAAGTAAAGGATGGCGGCCAAGCGGCCGTCGGGCATTACAGAAGAAAATATGCAGGGGATGTGAAAGATTCACACCCCCTGTTTTTTCACTTTTGAAACCAAAGCGCGGCATCGATCGTTTTCCGGTTAGAAAAAAGCGCCGGCGGAATCCTTATGTTTCCTTAAGAATGGGAAAGAAACCTTGCGATAAAGTTCTGTATGTAGTATAATATCCGCGTTTGGAAGCACAATATGTTACGAAATGGTTACACATATGAGCAAGCGTAGATTTCAGATGAACGACCGGCTCAAGGATTTTCTGCAGAGCCTGTGTTTTCTGTCCCCCAGCCTGCTGGGCGTGGCGGTGTTTTTCATCGTCCCCTTCGGCGTGGTGGTCTATTATTCGCTGATCGACGGCGTGGGCTCCCGCAATTTCGTGGGGCTCGACAATTTTATCAAGCTGTTCCAGAACTCCGCCTTCCTGATGGCCTCACGCAACACGCTGCACTTCTCGCTGCTGGCGGTGCCGCTGGCCGTGGTGCTGGCCATTGTGCTGGCCTTGATGCTGGAAGCCAGGATCCCGATGAAGAGCCAGTTTCGCACCTTCTTCCTGAGCCCGATGATGGTGCCGGTGGCCTCGGTGGTGCTGATCT
>CAMOXI010000123.1 GCA_946628965.1 uncultured Clostridia bacterium | reverse complement strand
GCGGGTCAAGATGGCAATGGTAGTCGATGATGGGCTGATTCTCCGCGTAATCATGGTACAGGTGCTTCGCTGTCTCGGTGGACAGCAGGAAATCCTTATCCATAAAAGATTTCATCAGCGTTTCACCCGCGCGCCGGCACCGCCCATGATGGCCTCGACCTCGTTGACGGAGGCCATGGAGGTGTCGCCCGGCGTCGTCATGGCCAGCGCCCCGTGCGCCGCGCCGTAGTTGACGGCCTTCTCGGCGTCGCCCGTGGTCATCAGACCGTAGACCAGGCCGGAGGCAAAGGAGTCGCCGCCGCCGACGCGGTCCATGATCTCCAGGCCGTTGTACTCCTTGGACTGGTAGATCTCGCCGTCCGCCCAGCAGATGGCCTTCCAGTCGTTGACGGTGGCGGTCTTGACGGTGCGCAGCGTGGTGGCCACGACCTTGAAGTTCGGATAGGTCTCGGCGGCCTTGCCGATCATCTTCTTGTAGCCTTCGATATTCAGCTCTTTGAGGTTTGCGTCGTTGCCTTCGATCCCAAAGCCGAGGCAGGCGGTAAAGTCCTCCTCGTTGCCGATCATGACGTCGACATACTTTGCGACCTCGCGGTTCACCTCGCGGGCTTTCTCCAGACCGCCGATGGCGCTCCACATGGAGGGGCGATAGTTGAGGTCGTAGGAGATAACCGTGCCGTACTTCTTCGCGGTCTTGCAGGCGGCGATCACAGTCTCGCAGCTCTGCTCGCTCAGGGCCGCGTAGATGCCGCCGGTATGCAGCCATCTTACGCCGAGCTTGCCGAAGATATAATCAAAGTCAAAATCCTCAGGTCTCGCCTGGGAGATGGCGGTGTTGGCCCGGTCGGAGCAGCCCACCGCGCCGCGGATACCGAAGCCGCGCTCGGTGAAGTTGATGCCGTTGCGGCAGATCCGGCCGATGCCGTCGGTCTTCTTCCAATAGATGAGATCGGTGTTGACGCCGCCCTGCTCGATGAAATCCTTCATCAGCTTGCCGACCTCGTTGTCGGCAAAGGCGGTGATTACCGCAGTGTCCATGCCGAAGCACTTGTGCAGACCGCGGATGACATTGTACTCGCCGCCGCCCTCCCAGGCGCGGAAGGAACGGGCGGTGCGGATTCTCCCCTCGCCGGGATCCAGGCGGAGCATGATCTCGCCCAGAGAAGCGGCGTCAAAACGGCATTCTTCTTTCGGTCTCAGATTCAGTTCCATAACAGCATTTCTCCTTTATTTCGCACTCGTTGAAGCAAATCAGCCTCTGACTTCTTTCACGATCTCACGGGACTGCTTGCAGAGCTCCGTGATCTCGTCCCACTTGTTGTTGTCGATGAGGTCGGCTGTGACCATGTAGCTGCCGCCGCAGGCCGCAATAACCGGGGCGCTGAGATAGTCCTTGAGGTTCTTCAGGCTGATGCCGCCGGTGGGCATGACCTTGAACATGGGGAAGGGGGCGGAGAGGGCCTTGATTTTGGCCAGGCCGCCGGACTGCTCGGCCGGGAAGAACTTGATGAGCTCCAGACCGAACTTCAGCGCCTGGTGATACTCAGAGGCGGTGGTGCAGCCGGGATAGATGGGGATGTTCTTCTCCTGCGCGTAGACCACAAGCTCGGGGTCCAGGCCGGGGGAAACGATGAAGTCGCCGCCCGCCTCGATAACGGCGTCGATCTGTGCGGTGGTGGTGACGGTGCCCGCGCCGACGAGCATCTCGGGGCAGGCCTCCTTCATGAGCCGGATGGCCTTGTCGGCTCCGGCGGCGCGGAAGGTGATCTCGGCCACCGGCACGCCGCCCGCGCAAAGAGCTTTGCCCAGCGCGGCGGCGTCGCGCTCCGGGTGATTGAGCTTGATGACCGGCACCACGCCGATCTTGGAGATTCGTTCGTTCAGTTCTGCCATGACCTTATTCCTCCGTCACGTATTTATGTAGTGTTGTGCGAACCGCTCCGGGGCTGGCGCAGAGCTCTTCAAAATAATCGCCTACCCGCTCGGCAAGCCCCACCTTGTAGAGATCCACGCCGAAGACCGAGGCATTGGAAAGCAGCCCCTTCAGCCGGCCGCAGTCGGGCTTCTGGCCCAGCCTGCAATCTGACACATAGCTCTGCGCTGTTTCCAGCATTGGATCGGGAGAGGGTTCAAAAGCGTTTCCGTTGTCATCCACCGCCATCAGATAGCGGAGCCATCCGGCAAAGACCAGCGGAATCAGCTTCAAGTCGTGAATGTTCAGCGCATCGGAGGCCAAATAAGCCTTAATCGTCTCGCCGAAGCGGATCGGCAGCTTCTGCGAGGTGTCGGTGGTGATGCGCTGCGGAGTATCGGGCATAAAGAGGTTGGGAAAGCGCACAGTCAGTACAGTTTCGATAAAGTCCCGGGGCTTAATGATGCCGGGATCGGTGACCACAGGCAACCCCTCTTTGTAGCCAATGGCATAGACCAGCTTTTTCAGATCCTCGTCCTGCATTTCCCGCCAAATTTTATCGTACCCGAGCAGACAGCCGAAGATTGCAAGACTGGTGTGCAGGGGGTTGAGGCAGGTGCAGACCTTCATGCGCTCCACCTTGTCCACCGTCTCGCGGTCGGTGAAGAAGAAGCCGGCCTTCTCCAACGCCGGGCGACCGTTGGGAAAGTCGTCCTCCAGCACCAGATACTCACTCTCCTCCGCGTTGACATAGGGCGCCTTCACGGTGCCGCGGGCGTTGCGCACGGGGGCGAAGCCCTCCAGCCCGTCCTTTTCCAGCATGGCTCCGACGGTGAGATCGGGGCTGGGAGTGATCTTGTCGATCATCGTCCATGGGAAGGAGACTGTCCGGCCGTCCTCGATATAGGCTTTGAAGCCCTCGTCGTCCCAAGCCTCGGCGAAGGCGCGCATGGCAGCCTTGAGCTTGTCGCCGTTGTGGGAGCAGTTGTCGGTGCTCACCATGGCGATGGGGTACGCTCCAGCCTTATAACGCGCCAGCAGCAGTGCCGCGACCTTGCCCATATAGCTTTTTGCCTCCGCCGGGGAAGCAGCAAAATCGGTCTTCACGTCGTCGCTGTCCAGACTGTAGCCCTTCTCGGTGATCGTGAAGGTAGCCAGTTGAAGGGAGGGATTGCGGAAGATCTCCTCCAGCCGCTCCTCCCCACCGTAGAGATAGCAGGTCTCGGCCACCGCACCGAAGATGTTCTTTTCTACGGTACCGTTTGCCTTCAAGGTCACGACCACAGACAGGTCGTCATACTTTTCTCCGCCGCGGTCCATCCGCTCGACGGCAAGGATGCCTCTGTCCAGCACGCCCTCATTCAAAAGCCGCTGGGCGGCCATGCCGTGCAGCGCTTTGAAGATGTTGCCCGCACCGAAGTGCAGCCAGGTGGGGTTTTCTCTGGTTCGTGTGATCATGGCATCCCGGTCGTATTCGGGCAGACGGTAGCCCTTGGCCTCCCATTCAGCCCTGTTTTTCAAAGTCTCGTTGT
>CAMOXI010000122.1 GCA_946628965.1 uncultured Clostridia bacterium | reverse complement strand
TCGCAGGCGATGATGGCGCCGTTGTGCATCTGCAGGGCGGAGCAGGTCCACTTGTGGCTCACGTTGCCCTCGACGGTGGCGGCCAGGGCGCGGGCCTTGTTGTGGCCGGAGATGAGGACCAGCACTTCCTTGGAATCGGTCACGGTGCCGATGCCGACGGAGAGGGCCTGGGCGGGAACCTTCTCGGGGTCGCCTCCGAAGAAGCGGGAGTTGACAATGCGGGTGTCGGTGGTAAGGTCGCGCACACCGGTGCGGGAGGTGAGGGAGGTGAAGGGCTCGTTGAAGGCCAGGTGGCCGTCCACGCCGATGCCGCCCATGAAGAGGTCGATGCCGCCGTAGGAGGCGATCTTCTCCTCGTAGCGGGCGCACTCGCCCTCGGGATCGTCGGTCATGCCGTTGAGGATGTTGATGTTCTCGGGCTTCATGTCGACCAGGTGGTCGAAGAGGTTGTCGTGCATGAAGTACCAGTAGCTCTGGTCATGCTCGTGGGGCAGGCCCAGGTACTCGTCCATGTTGAAGGTGACCACGTTGGCAAAGCTCAGTTCACCCGCCTGGTTCATGCGCACCAGTTCCTTGTACACGCCGATGGGGCTGGAGCCGGTGGGCAGTCCGAGCACGAAGGGGCGCTCTTCCTTGTGGGCCTTGATCTTGGCGGCGATGTAGTTGGCCGCCCATTTGCACATCTTATCGTAATTGTCCTGAATCACAACACGCATGGTAAGTTTCTCCTTTTAAAATATATTATTCCTTATAGTCTCCCCTGTGTAAGGGGAGGCAGACAGTTTAGAATTTTTCCACGATATCGCCGCTGTTTTTGAAGATGCAGTTTTCGGGCACGACGCCGCGCACGCAGGAGGTGGGGTAGACGTTGCTGTGCCGCCCGATCACGGTGCCGGGGTTGCAGACGCTGTTGCAGCCGACCTCCACATAGTCGCCCAGCATGGCGCCGAACTTCTTGATGCCGGTCTCGATCTGCTCGGTGCCGTTGTGCACCACCACCAGCTTCTTGTCGCTCTTCACGTTGGAGGTGATGGAGCCCGCGCCCATGTGGCTGTAGTAGCCCAGGATGGAGTCGCCCACATAGTTGTAGTGCGGGGTCTGCACGTGGTCAAAGAGGATCACGTTCTTGAGCTCCACGCTGTTGCCGACGACGCAGTTTGCGCCCACCAGGGCGGAGCTGCGGATGAAGGCGCAGTGCCGCACCTCGGTCTCGGGTCCGATGATGCAGGGCGCGCCCAGATAGGCCGTCGGGAACACCTTCGCCGTCTTGTGCACCCACACATGCTCGGACACTTCTTCGTAGTCCTCACCCAGCGTGGGGCCGAGGGCCAGGATCATGTCCTTGATGCCCTTGAGCGCCTCCCAGGGGTAGGTGAAGCCGCGCAGATAGTCCGCCGCCAGCGTGTGGTCGAGATCGTAAAGATCTGTAATCGTATACATGGATTGTATGCCTCCGTTGCTTTCAGCTTGCTCAGCAAAGAGGAGCGATGAGGAAATCTCTGTTGCAGTGTTGATTCTGCTTTTTGCCCTTCCTCTTTCGACCCGCCCCGGCCGTGACAGCATCCGCCGAGTCTTTCGACAACTGCCAGCCTCGTCAACCGATTTCGGTCCCGGCGCTAATAACGGTCTTTTCCTCCGGTAAGACAGTCATTTTATCTGTGGCAGCCGCGCCGTCTCTGAGCACAGACGCTTCGCCGCCCGGCCACATTGTGAAGTATTGTAGCACAGTCTCGGCCATTTTTCAATTTTCTCTGTGCACAGCCGTGGAATTTTGTTTCTCTTGAACGAAGCGGACAGCGCGGCCCACAAAAAAATCCGGCTTTTTGCCATTTTTTGCAAAAAGCCGGACGCCGGGATTCCTGTATCAATAGAAACGGTCCATGTGCCGGTAGAATTCGGCGAGCTGGGAAGAGACCTTTTGCCGCTCCGCCTGCAGATCGGCGCGCAGCTCCGAGACGTTGCTCTGCAGACTCTCGCGCAGCTGCTTCTGCAGCTCGCGCCGGCGATCCGCCAGCGCATGGAACTGGGCGGCGGCCAGGATCTGCTGCTGCACCTCGCGGCGGCGGTTCATGACGTCCATCAGCTCCGCCATGCCGTGGAAGAAATCGTCGGTAAAGCCGTCGTGCCTGGGATAGCGGCCCATGCGGTAGTTTTCGATCACGTCGCCGTAGCGCACATAGGCGTTTTTCACCGCGCTCTCCCAGGAGATGTAGATGTCCCGCTGGGCGCCCTCACCCACGCGGCGCATGCTCTCCGGCGCGGAGAGCACCCGGCGCAGCATCGCCGCCATGGAGGCGGCATTTTCCTCGATGAGCAGGCCGCTCACGCCGTCCGTCACGTCCTCTGCGGCGCAGCTGCCCGCCACGAGGACGCTGCCCAGCCCGCAGGCCGCGGCTTCCCGCACCACAAGACCGTTGGTGTCAAAGGTGGAGGGGAAGAGGAAGAGGTCCGCCCGGCAGTACCAGGCGCGGATACGCTCCCGGTCCCGGATGGGCTCGGAGAAGAGCACCTTGCCGTTCAGCCCCAGGGATTCGCTGCAGGCTACGATCTCGTCCTTATCGTTGCCGCCGCCGACGAAGACCATGCGGAAATCCCGCCCTTCGTCGGCGAGGAGCTTCAGCGCGTCGAGGATGATGCGGATGCCCTTGTACCACATCATGCGGCCCACAAAGAGGAAGACCGGCAGCTCCGCGGGCAGGTCGAAGCCCGCTGTGACTTCATCGATCAGTCCGTCCTCCACCCGGCCCTGGGGAAAGTCCACGCCGTTGGGCATCACGCGGTATTCGCCCCTGTAGCCCAGCTTGCGCAGATTGTCGCCCGCGCCGTTGGACACGGTCCAGACCTCGTCACAGGCGGCGATGTTCTCCACCAGCAGCTTTGCCGCGCCCTCCTGCAGGAGCCTGGAGCGGACGGCGTTGGCGATGTCGATGTCAAACTTGGTGTGGTAGGTGAAGACCACAGGCACGTCGATCCGGTCCCGCAGGGCGCGGGCCACCATGGTGGAGGTGATGGGGCAGTGGGTATGGATGATGTCGAAGTGCGCGTCCTCCAGCTTCTGCATCATCTCAGAGGAAAAGGGCATACCTGCCCGGTAGCCCACGAATTTGGTCATATCCACGCTGGGATAGCGCACCACGGGGAAGGGATAGACGGAATCGTCGGCCTCCGGGTAGTAGGGCGTGACCACGGTGGGCTCGCCGTATTCCCGGGCGATGATCTGCGCGTAATTGGTAACCGCGTTGGCCACGCCGTCGATGGCAGGCGGGAAAGAGTCGTTGATGAGACAGACCTTGTATTGATCCATGCAGAACCTCCGTAAGATTGTTTTTCCTATTATACCGCGTATCGCCGCTTTTGCAAGTCGGAAGCGGGGTGAAAAATACCCCGGGGACGCCGAAGCGCCCTCGGGGTATCGCGTCTTGATATGGGTTTCGCTCAGCCTTCGAAGTAGGCGTTCGCCGCCTGGTTGTACAGGTACAGAGATCTGCA
>CAMOXI010000121.1 GCA_946628965.1 uncultured Clostridia bacterium | reverse complement strand
AGATATCCAGCGCGGCGTGGTGGCCCTGGTAGGTGGCCTTGGTGATGGTGCCGACGGCGTTGGCGTCGCCGATCACGCGCACCCAGGGAGCACAGTCGTAGAGCTCCTGCGCGACGTTCCAGCGGGGCCGCTGGCCCAGCGCGCAGATGACCGTACTGCCGGGGACCAGGACCTTCTCCCCTTCCTTCGTCTGGCACCAGATGCCTTCTTTTGTGACCTCCAGACCCTTATAGCCGGTGTGCACGGTGACGAGCTTGTTGAGCTTCTCCAAGAGCAGCGGGCGCTGACGGATCACGGAGTCCAGAGCTACGTCGTCCCGCATCTCCACGAGGTGGACTTGTTTGCCCTCCATGCCCATGTGGATCGCGCACTCCACGCCGGAGATGCCGCCGCCAAAAACGACCACAGAGTCGGTGATGGGCTTTTCGTGCTTGTACTGGTCGTTGACCAGGATCACGTTCTCCCCGTCCAGGCCGGGGATCGGCGGGCGCAGCGGAGAGGAACCGGCCGCGATGATAATGGCATCGGGCTTGTAGGCGTCCGCGAAGTCCTTGGTGACCTCCTGCCCGGTGACGATCTTGGCCCCGGCCTTCTCGGCGAGCCTCTTGTAGGTCTCGCCCAGCTTGTACATCTCCTGCTTGAAGGGCAGGACTTCCTCGCTCTTGAGGATGCCGCCCACCCGGTCTTCCTTCTCGCAGAGCAGCACGTCATGACCTCTGCGGGCTGCGGTGTAGGCCGCATACAGGCCGCCGGGGCCGCCGCCCACGACCAGTACGCGCTTCTTCACAGGTGCCGGGGTGATCTCCATGCCCTCGTCCTCGCGGCCGATGATCGGGTTAATCGCGCATCTTCTGGTGCCGGTGGCCGCGCGCTCGGACATGCAGACAAAGCAGCGCATGCAGTGCACGATCTCGTCGTCCCGGTTCTCCATGACCTTCTGGGGCAGGAAGGGATCGGCCAGCAGCTGGCGTCCCATCTCCACGATGTCGGCCTTGCCGGAGGCGATGATCTCCTCCATCTGCGCGGGGTCAGACAGGCCGCCGATGGTGGCCACGGGGATGGAGACGTGCTTCTTGATCTCGGCCGCCAGATACACGTTGCGGCCGTGCTCTTCGAACATGCTGGGATGGGTGATGCCGAAGGTGCGCTGGTAGGTGCCCGCGGTCACGTGCAGCAGGTCGATATAGGGCTCCAGGATCTTCGCGATCTTGATACCCTCGTCCAGATCATAGCCCTCGGGCACGAACTCCGCGCCGGAGAGACGGAACTCGATCGGGAAGCCGGGGCCGACAGCTGCGCGGACAGATTTCAGAACCTCGATGGCCAGACGGCAGCGATTCTCGGTGGAGCCGCCGTACTCGTCGGTGCGGTGGTTGAACATGGGAGAGAGAAACTGATTGATGAGCCAGCCGTGCCCGCCGTGGACCATCAGCATCTCAAAGCCCGCCCGCTTGCAGAGACCGGCCACGTGGCCGTAGGCCGCCACGATCTCGGCGATCATTTCCTTGCTCATGGCCTTGTAGGGCACGCCGTCAGCTCTCACGCCGTCGTCGGCGCTCCACTGGTTCAGGCCGTGCTGCTTGTTTTTGTCGGTCATGTACGTTCCGGCGAACATGCCGGAGTGAGAAAGCTCCGCGCTGGGGATGGCGCCGTGGCGGCGGATCGCGTCGGCGGCGTAGGTCGCCTTGGGAAGAGAGTTCAGGATGCTCTCGTCCAGACGGTAGGCGTGGCTGCCGTCGCTGGGGTGGAGCATCAGCTCGGAGATGGTGACCGCCGCGCAGCTTCCCTTGGCGCGGTACTCGTAAAAGGCCTGAGACTTGGGACCGATGCAGCCGTCAAGCTCAATGTCCGTGCCGCCCATGGGCGTGGAGAACATGCGGTTGCGATACCAGACATTGCCGATGCGGATGGGTCTGCAGAGGTTCGGGTACTTGCGTTCCATGGCTTTTTCCTCCCACTGTCAAATCAGTAAAGACTTCCAGTTTTCAAAAGCCGTGGGCCGCTCGCAGTCTGTCTCCGTGCAGCAGGCCTGGCCGCGCTTTCCGCTCTCCATGATTCTCTCGATCACATCCAGCACATGGCAGGGCATTTCGGCGCTGACCGCAGGCGCGCCGCTCTCACGGATGCATCTTGCCATGTCCGCCACGCCGAGACCCCGGCAGTTGTCCGACAAGGTCGATACCGGCTCCAGTGTCTGCCATACGGCCTCACGAGGGTCGTTCGGCAGATAACGGACATCGCCGCCAAACTGATTGGCGTCGCCCAGCTGCAGGATCCCTTTGGTGCCCTGGATCGTGAAATAGGCCTGATCCTGCATCGCGCTGTCGCCGTTGAGGGAGAACGTGCCAGTCACGCCGCTTTTTGTCGTCAGAACCGCGTTGACCTGGGCCTCGTTGTCATAGACATAGTCCTGTCCGTACTCCGGGCTGATGGGCACCACGTTGGGGCGGGTCTTCGCATGGTTGCCCACTTTGGCGTAGACCTCCGCCACCGGCCCCAGCAGGGAGACGAGCGCCGTGAGATAATACACGCCGTAGTCGTAGCAGATGCCGCCGCCCGGCTGCCGCAGGAACTTGAAGAGACTGGCCAGCACAGTCAGATCCCTGTTGGCCACCACATGGAAGGAAGTGATCTCGCCCACAAGCCCCTCGTCCAGCGCCTTACGCCCGGTCTGAAGGAGGCTGCCCAGGAAGGTCTCCGGCGCCGCGCCCAGCAGAAGCCCCTTCTCTTTCGCCAGAGAAACCAGCTCCTTTGCCTGCCAGAGCTCCGTGGCGATGGGCTTTTCGGTGTAGACATGCTTCCCGGCCAGCAGCGCCTTTTTCACCAGCTCGTAGTGGCTGGGCGCCGGGGTGAGCACCACGATCAGCTCCACCTCGGAATCGGCCAGGATCTCATCTGTGGAGGCCGGGCGAATACCAAACTGAGCGGCTTTCTTCTCTGCGTTCTCCCGATGGCTGGCGCAGCAGGCCAGCACGTCAAGTGTACTGTATTTTTCAATCATATTAGAGAGATAGATATCACTGATGGCTCCGCAGCCGATAACAGCGGTTTTAACTGGTTTCACGTTGCTCTCTCCTTTCTCAAATCATTCCTCAAATCCGTTGTTGCGGATCACATCCCGGTACCAGCCCGCGCTCTTTTTTGGGATGAGTTCCATTCTCTCATAGTCCGTATAGTACAGGCCGAAGCGGGCGGCAAAGCCCGCCGACCACTCAAAGTTGTCCATCAGCGACCAGAGGTAGTAGCCGCGCACGTCGATCCCGTCGTCCATCGCGCGGCGCACATGGCGCAGGGTCTCCGACACGTAGGCGATGCGCTCGTCGTCGTTCAGGATGGCCTCCCGGTCCGGGCCGTCGTCCTGGGCCACGCCGTTTTCGGTGATATAGATGGGAATATCGATTTTATACTTTTCCGCCAGCATGTGCAGCACGTCGTAGACCGCCTCCAGATGCAACTCCGGGCGGTTCTGGAAGTTGCCGCCCTCGGCAGCCTTGCGCTGCTCGTCGGCG
>CAMOXI010000120.1 GCA_946628965.1 uncultured Clostridia bacterium | reverse complement strand
TCCCCCCTCTGCGCCGCCGCCGTGGAGAAGGACCGCCAGGCCTTCACCGCCCTGATGCGCCGCATCCGGGAGATCGACAGCGAGGACAACACCGTCGTCGTCATGCAGGTGGAAAACGAGATCGGCCTGCTGGGCACCGACCGGGATTACAGCGAGACCGCGCAGAAGGCCTTCTTCGCCCCCATCCCCGGGAAGCTGGCCGCGGCTCTGGGCAAGAGCGGCACCTGGGAAGAGGTCTTCGGCGAGGACGCGGGCGAAAGCTTCATGGCCTGGCACTTTGCCTCCGCCGTGGAGACCATCGCCGCCTCGGGCAGGAAGGAATACGACCTGCCCTGCTATGCCAACGCCTGGCTGCGGCAGAGCCCCTGGTTCCCCGGCTCCTACCCCTCCGGCGGCCCGGTGGAGCGGGTGCAGCCCATCTGGCGCACGGCGGCGCCCTCCCTCTTCGCCTTCGGCCCGGATATCTACGTGCCCTACTGCGCCGACGTGATGGACAGCTATGCCACGGATGAAAACCCGCTCTTCATCCCCGAGATCCGCAAGGACGCGGTGGCTTCCTCCTACGCCCTCTATGCCTTCGGCGCGAAGAACGCCATCTGCTTCTCCCCCTTCGGCATCGAGGATCTGGCTCTGGATCCCGGTCAGCTGGACAAGCCCCCCATGGATCTGATGATCGCCCTGAACATCGACCCCTCCGCCTTCGACATCACCGGCAGCAAGGACTGCCTGGCCGCCACCTACGATCTGCTCGATCAGCTGGAGCCCCTGTATCTGCAGTATCGCGGCACCGGGCACCTGAAGGCCTGCGTGCGCCACGGCGAGACCGATTACAGCGCCTTCCTGCGCTTTGCCGACTATGACTTTGTGGTGAAGTACGGCCCGCGCATGAGCGGCAAGCCCCTGGGCGCCCTCTGGGTCCTGGAGCTTAGCGAGGACAGGTTCCTGCTGGTTGGCCTCAACTGCACGCCGGAGTTCCACGTCAAGCCCGGCGTGAACAGGAAGCTGGATATCCTCCGTCTGGAGGAGGGCCGCGTGGTGAAGGGGCAGTGGATTCCCGGCCGTGTGATGAACGGCGATGAGAAGATGAGCCTCCGCTTCGGCGACATGCCCGCTGCCATGCTGGTGGAGCTGCAGCGCTTCTAAAGAGAAAACCAAAAAAGCCGGAGCATCACTCCGGCTTTTTCAGTACTCGATATTCGCCTTTTTTCTCGTGTGACAGCACGCCCAGCTCGCAGAATTCCTTCAGCACGCGCATGAGCTGACGGCTGCTGACGTTCAGGCTTTCGGCGATTGCCGCGATCCCGCTGATGCGCTGTCCCGGCTCGGCATGGCACAGGGAGAGCCTGACCTTCTGCCGGAGCGTCATCTGGTTGGAGGCCATCACGGCGCCGTTGAGCTTCTCCGCCATCGACGTGCAGAGGCAGCGCAGAAAGATCGGGTCGGCCAGCAGCCGCTGCCGATGCTGCTCCAGGTAGAGGGCGAGGGTGTACACATCGGTTTTCGCCTCGACAAAGAGCGTTGTAAACTGCATGTCCAGCAGCTCCATGTCTCCGAGGATGTTGACCCGGTGGAAATCGGTCCGGATGGAGACGGTGGAGTTCTCGTCCGGCATGTCATAGAGAAGCAGCTCACCGTCCACCACCAGCTGCAGAAAGCCGCTGGGGGAAAGGGGGGTGGTCAACAGATCCCCGGGGGCGTAGTGCAGCAGCAGAAAGCGAGGCAGCTCCCCGCTGAACAGGCTTCGGATCTGGCGCGACTCGATATATTGGTCATATAGCCTGTGATTATGGATCGTTTCCAAGCGGTTCGGCTCCTTTTTGTCAATAGTGTACAAAGCGGCCCGGCGTTTTTCTGCGGAGAAAGTGACACGTGTCACCACGCGGCCGGTGATTCTTTTATATACTGGCATCAGCGATAAGTCAAGCAAAAGCTTCGATCAAATCATCCATAAAAAGGAGAGGAAAGCATGGAAGAAAAAGTTCTCGGTTACGGCGTCATCGGCACCGGCGTGTACTGCGACCACTATTTCGGCACTCTGGGTCCCGTGTTCAAGAATCTGCGCCCGGTGGGCTGCTCGGATCTGAACGTGGAGGCCGCCAAGGCCGCCGCTGCGCGCTGGAACGTGCCCAAGGTCTACACCACGGAGGAGATGCTGGCGGACCCCGAGGTGGACATCGTCATCATCCTCACCAACCCCGCCTCCCACTACAGCCTGACCATGGCCGCCCTGAAGGCCGGCAAACATGTCTACTGCGAAAAGCCCCTGGCCGCAAGCCTCCAGCAGGCCAATGAGATCGTGGAATTTGCCGCGAAACAGGGTCTCTTTGTGGGCGCCGCGCCCGACACCTTCCTGACCCCGGAGTTCCAGACCGTGCGCAAGCTGCTGGACGAGGGCGCCATCGGCAAGGTCATCGGCGTCACGGCCAACTATGTGGGACCCGGCGCCGACCTCTGGCATCCCAACGCCGGCTACCTCTACAAGAAGGGCGTGGGCCCCGCGCTGGACATGGGCCCCTACTTCCTGACCACGCTGGTCACCCTGCTCGGCCCCATCGACAGCCTCTTTGCCTATGCAAACCGCGGCTGGGACGTGCGGAAGATCTGGGACAAGGACGTAGAGGTGGAGGTCAACACCAACTACTGCGGCGTCCTGAAGTTCTCGAACGGCGTCGTCGGCAACCTGAACCTGACCTATGACGAGTGGCGCTCCAGCCTTCCCGGCATGGAGATCTACGGCACCGAGGGCGTGCTCTTCGCCCCCGATCCCAACGCCATGATGGGCCCCATCAAGCTCCTGAAGGCCGAGGACTTCAAGAATCTCGTCAATTCCAAGGGCGACAACGTGGGCGCCCGCCTTGGCGCCATCTACGGGCCGGAGGCAAACGGCCTCTTCACCGAGATCGAGACTCTGGCTCCCCGGGTGGGCAACCAGCGCGGCGCAGGCGTGTCCGACATGGCGAAGGCCATCGTGGAAGGCCGCAAGCCCCGGGTCAGCGCCGAGCTCTGCCGCCACGTCACCGAGGGCATCAACGCCTTTGACGTCTCCGTCGCCACCGGCGAGCCCTACAAGATGACCACCACCTTTGAGATGCCCGCAGCCTTGGAATTTTAAGGGAGGAACAAGAATGTACCGCAATACGACCGTCGGCCCCAAGCGGGGCGTTGCCCTCTACAGCTATTCCGCCGAGTTCGGCTTTGAAAAGACCCTCGAGGACTGCTTTGAGGATATGAAGGATATGGGCGCCACCGGCGTGGAGATCCTGGCCAACACCCATATCGAGAACTACCCCTACCCCACCGACGCGTGGGTGAACTACTGGTTCTCCCTCTGCGACAAGTACCAGATCGAGCCGGTGGAATACGGCCACTGGATCGACTGCCGCGTGCTGCAGGACCGTATGCTCAGCACCGAGGAGGCGGTTGCCCGCCTGGAGCAGGATCTGCGCCTGGCCCATCGCCTGGGCTTCAAGGTGCTGCGCACCAAGATGAGCGTGGTGGACGACGCCCTGAACCCCGTGGAGAA
>CAMOXI010000119.1 GCA_946628965.1 uncultured Clostridia bacterium | reverse complement strand
CGATCGCAAAGGCCCCGCAGTACATGGTCAGCACGAACATGTTGTCCTTCATGCTGCCGATGCCGGGCGTACGCTCCACAATGGCCCGATATTCCTTCAGTACCCGCTTTTTGTAGGCGGCTATGTCCAGTTCCGGGATCGCTTCCTCCAAATAGGCAAAGGCGGTTTTGGAAAAGGCGAGCTTGATAAAGCCGCCCGGGATCCCGTATTTCATATAGCGCCTACTTCCGGCAGCAGCGGTGTCATGCAGTCCATGCTCAAAAACAAGGTCGAGCTGTTGTGCAGCAGGGCCGAAGTGGCAGGCGGCAGCACGCCGAATGCCCCCAGAGCGATCAGCGTGCCGTTGAATCCCATGACAAAGCGGTAATTGCGGTCGATGCGGCCCATCAGATTTTGAGACAGCTTCCGCAGCAGCACCAGCTCCCGCAGATCCTCCGCCGCGATGGTGACGTCCGCCACCTCCCGGGCGATGCTGGCCCCACTGCCGATAGCGACGCCCACATCTGCCAGCGACAGGGCGGGCGCGTCGTTGATGCCGTCACCGATCATAATGACCTTGCGTCCCGCCTCCTGTTCGGCGCGGATAAAGGCCGCCTTGTCCTCGGGCAGCACCTCAGCGCGATAGTCGTCAATGTTCAGTTCCTTTGCAATGGCAGCCGCCGTGCCGCGGTTGTCCCCGGTGAGCATGACGACCTTTTGAAGTCCCGCCTCGTGGAGAAGGTTCACGATCTCCTTTGCCTCCGGGCGCAGCGGATCATGGATGCCGATGGCCGCGGAGAGCCGCCCGCCGATGGCCAGGTACAGCCAGGAGCAATCCGGCTCCAGGGCGTCAAAGGCCGCCTGGTCCTCCGGCAGGATCTGCACGCCCTCGTCCTCAAAGACGAAGTGGCGGCTGCCGATGACAGCCCGCTCGCCGTCAATCCGGGTGGCGATGCCGTGGGCCACCACGTATTCCACTTCGCTGTGCATCTCCCGGTGGTCCAGCCCCCGCTCCCGGGCGGCGCGCACCACGGCGTTTGCCACGGAGTGGGGGAAGTGCTCCTCCAGGCAGGCGGCCACGCGCAGCATTTCCCGCTCATCTTGTCCCCGGAAGGGTACGACCTTCCGCACCGTGGGGCAGGCGTTGGTGAGGGTGCCGGTCTTGTCAAAGATCACGGTGTCCGCGCGGCTCAAAAGCTCCATATACTTGCCGCCCTTGACCGTGATCTTGTGGCGGCCGGCCTCCCGCATGGCAGAGAGGACGCTCAGGGGCATGGAGAGCTTCAGGGCGCAGGAGAAGTCCACCATCAGCACCGAGACGGCCCGCGCGGTGTTGCCGGTCAGCAGCCAGGTGAGCGCGCTGCCGCCCAGACACCAGGGCACCAGCCTGTCCGCCAGGCGGTAGGCCCGGTCCTCGGTGCCGGATTTCAGGCGTTCGGACTCCTCGATCATGCGCACGATGCGGTCATAGCGGTTTTCGCCCGCGGAGTGGGTTACGCGCAGGACGCAGCTGCCCTCCTCCACCACGCTGCCCGCATAGACGGCGGCACCGGGACGCTTTGCCACGGGGACAGATTCCCCGGTGAGCGACGCCTGGTTGAGCATCACATCCCCCTGCTCCAGGATGCCGTCCAGGGGCAGGACGTGACCGGTGTGGACGACGATCCGATCCCCGCTCTGAACCTGCGACAGCGGGACGAGCACCTGTGTACCGTCCTCCGTAAGCTGCCAGACCTTGTCCACCTGCAGGGACATGCTCTTGGCCAGATCGTCCACGGACTTCTTGTGCGTCCAGTCGTCCAGCGTCTCCCCCAGGGAGAGCAAAAAACGCACGGAGCCTGCCGTGGAGAAGTCTCCCGTCAAGAGCGAGGCGCCGATGGCCACGCCGTCCAGCACCTCCACGGTAAGCCTGCCCCGCAACAGAGTTTTGGCGGCCAGCCAGATGCGCGGGATGGCGTTGACGGTGTTGATGATCTGCCGCAGCGGGGCGGGGAGAAATAGCTTTTTTCCATAGTGACGCAGCACCTGGAAGACCAACTTCTCCTTATACTCCCGGTTGATCTGGCGGCTGTGGGGGCTGAGCACGTGGGCTTCTTCTTCGGCTTCCTCGTAGGAAAAGCGGGACAGGGCGCCATACAGCGCGGCCCGCTCCCCTTGAAAGAGGATGGTCACGCCGCAGATACGCTCGTGTACCGTCACCTGGTCGACGCCGGGCAGGGCCAGGATCCAGGCCTCCAGCAGATCGGCATCGCGCATGCTCATGGAGCGCTGCATGGCCCGCAGTCGGACGCGTCCCCGGCTTTCATGCAGAATCTGAAATCTCATGCTTTCGCCGAGTCTTCGATGTACTTTGCCTCTTGGGCGGCTCTGGCCTCGTTGATGGCTTTGGCGTCGGCCAGGATGTCCGAGCAGCCCTCCTGCACGGCTTCCACGTCCCGCATCACCTGGTCGCGGCAGCGCAGCACGGCGGCGGTAGCGTGGGTATAGACCTTGCGGGCATCCTTGCTGCCCAGAAGCTTGAAGCCGGCGGAGCCAAAGAGCGTGCCGCCCACAAACAGTGCGATTTTTCCGGTAGTAGTCATATCTTTATCCTCCTATGTTTGCCCGGCGTCTGCCGGGTATTTCACTTTTTCTTGTATCCGCAGTCGCAATACGGTCCGCCGGAAGCAAGGGTGTATTGCCGCCTGAAATCCGACGCGCCGCCCGCCTCGCTCATGCTGTAGTCCAGATGGCACATGGCGGGAGTCAGTTCAAACAGGCCCAGCTCCTTCATCAGCGTGCAGATGCCGCATTTGGTGAAGCGCGCCTCATAGCCGCTGCCGTCCGGATAGGGCAGATAGTCCATGTTCCAGGAATAGGGGTTGCGGTCGGCGGCGCGCAGCGCAGCGGTTTGTTTCATGCCCTGAATGTCAGCGTCCGTAAACTTGCGCTTCCCGCCCATCCGGCAGAACCACCGGGTGGGCGCAGTCATCATGGCCTGCGCGTAAAACACGGTGGCATCCTCCACTTTCGGCCGCCGCTCCATACTCAGCAGAAAGGCGCAGAACAGGGCACAGTTGACGATATTCATCTGGAAGCGGTCGCCTTTTTCAAAATCCGGGAGCTTTTCGATAATCTCCCGGTACTTCGGTTCTGCCTTTTCCGTGATCTCCTTTGCTTCTCGCGGGGTGCAGCCCAGCACGGAGACCAGGTGTTCCCGGAAGGACTTCCGATACAGCAGCCACATGCCCAGCGGCATTCCCATGTACTTCATGCTTTACCCTCTCCGAATGTGATCTTCACGATCACCATCTTGACCAGGCTGTCGCAGAAGCGGATCATCAGCTTGTGAAAGGCGTTCACCCTGGGGTAGATGTCCCGGTAGCCGCGCATGTAGCTTCTTGTCGAAACGGACGCAAACTCTTTGCTCCAGCCCTTCAGGCTCGTGGGATCATCCAGGGAGAACAGCGCGTTCACGTCCCGGATCCCGGCGCCCTTGAGCCAGGTTTTGGTCATCATCCTGGCCCCGCGCCGGTTGCAGCAGTCGAAGGCCAGCACCGCGCCGGGAAAGCGCGCGGCCA
>CAMOXI010000118.1 GCA_946628965.1 uncultured Clostridia bacterium | reverse complement strand
CGGCGGAGATCGCCACCAGCATCTGCGCGCCGTAGGGGATGATGCCCTGGAACACGCAGGAGAAGGTATCCAGCAGGGACGCGGTCTTGCGTTTGGAGATGCCGTAGTTTTCTGCCATCTGGGCGGCAATGGGGTTTGCCATCACGATGGCGACGGTGTTGTTGGCGGTGGCGATGTCCATCGCGCCGACAAGCAGACCCATGCCGAGCTGACCGCCCTTCCTGCCGCGGAAGACCTTCTGGATCCATCCGAGCAGCGCTTCAAAGCCGCCGTACTCACGGATGAGCGCGCAGATGGCGGAGACCAGCACGGCCACCATTGTGGTTTCAAACATGCCGGCCGCGCCCGCGCCCATGCTGCTGAGAAGCTCCGTCGCCGGGATGGCGCCGGTGGCCAGCATGATGATCGCGCCGGAGAGGATGCCGATCAGCAGCACGACGAAGACGTTGACGCCCGCGATGCCGCCGATGAGTACCAGCACATAGGGGATGATCTGGATCAGGTTGTAGCCCGGCAGGTTCAGCGGCGGAATGGGCTGCCGCAGGCTCAGCACCAGGATCAGCACCAGCGTAAGGATCGCCGCCGGAAGGGCAATGGCGAAGTTTTCACGGAATTTGTCCTTCATCTCGCAGCCCTGGCCCTGGCAGGCCGCGATGGTGGTGTCGGAGATAAAGGAGAGGTTGTCGCCGAACATGGCGCCGCCCATGACGGAGCCGATGCAGAGCGGCAGGGAGACGCCGGAAGCGTCCGCCACCGCGACGCCGATGGGGGTAATGAGCGTGATCGTGCCCACGGAGGTGCCCATGGCGGTGGAGACAAAGCAGCTCACCACAAACAGCACCGCCACGGCAAAGCGGGGCGGGATCACCGAGAGCATGAAATAGGCCACGCTCTCCGCGCTGCTGCGGCCGACTACGCCGACAAAGATGCCGGCGGCCATGAAGATCAGGATCATGGTGACGATGTTCTTGTCGCCGATCCCCTTCCCCATCAGCACCAGCTTTTCGTCAAAGCTCAGACTGCGGTTCTGCAGGCAGGCCACCAGCAGCGCCAGCAGAAAAATGACCACGATGGGGATATTATAAAAGCCCATGGGGATCTTCATCCCGTACTCAAACAGGATGCCGAGGCCCAGATAAAAAACCAGAAATACACCGATCGGCAGCAGAGCCGCCGCATTTGCCTTCTTCATACTTACTTCTCTCTTCTTCAGTTTTCACCGCTGTCCAATTCAAAACTGCGGTACTGGATCGCCTCGGCCAGATGGCCGGGACCGATCTCTTCCTCGCCGTCCAGATCGGCGATGGTGCGCGCCACGCGCAGGATGCGGTCATAGCTGCGGGCGGAGAGGCCCATGCTGTCAAAGGCTTCCCGCATCAGCCCCTCCCCTTCCGCGCTCAGGGCGCAGAAGCGGCGCAGGGCCTTGCTGTCCATGCGTGCGTTGGACATGGCGCCGTCGCCGCCGAAGCGGCTGCGCTGGGTTTCCCGCGCGGCGTTGACCCGCTTTTTGATCTCCGCCGAGCTCTCGGCCGGCGTCCGGCGGCGCAGCTCGTCAAATTCCAGGGCCGGGACCTCGACGATCAGGTCGATTCTGTCCAGCAGCGGCCCGGAGATGCGGCTGTGGTAGCGGCGCACTTCCTGGGCAGTGCAGCGGCAGCGTCCGGATGGGTGCCCGTACCAGCCGCACTTGCAGGGGTTCATGGCGCAGACCAGCATGAAGCGGGCCGGGAAGGTCACCGTCCCCGCCACACGGGACACGGTCACTTCCCCGTCCTCCATGGGCTGGCGCAGCACCTCCAGCACGTCGGAGCGAAACTCCGGCAGTTCGTCCAGAAACAGGATTGCATTGTGTGCCAGGCTGATTTCCCCCGGCTTGGGAAAGGCACCGCCGCCGGCCAGGGCCGTGGCGGACACGGTGTGGTGCGGGGAGCGGAATGGACGCGTGGAGACAATGGGATGGCTGCGGCTCGTGAGCCCGGCCACCGACCAGATCTCGGTGCACTGGATCATCTCGTCCCGGCTCATATCCGGGAGGATGCCGGGCAGGCGCTTGGCCATCATGGACTTGCCCGCGCCCGGCGGGCCGACGAGCAGGATGTTGTGCCCGCCCGCAGCCGCAATCTCCAGCGCGCGCTTGACGTTCTCCTGCCCTTTCACATCGGCAAAATCCGGCAGGGGCAGCTCCTCGGCGTGCACGTCCGGCACCGGGGCAGCCTCGATGGGCTGTTCCCCGCGCAGGTGGCGGATCAGCTGCGCCACATTTTCCACCGGATAGACGGATACCTTCTCGGCGAAGGCCGCCTCCGAGGCGTTCTCGGCAGGGACAAACAGCTGCTTCACGCCCTCCCGCTCCGCGGCGATGGCCATGGGCAACGCGCCGGCGACGGGACGCAGTTCCCCGGTAAGGGACAGCTCGCCCAGGAAGGCGCAGTCCGCCCCGGGCTTTTTGATCTCCCCGGCGGCAGCCAGGATCCCGATCAGGATGGGCAGGTCATAGACCGTGCCCGCCTTTTTCTTGTCCGCCGGAGCCAGGTTCACGGTGAGCCTGCTCACCGGAAAGCGGAAGCCGTTGTTCTTGATGGCGGCGTGCACCCGCTCGCGCGATTCCTTTACCGCCGCGTCGGGCAGGCCCACGATGTCAAAATGCGGCAGGCCGTTGGAGATATTCACTTCCACCGACACCGGGTAGCCTCCGATGCCGCTGACGCCGAAAGATGTGATTCTGGCGTACATATAATCACCCTCATAGTATTTGAGCCGCGGTTTTGAGCGTTGCAACGGGATTCCGTCTCCTCTCAAAACTCACGGCTCAAAACTCAAAATTCTATCATTCCTCGACGTCTCCGACGACGGCAATGTGCAGCTCATCGAGCTGCTTCTGCGTGACCTCGGAGGGGGCGCCCATCATCACATCCTGGGCGCTCTTGTTCATCGGGAAGGGAATGACCTCGCGGATGGAGTCCTCGCCCGCCAGGAGCATGACCATGCGGTCCACGCCCGGGGCGATGCCAGCGTGAGGAGGAGCACCGTAGCAGAAGGCGTTATACATGGCGGGGAACTTCTTCTTCACGTCCTCCTCGCCCAGGCGCACCATCTCAAAGGCTTTGACCATGATCTCGGGATCGTGGTTGCGGACCGCGCCGGAGGAGAGCTCCACGCCGTTGCAGACCAGGTCGTACTGGTCGGCGGTGATGGTCAGCGGATCAATCTCGCCGCGCTCAGCCTTGAGCAGTACTTCCAGGCCGCCCGCAGGCATGGAGAACGGGTTGTGGCAGAACTCCAGCTCGCCGGACTCCTCGCCGATCTCATACATCGGGAAATCGACGATCCAGCAGAACTCGTAGCGTTCCTTGTCCATGTGGCCGGGGACGGCGGCGCCCAGCATTTTGCGCATGACGCCGGCGGTCTTGACGGCCTGATCGTGGGCGCCGGCGGCGATGGCCACCAGGCAGCCCTCGGTGAGGTTCAGAGCCTCGCTGATCGAAGCGAAGCGGTCGTTCAGGAACTTGGCAACGCCGCCCACGAAGGCGCCGTTTTCCACCTTGG
>CAMOXI010000117.1 GCA_946628965.1 uncultured Clostridia bacterium | reverse complement strand
CGGTGAACGGCGCGGGCGGCATGCCCGTGGGCTCCAACGGCGTGGCGGTGACGCTCCTGTCCGGCGGCATCGACAGCCCGGTCTCCTCCTACATGATCGCCAAGCGCGGCGTGCGTCTCATCCCGGTGCACTTCTTCTCCTTCCCCTACACCTCCCAGCAGGCGAAGGACAAAGTGGTGGAGCTTGCCCGGATCCTGACCCGTTTCTGCGGCAAAATGACCCTTGAAGTGGTGCCGTTTACCCACATTCAGGAGGAAATCCGGGATAAATGCCCGGAGGAATATTTCACGCTCATTATGCGCAGGTTCATGATGCGCATCGCCGAACGCATCGCCAACGAGTGGAACGCCAAGGCCATCGTCACCGGAGAGAACCTGGGCCAGGTGGCAAGCCAGACCATGGAGGCCATGGCCTCCACCCAGGCGGTGATCGAGCTTCCTGTGCTGCAGCCGCTGATCGGCATGGACAAGGAGGAAATCGTGCAGCTCTCGCGCAGGATCGGCACCTTCGACACCTCCATCCTGCCCTATGAGGACTGCTGCACGGTCTTCACCCCGCGCCATCCCCGCACCCGCCCCAAGGTGAGCGAGGTCGCGGCGGCCGAGAGCGTGCTGGACGTGGACGCGCTGGTGGAGGAGGCCTTCCGGGGCATCGAGAGGATCACGGTGGAGCATGAATAAGGTCTACAATACCGAGATCCTGTCCGTCGGGACGGAGCTTCTGCTGGGGCATATCACCAACACCGACGCCCGCGACATCTCCGAGATGCTCTCCAGGATCGGCGTGAACGTCCGCTACCACACGGTGGTGGGGGACAATCCCCAGCGCCTGCACGACTGCGTGGAGATCGCAAAAGCGCGCGCGGACGTGATCATCACCACCGGCGGTCTGGGGCCGACCTGCGACGATCTCACCAAGCAGATCCTGGCCGAATGCTTCGGCCTGAAGCTGGTGGAGAACGCGGCGGAGAAGGCCGGACTCTACGACTACATTCACCCGGACCGGGCCTATACCCCCAACAACTTCACCCAGGCCATGCTGCCCGAAGGCTGCACGGTGTTTCACAACCACTGGGGCACGGCTCCCGGCTGCGCCTTTGAGGCGCAGGGCAAGATCGTGGTCATGATGCCGGGGCCGCCCAATGAGTGCATCCCCATGTTCCGGCAATACGGTATCCCGTACCTGAAAAAGCTCTCCGAGGAGCAGATCGTCTCCCACTCCATCCGCATTTTCGGCATCGGCGAGAGCGGCGTGGACGATATGTTTGCCGAGGAGATGAACGCCATGGCAAATCCCAGCATGGCGCCCTATGCGAAAGAATGCGACTGCCTGCTGCAGGTGACCGCCAAGGCCAGGAGCGAGGCGGAGGCCGAGGCCATGATGGCCCCGGTGATCGCCCATGTGAAGGAGCGCCTGGGCGAATATGTCTACGGCATGGACATTGAGTGCATCGAGGAGGCCGTGCTGCCTTTGCTCAAGGAAAAGGGCATGACCTTTGCCACGGCCGAGAGCTGCACCGGCGGGGATGTGGCCCGGCGCTTTACCGAGATCCCCGGCGCCAGCGCCGCCTTTGCCGGCGGCTGCGTGACCTACACCAACGAGGTGAAGGCGAGGCTTCTGGGCATTGATCCGGATCTGATCGAGGAAAAAGGAGCCGTCAGCTATGAGGTGGCCAAAGAGATGGCCGAACGGGTGAGAACTCTCACCGGGGCAGACATCGGCGTCGGCGTCACGGGGCTTGCCGGGCCGGACGGCGACGGTGTGCACGAGGTGGGGACGGTGTTCGTCTCCATGGCTGTGGCAGGGGAGACCTTCGTGCGTGAGCTGCACCTGGGCACAAAGCGTACCCGGAGCTTTATCCGCCGCATGGCCGGCAACCACATCTACGACATGATGCGGCGCTGGCTTACGGGTTTGACTGTATAAGATGCTTTTTGTCATCCTGAGGAGCGCAGCGACGAAGGATCTCAGCAAAAGAGATTCTTCGCTTCGCTCAGAAGGACAAGCAGGGAAATGAATATGAAAAAGAGCTGTGAGAATTCTCACAGCTCTTTTTCATAAAGCTAAGCGCTAATGGCTAAAAGCTAAGCGCTTAAATATACTGTTTCCGCTCCAGATGGTCGTACCACTTCTCCAGCCAGGGGGCGAGGAGAGCGGTGGCCTTCATGTCCAGATTGAAGAAGTACACCGTGAAGGTGACCACAAAGAAGCCGCATGCCGCAAGAAGCAGCTTGCAGATAAGATTCAGGCAGAACTTTTTCATCGATTGTTCCTCCGTAAGAATTCTGACCGCAACAGGGCCGCATAGGGAGACAGCGTATGTTTTCTCTGCGCGTTTTGCGTCGAATGCACAAAATACAGATCCGTTTTTGACGGGGCTTTGCCTCGGCAAAAACACTCTGAGCCGAGCTGAGCGAGGCCTCACGCCGACCAAAGCGGGCCTCAGCCCGCTGCGATGAGCGTGAGTATATTCTGCTGTTAAGCCCTCTTACGAGGGCTTAACAGCAAGGTGCTTACCAGGATTGTTCGTCGTGCAGAATCTCGAGAGACGGATCCACCGGCTCTTCCTGCATGACGGTGCGCATGTAGTTGTTGATCTGATCGCGCACGCCCTGGCGGGAGATGATGCGCGGGTCGAACAGGTCATGGCTGACCCAGACCAGATGGATGCCCAGCTCGCGGGCGCGCTCCTCAAACATGCCGTGCATGCCGTCGAGGGCCTTGCAGCTCATGTGCTCCCAGAGGATGACCATGTCGGCGTTGAACTCCTGAGTGTACTGCCACAGCTCGTCCAGCAGCACCTTGTAGCCGCCATGGGTGCGGTTGCGCATGATCATGTTCTCGGTGAGCCAGGCCATGTCGTAGTAGGCCTGCTCCCGGTTCGCGGGCGTGTCCTCGGTCACGAGCTCCTTGGTGGAGACCATGGAGAGCATATCGGTCAGAGGCACGATGCCCCAGCAGTTGAGAAGCCACACCAGAAAGTCCATATAGAAGTGGGACTGCACGCCCCAGATGATGGCGCGGTGGCGATACTCGCGGGCGGCCATCTTCTTTTTGGCGTAGGCGCGGCGGGCAAGCTCCGTCAGCTTCCGGTCGGCCTTCTCAAAGGCCGGGATCTTGCCGCAGATGGCCATGTAGTTGGTCTCGGTGTACAGCGCCAGGTTGGAGCCGAAGACCTGGGGATAGGGGGTCTTGTTCATCTCCAGCCATTCCACGCGGCACTGGGTCGCGTAGTTGACGCGGCGGGCGCACTCAAAGTAGTAGGACCAGTCCCACTTGGCACCGGTGTGCTGCTCGATGAAGGCGATGGCGTTCTTGATCTCCTGGGCGGCGTATTTCTGCACGTCGTCTTCCCGGTGGCGCAGGGGCGCAGCCAGCTGGAAGACGGGGATGCCGTCCACATTCTCCAGGCGGCGGGAAATGACGCCGTTGGAGAGCAGGGAACCGTCACAGGTGGTGTTGCACTGCACGGCGCAGGCACCCAGCACGGGCGCGTCGTCATCGATGGAGACGCCGGCCTCGGCCTCGGGCATGGGGCAGACGTCGCCGGCCAGACCGAACTGCTGGGCGATGTCGATGTAGTGCACGGCGGCGTGCTGGTTCAGCAGCACGGAGACGTAGGTGGAGGGCGTTTCCCGGCTCAGACCCTTGAGGGTGGGGAAGCCCATCATCACGGCGGTCATCTCGTTTTCGTCCACCAGCACGACCTTC
>CAMOXI010000116.1 GCA_946628965.1 uncultured Clostridia bacterium | reverse complement strand
TTATCCGTTCAGTTTTCCGTCAAACACGCCGTTGACCCAGGTGCAGAAGAGCTCCTTCCACTGGCGGCAGGCCGTCAGATCCGGCGGTGCGAAGGGGCCGACCTGGCGCGGAATGCAGGCGCCGAAGCCGTGGCCGCCATAGGGGAAGAGGTGCAGCTCGCAGGAGACGCCGGCCTTCGCATAGCTCTGCTGCAGCTCCACCAGGAAGGGAGGCGGCACCACAAAGTCGTCGGCACAGGCGCAGAGGAAGGCGGGCGCGTCGCCCGATTGCACATGGGTGCGCAGGTCATAGCGGTCGGCAAAGGCTTCCCGCCGCTCCGGGTCCTCATAGAGGTCCCGGCCGCCGATGACCGCGGTGATCTTGTCCCCGTGCATGGACACGGCGGGATAGATCAGCCCCAGGGCGTCGGGTCTGCCGTCCACCGCGTCGATCTCGTCCGGCGTATAGCCGGGCCAGGCCACCGGCTCGTCCCGGAAGCACAGGGCCTCTACGCCGGCCAGGTTACCGCCGGCGGAGAAGCCGGCCAGACCGATCTTATGGGCATCGAGGCCGTATTCCGCCGCGTGGAAGCGCACATAGCGCACGGCCCGCTGGGCGTCCAGGTACATCAGCGGCGCCCGGTAGGGATAGCTGCGGTACCAGAGGACGAAGGCGCTGATGCCCGCGGCGTTGAGAAACTCCGCCACCTCCTGACCCTCGCTGTCCATGGATTTGGTCAGGTAGGCCCCGCCAGGGCAGAGGATCACGCAGCGGTCGCTGCCCGGGCTGAGGAAGGGGATCAGCAGCGGCACGTCGGAGTAAGTCTCCTCGGCGTAGCCGTGCTCCATCTCCTGGTCCCAGACCATATAGTCGTTGCCGCGCAGATCGCCCAGTTCGTCCGTGCTCTTGTCCCAGATGCCGGGGTACTTGGTGAACACGTCCTCCATGGTCAGGCTCTTGTCGATGTTCATTACGTCGCTCTTGCTCTTGCCGGTGTTGCCGGGGATTCGGCCCGCCTCGCCCCAGATGGGCAGATGGGGCAGCTTGCTGTCCAGTCGCATTCTCTTTACTCCTTCCAAACGATCAATTCTTTCAGTTCCGCGATGGCCTGCTCCAGCTTTTCAGGCTCGACAGGCAGAAAGCCCATGCCGCGAAAGTCCGCAAGGCCGCCATTGGAAAATTCCGGGTTATTCTCCTTTGCCATGCCGCCCAGGGCCGGCGTCAGCCGCAGGAGGATCGCCATGGCGTCCTCGTTTTGCGCCAGCGTGCGCAGCGGGGTGTTCTCGTCAAAGGTCTTGCGGTAGTCCCGCTCCGGCATGTAGCGGTAGTCGTAGTTTCCGGCGAGAAGCCGCTCCGGCTCCCGCCCGCTGCGGGGCAGCCGCAGCTCGGCCTCGCAGCCGAAGGGGATCTCCACATGTACCTCCAGCATGCCGTCCGGGCAGATGCGGGTATTGCAGACGTAGCGCCCGGAGGCCGAGTCGTAGCTTGCGTGGAGATAGCCCAGGCGGGCGTCCGGCTCGGGGGCCAGGATGGCTTTCCGGAAGCCCGGGCAGGCCGGACGGATGCCGGCGCCGTAGGCATAGAGGAACTCCATCACGCTTCCGTAGGCATAGTGGTTGAGAGAGTTCATCCCCGTGTCGGAGATGGTGCCGTCGGGGCCAACGCTGTTCCAGCGCTCCCACACGGTGGTGGCCCCCAGGTTCACGGCGTAGAGCCAGCTGGGGAAGCCTTCCTGCAGCAGGAAGTCATAGGCCAGCTCCGTCATGCCGTTCTCCGCCAGCACCGTGCACAGCAGCGGCGCGCCCAAAAAGCCGCAGCGGATGCGGTAGCCGTCTTTCTTCAAGCGCTCCGCGAACTGGCTGACCAGTCTCTCCCGGTCACGCCACAGCCCGAATTTCAATGCCACCACATAGGCCGCCTGGGTGTCCAGGGCAAAACGCCCGTTGGGCGTAAAGTATTCGTTCAGGATCTCCCTGCGGCTCTGCTCCGCCAGGTTCTCAAAGCGGGCAGCGTCTTCCTTTTCCCCCAGCGCTGCAGCCGCCTTGGCCGCCAGGAAGGCGGAATGGTGATAATAGGCCGCGCCGACGAAGCGATCGTCCGTACCGCCTTTGTAGCTGGTCTCGCTGGGGCCGTCCAGGCCGAGCCAGTCTCCGAACTGGAAGGGCGGATCGAAGCTGTAATGCCGCTGCGTATCCATGCGGTCCATATAGTCCACCCATCCCTTGATCATCGGGTAGGCAAAACGCAGAGCGCCCTGCCCGCCGAAGGCGCGAAACACTGCCATGGGCAAAAAAGCTCCCGCGTCGCCCCAGGCGCTGGCAGCGTCGTCCTTGTGGCCGATGTTGGGCACATAGTTGGGGATCGCCCCGTGGAGGAAAGCCTGTTCATCCATCAGATCCTGTTCGAACTTCCTGTAGAAGGCGCGGGTGTCGCAGTGATAGCCGGCCGTGGGGGCGAAGATCTGCGCGTCGCCGGTCCAGCCCAGGCGCTCGCTGCGCTGGGGGCAGTCGGTGGGCATGTCGATAAAGTTGGATTCTTGGCCCCACAGCGTGTTTTCATACAGGCGGTTGAGCTTGGCGTTTCCGGTCTTGATAAAGCCGATCCGCTCCAGGTCGGAAGAGAGTACGCAGCCCCGAAAGCTCTCTTTTTTCAGCTCTCCCACCCAGCCGCTGACGCGCACATAGCGGAAGCCGAAGAAGGTAAAGTGGGGGTGAACGGTCTCCCGCTCACCGCCGGAGACGTACTCGAAACGGGAGCGCGCGTCCCGATAGTTTTTGTTGTAAAAGTTTCCCTGCTGCAGGATTTCCCCGAAGTCCAGGGTGATGGTCGTGCCCGCGGGAAAGTCCGCGTCGAATTCCGGAAAGCCCGCGAAGTTCTGGCCGAAGTCCAGCACCGTCTCCCCGGCGGGGGTGTGCAGGATTTCCTGCACCGGCAGCGTTTCCGCCACCGTAATGGGCAGGCTCAAGCGGTCTGTCAGATGTGATTTCCGCAGGTTTTTCGTGTCGGGATCTTTTTCCGGCTCTGTCAGCACCTCCGCCGGCTTCTCCTCTCCGGGAGTAAGGCTGCGGTCCAGGGTCTCGCCGTAATAGATGCCGCTGTCCACGATCTGAGAGGGAGTCCAGGTGAAGCCGCCGTCGGTTTTCAGGCAATCGTGGCTGCCGTCGGCATAGTCCAGGTGCAGCTCTCCGATCACAGCCATGCGGCTGCCATAGTTGTTCGCCTGATTCTCCAGGCCGAAAACGCCCATGTACCAGCCCTTGCCCAGCAGGAAGCTCAGTTCGTTCTCTCCCTCGCGCAGCGTATCTGCTCGGAAGGTGATGACCTGGAGCCGCGTCTCGTAATTGGTGACGCCGGGCAGCAGGTATTCCTCGCCCAGCTTTTCGTCGTTCAAATAGGCTTCAAAAAGGCCCAGACCGGTGGCGTAGAGCCGGGCGCGAACCAGACCCGGCCTGACCGTGAAGCGGCGGCGCAGCAGCGGATGGCAGCCCTCGCCTTTCGGCGCGGCGATCCAGTCCGCCGTCCAGGGCTCGTCCATTTTGCCGGTCTCAAAGGCGCTCTTCGCCTCGGCGCTGTCCCCTTCGTCTCCCTCAACGAACACGTGCAGGCGATAGACGCTTCTTGGCCGGAGCGCCGCGTCCAGCTCCACGCCGGAGGGGTCGAGCTCAGCTCCTTCCCGCTCGGTCAGGGTCCTCCCCTGCTCGTCCAAGAGCCGGACCTTGATGTTCCGGGCTTTTTTGCTTTCGGTGTCCCGGACTTTGAAGGAGAC
>CAMOXI010000115.1 GCA_946628965.1 uncultured Clostridia bacterium | reverse complement strand
ATGCCGGAGCCGGAATACCAGCGGGAGTTGGGCAGTTTGGAGTTGTCCGCAACCACCGTCAGCGTGTTCGACCCACCGTAAACGAGGTCTTTCAGCTCCACAAAGAAGCCGGTATATCCGTAGGGATGGAAGCAGAGCTCTTTGCCGTTGAGGCTGACGGTCGCATTCTTATACACGCCCTCGAACTCAACAAGAATGTCCTTGCCTTCCCACTCCTGAGGAGCGGTGAAGGTCTTTTCATAGGTATAGACGCCGCCGGGGAAATACCCGTGGCCGCCGTTGGAGACGTCTGCGCCGCGCTTTTCCGCGATCTGCGCGTCGTGGGGCAGGGTAACGGTTTTCCCGTTGCAGATCCAGTTCCTGTTAAAGCTGATTGTATTCATCCTTGTTTTCCCCTTCCTTTGCGTTTAAGCTTCCCAGCACCTTCAAGCTCACTTTAGGATAGCGCGTCTGGGTCGTACGGTCAACGGCGATCAAGCCGAAGGTCTTGCCGAATCCGGCCTGCCACTCAAAGTTATCCAGCAGGCTCCAGTACAAGTAGCCTTTGACCGGCACGCCCGCCTCCCGCGCAGCCATTACGCCTGCGAAAGCCTCCCGGATAAAATCGCAGCGGCGGGCGTCGTTATCCGTCGCAATGCCGTTTTCCGTGACGATCAGCTCGCCCGGGAATTCCTTTGCCACTTTTCGCAGCACATGGCCGATGCTCTGCGGATAGTCCTCATATCCCATCTGGGTCAGCGGCGCATCCTTCGCCGGCTCCCGCGCTCCCTTGGCATCCACGATCTTGCGGGAGTAGTTCTGTACGCCCAGGAAATCGTCGTCCTGAATGTAGGGAAGGTACTGGCCGAAGTCTTCCTGCCAGAGCTGTGCGGCGACTGCTTCGCCACCGTCAACCGGCTGATAGTCGAAAAGGGACAGGGTCAGCCCAACCTTGACCTGCGGTGCTGCGGACTTGAGCACCTGCTTTGCAGCCTGGTGAGAACGCATGACGATTTTCTCCTGCTCGGAAGAGCGCGGACGCAGAAAGGCGCCGATCTTCAGAGGATTGCAGCGGAACGCAACGCCCTGCTCCAGCATGCTCAGCAGGATCTTCTTCATGTCAAGCTGCACACCCACCTGCACGCTGCCCTCCCGCTGGGAGGCTTTTTTCATATCGTCCATGACCTTCTGGAGCTGGAAGCCCATGTTTGCCTCGTTGATCGTGCAGACGTATTCCAGCTCATCCCCCAGCTGCATCGCCACATAGCGGGCGTATTTGGCAAAGGAATCCACCGTGCATTCGTTGGTCCAGCCGCCCTTGCGGATCAGCCAGGCGGGACTGGAGAAATGGTGCAGGGTCACGATGGGCGTGATCCCGTTTTCCCGGCAGCAGCGTAGGACCTTGCGGTAGTGTTCGATCTCCCGGTAGTCGTAGCGGCCTTCCTCCGGTTCAATGCGCGCCCACTCGATGGAGAAGCGATAGGCGCTGCAGCCTGCGTCCGCCAGGAGCTTGATATCTTCCTCGTAGCGGTTGTAGTGATCCACCGCCAAGCCCGAGGGCTCGGCAAAATCCGAGTGCTTCAGATTCTCCATGACCCAGAAATCGCTGTGGATGTTGTTGCCCTCTACCTGATGGGCCGCCGTGGCCGCTCCGATCAGAAGGTCTTTGTTCATCTTCCCATCCTTCCTTTCAGCTGTTGAGCATGGCGAGCATACCCTGAATCTGCTCCATGGGAACGTTGCCGAAGGTGACCAGGGACCCCAGAGGCATCTCCATCATCATGCGTCTTGCCATCTCTGCGCCGCCCTCGCCCAGCGCGTCAGTGCCGTCCATTTCCTTGGACTGCTGCATGCCGGCCATCATCCTCTCGAACAGGGCACGACCTTTTGCGGTCTTCAGCAGGGATCCGACAGTGGAGGTCAGCGTATAGACGTACGGAAGCTCCGCCGTGCCGTTGACAGATATTTCTGCATCCAGACGGATATCCCGGCTGGACGCTCCGATTTCCACACCGTAGACACCGGAGGGAACAAAGAAATCGTGGATTTTTTCTTCGTAATAGGCGAAGGCGCGCGCGGATAGCGTAAAGCTCACTTCTTTTTCCTCACCCGGCCGCAGCTCGACCTTGGCAAAGCCCCGCAGCTCGCGCAGCGGACGTGCTGTATCGCAGACAGCGTTGCGGACATAGAGCTGCACGACCTCTTTCCCTGCCACACTGCCGGTATTCTTGACCTTGCAGCGAACAGTCAGCGCGTCCTGATCCGTCATCTCGGATCTGTCCAGACGCAGATCGCTGTAAGCGAAGTTCGTATAGCTCAGGCCATAGCCGAAGGGGAAGGACACGTCCATTTCCTTCTTGTCATAGTAACGGTAGCCGATGAACACGCCCTCGGCATAGTCCACCACACCCTCCGTGCCGGGGAAGTTGAGGTAGGCCGGGTTATCCGAGAGCTTCTTCGGCCAGGTCTCGGCCAGCTTACCGCTGGGGTTTTTCTCCCCGTACAGAAGTTCCACCGCCGCCTTGCCGACGCTCTGGCCGCCCAGGTACATACAGAGCACAGCCTTGACCTTTGAGATCCACTCTGTCAGCATGGGTGCGCCGCCGTGCAGCACGACTACGGTGTTGGGATTTGCCGCGGCCACAGCCTCGATCAGTTCGTTCTGATTGGTGGGCATGGCAAGCGTATCCCGGTCAAAGCCCTCGCTCTCAAAGCTGTCGGGTAGCCCCGCAAAGACCACGGCAACATCCGCCGCTCCGGCGGCCTCCACGGCCTCGCGGAGCAGGTTTTCATCCGTTCTGGAGTCGCGGGCAACGTAGCCCTGTGCATAGCTCACGGAGTATTCCCTCGCCGCGTCCAACGCGGAGATCATATTCTTCGTATTGATATGGCTGCTGCCGCTGCCCTGGTATCTCGGAGAGGCGGCAAACTCCCCGATAAAGGCCACCCTGCTGTCCTTCTTCAGTGGCAGCAGGCCGTCGTTTTTCAGCAGCACCGCACATTCGGCGGCAAGCGACCCGCTGAGCGCCGCGCATTTCTCACGGTCGATCGCCGTATCCGGGCGGCGCTTGTCGCGATAGTCCAGCGCAAAGCGCACCATGTTTCCGGCCATCCGGTCGATCTCCGCCTCGCTGAGCTCGCCCGCTTCACAGGCTGCCTTGATGGCAGCACAGACGCCCTCGTTCCCACCGGGCATATTCAGATCCAACCCGGCCTTGACGCCCTTGGCCGCGTCTTTTCCGGCGCCCCAGTCGGTAACCACGAAGCCGTCAAAGCCCCAGCGCTCGCGGAGGATCTCCGTCAGCAGCGTCTTGTTGTTGGCGCAAAATTCCCCGTTGATGGCGTTATAGGCGCACATGACGCTGCGCGTACCGCCCTCTTTCACAGCCGCCTCGAAGGCGGGGAGATAGGTCTCAAACAGGGTGCGCTCCGACATGCGGGAATCGCCGCTCATGCGCAGCGTCTCCTGGTTGTTGGCGGCAAAATGCTTGACGCAGGCCGAGACGCCTTTTTCCTGCAGCGCGCGGATATAGGCGGCGGCAAGCTTCCCGGCGAGATACGGATCCTCTGAGAAATACTCAAAGTTTCTGCCGCAGAGGGGGCTGCGCTTCATATTGATGCCGGGCCCCAACAGCATGCCCACGTCCTCCGCCTGGCACTCCGTACCCAGGGCCTCGCCGAGCTGTGCCATCACTTCCACATCAAAGCTGGCCGCCAGGGCGGAGGCGGAGGGATAGCAGACGGTCTCGATGCTCTCGTTGATGCCGAGATGGTCGCCCTGCCCCTTTTGCTT
>CAMOXI010000114.1 GCA_946628965.1 uncultured Clostridia bacterium | reverse complement strand
TTCCATGAAAAAGCGTCCTCTCCTGCGGTTTTGCATCGGGCTGCTGATCGCGGTGCTGCTGCTGGCGCCCCTCAGCTGGATGCTGGGCGATGGGGTGAGCTATCCCTCTCTGCCGGGCGGCGGGTACCGGAGCATCTCGGCCCGCGACGCCTTCGGCAGTGTGGAGCTCCACCCGGCCTTCGCTGACTTTTCGGACTTTATCCTCCCCTGGAAAGACACCGTGAACCGGGTCATTACCCCCGTGCTGTCGCTGGATTTCGTCTGCCGGCAAAACCGCACCAACACCGCCTCCATCGTGGACGGGCTGAATTTTGTCGCAGACGCCTCCTCCCGTGAGGAGATCTTTTATCCGATCTACACCGATGCAGAGCGGGCCGCGGATCCGAGTCTGGAGGAGACCGGGCTGCTCCTGATCCGGGGTGAGCCCGGAAAGCCTGTGGCCGTGCTGACAAGCGGTGGGGCCTTCACCAGCGTCTGCCTGTTTCTGGAGAGTTTTCCCGTCGGAAACATCCTGCATCAGATGGGCTACACCGTGGCCATGCCGAAGTACCGGGTGGACCCTGACTTCCATTTCAAGACGGACGATCCCACGGAGCGGGAGGCTGCCGCGACCGCGGATTTCGCACGGGCTGTAAGCTATCTCTTTGAGAATCAGGAGGCCCTGCAGATCGACATGAAGGATTACTCGGTCTGGGGCTTTTCCGCCGGCGGGCGGACCACCTGGTTCTGGGGTCTGGACGACGAGCACGGCTATGCAGCCCACGGTCTGCCCGCGCCGGCTGCCATGGTGCTGGTGTATTCGGGCTGGTATGACGAGGCGCGCGCCGGGCACTACGGGGCCATGCCGCCCTGTTATTTTGCCTGGCTCCCGGAGGACGATGTGATCGGCCCGGAGAACGCCGCCGGCATCGCCCGCATGATCGAAGAACTGCAGGCGCTCGGCATCCCCTGCGGGGAGAGCCGCTACTATCAGGCGAAGCACGGCTTCGGCGAGGGCCGGGGCACCGACGCCGCGGGCTGGATCGAAAAGGCCGTCGGCTTCTGGGAAGCCCGGCGCTGATTCGCCCGAAAGACGAAAACAAGAGGAGCAAACATGAACAAGAAGCAAGAGAAAATCTGTGACGCGCTGGGGCTCTGCGCCCTGGTGCTGATCGTCCTGGGCGGTATCTGGAACGTCTGGAGCTATCTGGCCCTCGGCACACTCGAGGCGACGGTGACGCTGCTGATCGTGCAGACCCTGTTCGCCCTCGCGGCCTTCGCCGCCTGGAAGGGCCGCGTGCCCTGGCTGAACCTGCCGGTGGCGGTCTTCGGCTTCGTGCTGGCCTTCACCACCAACTACGCCGAGACCACGGCCTTCAACTGGGTCTTCTGGCTGCAGACGGCGGCAGCCGGTATCGCGTCGCTCGTCGGCACCCTGCTGCTCTTCACGGGAAAGCTCCGCGCCCGCTGCGTCCCCTGGGCGCCGCTGTGCCTGCTGCTCGTCGTGGCGCTTGCTTCCCTCGCCGTCTGGCGCGGCTGGGCCGCCCATGACCGGGCGCTGACCGGGCTTGCCCGCCACACGGTCTGGGAGGTGCCCGCGCAGTTTGACAGCGTGGCGTGCGCCCAGCCCGGCACCGTGGAGGAGCTCTTCTACGACACCAAAGCCTATGGCACAGACGGGCGGGACGTGCAGAAATCCGCCCTGGTCTATCTCCCCTACGGCTATGACGAAACAAAGCCGTACAACATCCTCTACCTGATGCACGGCACCGGGGACGATCAGTACTACTGGCTGCGCACCCACGCCTACAACAAGACCATGCTGGATAACCTGATCGCAAACGGCGACATCGAGCCCCTCATCGTGGTCACGCCCACCTTCTACGTGGAGGACGATTTCAAGGGCACGGGCCTCGACCCGCTGACCTACTCCTTCCGCGAGGAACTCAGAAACGACCTGATGCCCGCGGCGGAGAGCAAATATTCCACTTACGCCGAGAGCATCGACGATGCGGGCTTTGCCGCCTCCCGGGAGCACCGGGCCTTCGCGGGCCTCTCCCGCGGCGCGGTGACCACCTTCCACTCCGCCTTCTGCGGCAGTCTCGACTACTTCGCCTGGTTCGGCACCTTCAGCGGCAGCCGCACCGACGCGGACTATTTCCGCGAGCATATCCAAAGCGAGGACTTCCGGGATCTGCCCATCCGCTATCTCTATGTATCCAGCGGCGTCTTCGACTTCGCCCTGCCCCGGCAGGAGCAGGACGTGGGCGGCATGATGGCGCTGGAGCCGCGGCTCGTTTCCGGCGTCAACACGGACTTTGACGTGTTCCCCATGCGCTATCATTCGATGGGCGACTGGCATCTCGCGCTGTACAATCTGCTGCAGCGCATCTTCTGACGGGAGGGCAATACCATGGACATGCACATTCTGGAAAACGAGATTTTAAAAATCGCCGTGGCCGACGCGGGCGCGGAGCTGAGCTCCGTTTACGACAAGGAAAACGGGCTTGAGCGGCTCTGGGGCGCGGACCCCGCGGTCTGGAACCGCCACGCGCCGATCCTCTTCCCCTTCGTGGGGAGAGTCTATGACAAGACCTACCGCGTAAACGGGAAAGAGTACAGCATGAAGACCCAGCACGGCTTCGCCCGTGACATGGACTTCCAGTGCACGGAGGAGACGGCGGAGAGCCTCTGCCAGGTGCTCACCTCCACCGAGGCGACCAGGGCGATCTACCCCTGGGACTTCCGCCTGCAGATCCGCCACCGGCTGGACAAAGAGAACCCCCGCCTGCTGCACATCGAGTGGGACGTGACGAACACCGGCGAGGGGACCATGGTCTATTCCATCGGCGGCCACCCCGGCTTTCTGATGCCCGCGGGCGTGCAGAAAGAGGACTGCCGCATCGCCTTCCCCGGCCGGGAGGAGCTGCACTATTTCGGTGCCAATGCCGCGGGCTTCGGCCTGCCCGGGCAGCAGAAAACGCTGCCGCTCGAAAGCGGCAGCGCTCCTTACGCTGAGGATATTCCCGAGACCTGGATCTTCGAGGGCCAGCACATCGACGCCGTGCAGATCCTCCGCCCGGAGGGCTCCCCCTGGGTGAGCATGGAATGCGGCGAGTTCCCGATCCTCGCAGTCTGGGCCAACCCGGTCGGCCCCTTCGTCTGCCTGGAGCCCTGGTTCGGCCGCTGCGACGACGAGGGCTTTGCCGGGGACGTGAGCGAGAAGCCCTATGTGGAGAAGCTGGGGCCCGGCGAGACGAAGCATATTACCTACAGCATCGAGTTTCACCGGTGAGTCAGTCACACGGCCGGTTCTCCATCCCCCAGTCGCAGAGCTTGTCCAGCACCGCCACCAGAGAGGCGCCCCGGGGCGTGAGCGTATACTCCACCCGGGGCGGCACCTCGGGGTACATCTCCCGGTGGATCAGGCCGTCCCGTTCCAGCTCCTTCAGGTTCTGGCTCAGGGTCTTGTCCGCCACCTTGCCGAGATAGCGCTGCATCTCGTTGAATCGCACCGGCTCATACTCCATCAGGCAGTAGAGGATCACCGGCTTGTACTTGCCGGAGATCAGGGAGAGCGTGTAGCTGTAGCCCGTGTCGCTGAACCTGGCCTCGGAGATCTTTTTCTCCGCCATATACTTACCTCAAGGCAAGTACCTAACTTTCTTGTTGGTACTTGCTTTTCTTTCTATGCTCATGGTATCATGGTCTCATCCAAAATGCAACGGAAAAGGAGTTTTTTGCCATGAAAGATTTCGGCGTACATCCCTTTTTATTCCCCATGCCGACCTACATGAT
>CAMOXI010000113.1 GCA_946628965.1 uncultured Clostridia bacterium | reverse complement strand
CCTGCGCCGGCTGCGCCGAGACCAGCTACGCCCGCATCGTCACCCAGCTCTTCGGCGATCACATGCTCATCTCCAACGCCACCGGCTGCTCCTCCATCTGGGGCGGTCCCGCGGCCACCTCTCCCTACACCGTCAACAAGGAAGGCAAGGGTCCCGCCTGGGCCAACTCCCTCTTTGAGGACAACGCGGAGCACGGTCTCGGCATGTACCTGGGCCAGAAGAAGATCCGCGACGATCTGAAGGCCAAGGTCATCGAGATGATGGCGGCTCCCTCCTGCTGCGAGGAGCTGAAGGCTGCCGCGCAGGCCTGGCTCGACACCTATGACGACGGCAACCTGAACCAGGCGCCCACCAAGGCCCTGATCAAGGAGCTGGAAGAGGACATCTCCGACATCGACAGCTGCATCGGCTTCCTGTCTTCCGACATGGGCAAGCAGATCTACGGCGATGCGCAGCCCGCGGCTCTGGCCGCCGCTGAGGCCGACAAGGCCGCCGGCATCAAGGTCTGCACCTGCAAGGCCTGCAGACTGGGCGCTGAGATCCTCGCCCAGAAGGATTACCTGAACAAGAAGTCCATGTGGATCTTCGGCGGCGACGGCTGGGCCTACGATATCGGCTACGGCGGCGTTGACCATGTCCTCGCTTCCGGCGAAGACGTCAACATCTTCGTGTTCAATACCGAGGTGTACTCCAACACCGGCGGACAGGCCTCCAAGGCTTCCAACATCGGTCAGGTGGCGCAGTTCGCCGCGGCCGGCAAGGAGCTCAAGAGCAAGAGCCTGGCCGAGATGGCCATGACCTACGGCTACGTCTACGTGGCTCAGGTCGCCATGGGCGCCAACAAGGCCAAGGCCCTCAAGGCCATCGTCGAGGCCGAGGCCCACAAGGGCCCGTCCCTCATCATCGCTTACGCTCCCTGCGAGATGCACAGCATCAAGGGCGGCATGGGCAACTGCCAGAAGGAAATGAACAAGGCTGTCGACTGCGGTTACTGGAACCTGTTCCGCTTCAACCCCGACGCCGAGTCTCCCTTCACCCTCGACAGCAAGGCGCCCGCCGGCGGCTACCAGGAGTTCCTGATGAACGAGGCCCGCTACAGCCGTCTGACCCGCGAGTTCCCCGAGCGTGCGGAGCGTCTCTTCGCCGCGAACGAGCAGAACGCCAAGGATCGCTACGAGCATCTGATGAAGCTGAAGGCTCTGTACGAGTAATCGCTTCGGGCAAATCCGCGTCATACTTCGTTAGCGCCCTTGCAAGGGCACAAAGCCCATGCTTCGGCCGCTGCCTCGTCTGACACAGATTTCCCTCGAACCGTTGTTCGAATCGCAATTTCACAACAGACAAGCCCACGGGATCTCCCGTGGGCTTGTTTTTGCATGACGACAAACGATTAAGAAGCGTAGTGAATTGTTTTTGCCGTAGCTTTGCCACAGCTAAACACCGCCCGGACTGAAACGGTCCGGGCGGTGATATCTTCTTATGTTTTCGCGGCGCCGCGCTCAGACCTCCGTCTCGGGCCGCGTCTTTTCGGGCAGAAGCGCCTCCAGACCGTCAAAGGCGCGCAGATAAAACCGGGCCTTCTCGATCACTTCCTTCACATAGCGCAGATGGCGATACAGATTCAAGGCGTTATACAGCGCGGTCAGGGAAGCGAGCTCCCGCTCTTCGCTCTCCTCCAGGCCGTTTTCCTCATATCCGGCCCAGGGCGCGTCATCCCGCAGTTCCCAGAGCGCGGCGGCCAGGTTATCCTCTTCCCAGCCCTCTGCCTCCGCCCGCAGCGGCGCCGTCGGCAGGCCCTCGGCAAAGGCGTAGAGCGCCGTCTCCCGGTAGACCATGCTGTTGAGCCCCAGGTCCAGCGCGTGCAGATAGGCCCCGGGAGCGGGGGAGAGGTCCGTCGGGAGATGGGCCGTGAGCACCTCCGTCAGCAGGGCGCGGCGCGAGACCGGGATCTCCCGCAGGAGGCGAAAGGCCGTATCCGGCTGGAAAAGCCGCAGCTCCGCAAGGGTGAAATCCCCCTGAGACAGGCTTTCCCGCCCGGCGAGAATCGACGCGAACCCGTGTTCCTCCAGCTCCCGCACGGCGGGCAGCTCCGGCAGGGCCAGAATGGTCTCCAGCGGCACGGGCAGCAGTTCGTAGCAGAAGCGCCAGTCCCCGTCCTCCCGCAGGACGCATTCGCTGGCAATGGCGGCCGCCGCTGCGCCGCAGAGCGGGATCTCCGCAAGCCTGCAGAGGAAGGCCTCCGGCGTCAGGCCGCAGTCCCGCAGATCGGTCAGATATTCTTCGCCCGCACGACTGTTGAGCAGGCTTCGGATGGAATCATAGATGCTTGTCATGGTGTTTCTCCGTTTTTTGCTGCTTCCGGTTTTCTATAGTATAGTACAAATCCCGCATTTTGCCCAGCCCCTCCCGGGCTCTGTAATAATCTTTCCGAAAAGCACTTGACAGGTGCATATTATCGTGATATCATTTTGATATCAGATAGGAGCAGGCAAACGGTCTGCCCCGTATCTGCGAAACGGCGTTTCGCAGCGGAAGAATAAGGAGGTTCCTTCCATGAAAGAGAAAGTATTGAACAATAAGAAAAACGGCCTGAGCATGCTGCTGCTGTTCATCCTGCTGTATGTGGCCGCCATTGGCCTGATCGTTTTTGCCGGCGTGAAGCTGGACGACGGGCGCATGGGCTTCCTGCCCCTGATGATCCTGGGTATCCTGTGGATGAGCGTGGGCTGGATCCCCTTCCTGGGCCTGAAGGTCCTCAAGCCCCAGGAGGCGCTGGTGCTGACCCTCTTCGGCAAGTACATCGGCACCCTGAAGGAGGACGGCTTCTACTACGTCAATCCCTTCTGCGTGGCTGTGAACCCCGCCGCCCGCACCAAGCTCAACCAGTCCGGCGACGTGGACGCCGGCGCGAACAGCGCGCTTCTGAGCGTCGCCCTCGGCAAGAACGCGGATGCTGCCGCGGCTGCCTCCGGTGAGATGCCCAGCAAGAAGATCTCCCTCAAGGCCATGACGCTCTCCAACTCCCGCCAGAAGATCAACGACTGCCTGGGCAACCCCGTGGAGATCGGCATCGCGGTCATCTGGAAGGTCACCGACACGGCCAAGGCCGTCTTCAACGTGGACAACTACAAGGAGTACCTCTCCCTGCAGTGTGACAGCGCGGTGCGCAACATCGTGCGCATCTACCCCTATGACGTGGCGCCCGGCGTGGACACCACCGGCGACGGTGTGGCCGACGAGGGGAGCCTGCGCGGCTCCAGCGAGCTGGTGGCCCAGCGCATCCGGGACGAGATCCAGCAAAAGGTGGAGGAGGCCGGCATCCAGATCATCGAGGCCCGCATCACCTACCTGGCCTACGCCCCCGAGATCGCGGCGGTCATGCTGCAGCGCCAGCAGGCCAGCGCCATCATTGACGCGCGCAAGATGATCGTGGACGGCGCCGTGGGCATGGTGGAGATGGCGCTGGAGCGCCTGAGCGAGAACCACACCGTGGAGCTGGACGAGGAGCGCAAGGCCGCCATGGTCTCGAACCTGCTGGTGGTGCTCTGCGGCAACCGCGACGCGCAGCCGGTGGTCAACTCCGGCAGCCTGTATTGATGCCCCATGGCCGAAAACGCCAAGAAACAGGTGCCGCTGCGCCTGTCCCCCAAGCTCTATGACGCGCTGGCCCGCTGGGCGGAAGACGATTTCCGCTCCCTCAACGGGCAGATCGAATACCTGCTCACCGAGTGCGTCAAGCAGCGGAAGAAAAACGGAAAATATGTGGGCGAGGAGATCGACAGGCCCATCGAGCTGGACATCGAGTGAGGAGGCCTGACCATGGCAAAACGGATCGTGCGTCTTGTCCTGCTGCTTCTGGGCATCCTGGCGCTGCTGGGCGCGACCCTGTTCATCGTTCTCCGCTGGGACAGCATCCCGGCGGAGATCCCCACCG
>CAMOXI010000112.1 GCA_946628965.1 uncultured Clostridia bacterium | reverse complement strand
GCGGCGACGGCGCCATGCGCACCGGCTGGGTCAAGTCCGGCGGCAACTGGTACTATCTGGGCTCTGACGGCGTCATGCGCACCGGCTGGATCACGGTGAGCGGCAAGCGCTACCACATGCAGAACAGCGGCGTCATGGACACCTACTGGGAGCAGATCGAAGGCAAGTGGTATTACTTCGGCGGCGACGGCGCCATGCGCACCGGCTGGGTCAAGTCCGGCGGCAACTGGTACTACATGAACAGCCAGGGCGTCATGCAGGTCGGCAAGATCAAGGTCGGCGGCAAGCTCTACTACATGGAAGGCAGCGGTAAGATGCATATCGGCTGGCAGCAGATCGGCACCGGCTCCTATGCCCGCACAATCTACTGCACCGCGGACGGCTCCTGCTACGTCAACACCACCAAGGTCATTGACGGTGTCTCCTACACCTTCGACCAGAACGGCAATTCCACACCTCTCCACACCTGATTTTATAACACATAGCCAAAAAACTCCCCGCGGCCCTGGCCGCGGGGAGTTCCGCTTGTCAAAAAGTCCCTGATGGCCTTTTTGACTGCGCTTCTGCCGCCGAGCATCTTGTCAGAAGACAAAATGCTATTTCCCAAAAGCTTGAAAAATCAAGCTTTTGGGGCGGCGCCTGATTGTACTCGAGGCGGGTCTTGCCCCCTCGAGCTCCCCCGCGGCTCTGTCTTCCAACGCAATCTCGGTTGTTTTTTGGCAGTCTCAAACTCCCCGTGGCCTTGGCCGCGGGGAGTTCCCTTTTCTGTTCCGTTTTCTGCTTTTACTTTCCCGTCGGGCAGCGGAGCACCAGCACGCCCGGCTGCTCCTGCGCCGGGTCGAAGGAATTGCTATCGGAGAAACGAACGCCGCTCATCCGCGCCGTGAACTTCTCCACCGGGCCGATCACCTCATAGCCGAAGCCCGCGCCGCGATAGTGCATGGGCACGGTGATGCGCGCGCCGACGGCTTCGGCGGTCTCCGCCGCCGTCTCCGGGCCGATGGTGTAGTGCCCGCCCACCGGGATCAGCAGCACATCGAGCCGCCCGAGAGCCGCCAGCTGCTGCTGCGAGAGCGGATGCCCCAGATCGCCCAGATGGGCCACGCGCAGCCCCTCAGCCTCGATCACGTGGATTTTGTTCTCGCCCCGCAGGCGTCCGCCCTGCTCATCGTGAAAGCAGGGGATCACGGTCACGGAAAAGCCGGGCTTCCGCCCGCTCAGCGCAACGCCCTGCGCATAGCCGTGGTCGCCGTGCCCGTGGCTGCAAAAGACTCCATCCGCTTTGAGCTTCGGCAGCGTCAGCCCCGGCACGCTGCCGGGCGCGTAAGGATCCAGCACCACGGAACCCTCCGCCGTCTCCAGCAGGAAGCAGGAATGCCCGCACCATGTGATTTTCATCGGAAAGCCCTCCCAGTTGTTTTTTTCTATCTTATCACAGCCACCGGGGGCAACGCAAGAAAAGGATATTGACCCCTATCTGCCAAAATGGTAAAATACTCATGTTCACACCAAGGAGGAACACCGATGAAAGGTAATTTTATGGTGCGCCTGCTGATGGCCCTGCTGGTCCTGGCCATTTTCAGCGCCTATTCTTATGTTCGCGCCGCCTACACGCCCTACAGTGACGAGCTGACTGCCGCCGCAAGCGCCGCCCAGGCCCCGCTGGAGATCGCGGCCACGCCCGCGCCGGAGAGCACGGAAGCCGCGGCGGAGCCGGTGACGCTCAGCGAACCGACGCCCGCCCCCACGCCCGATCCGACGCCGGAGCCGACCCTGGATCCCAACTCCCCCGCCGGCCGCGCCGCCGCGCTGGGCCTGCCCGCACCTCCGGACATCGACATCACGAGCTGGGAATACGTGCTCGTAAACGGCACCCATTCCATCGGCACCTATGAGCCCGCGGAGCTGGGCTATCTGAACCAGACCGGTGACGCCACCGATATCCAGACCGCGTACAACGCCAACCGCTGCGCGGTGGATCTGCGCATCGCCCAGGCGCTGCTGGACATGGCTCTGGGCTGCCGGGAGGCGGGGCTTCCCATCTACCTCTCCTCCGGCTACCGCAGCTACAGCGTGCAGCAGCAGAACTTCAAGCGGGTCTGTGACAACAACGGCATCACCGACGGCAAGGATGCCGAGGGCTATTACATCACCATGCCCGCCGGCTGCAGCGAGCATCAGACCGGCCTGGGCGTGGACATCACGGACAAGTACTATGAGATCAAGCGCAACGACATCGTTGCCAGCGCGACCCTGGAATGGCTGTCCGAGCACTGCTCCGAATACGGCTTTGTCCTCCGCTTCCCGGAAGAGAAACGGCCGATCACCCAGGTCATGGGCGAGAGCTGGCACTTCCGCTACGTCGGCAAGGAGGTCGCCGCGTACATGACAGAAAACAACCTGGTCCTGGAGGAGTTTGTGGCCCTCTACGGCGTGGAGTAAGACATGAAGAAACGCATCTGGAAAATTCTTTTTGGCCTGCTGCTGGCCCTTCTGGCGCTGCTGCTGGCGGTCAGCTCCTGCACCCCCCAGTCCGCGCTGACGCAGCCTGCGGCCGTGGAGAGCATACCGACGGAAGCGCCGGAAACGCCGGTCGAGCCGCTGGACAAAGCGCCTGCCGCAGCGGAGGAGATCACCGCCATTGAGGCAGATCCCGTCCCCACCGAAGCGGAAAATCCGCCGGAGGAAGCGGCTCCCTCGGAGGAGCCTGCCGTGGAAACGCCCGCCGTTTCCGCGGTATCCGAAGCGCCCGCCGCTCCTGACATGGCGGACATGACGCCCGCGGAACGCGCCGCCGCCTGGGGTCTCCCCGCCCCGCCTGAGGGCGTGGATCTGAGCGGCCGCGAATTCAAGCTGGCCAATGCCTATAACTCGATCACCGACCAGCGCCCGCACCACGCCTTCGGCGCCGGCGTCACGGTGGACGAGGTCGCGGCCGACGCCTTCAACCACTTTGTCAATGACGCACAGGCCGCCGGATACGGCGTCACCGCCTGGCGCGGCTACATCGACTACTGGACCACGCTGGAGAATTACTACGAGCCCGCGGTGTGGGCCTATGGCTCCGAGGTCGCGGCCGCCACCACCTTCGTGCCCGGTTGCCATGACCATCAGACCGCGCTCTGTGTCGATTTGCGCTACAACGGCAGCGAGGATTTCCGCGGTACCGACGCCTGGGACTGGCTGATGGCCCACTGCACCGACTACGGCATCATCCTCCGCTACCCCGAAGGACAGGAGAGCTGGTACGGCACAGCCTGCCCCTGCCCCTGCCACTTCCGCTATGTGGGCGTGGAGCCGGCGAAGTACATCATGGAAAACAACATCACGCTGGAGCAGTTCATGCTCCTCTACGACTGGGATATCCTCTACGTCCCCGGCATCAATTAAAGAAACCATCCTGTGAAACTACTTTCACAGGATGGTTTCTTAGTTTTGAGGAACAGCGCCTCAAACTTTTTCTAGAACATTCACCCTCATAAAACAGGATTTCCCTCATATGAACATACTCAAATTCTGTTTTTGCCGGGGCTTTGCCGCGGCAAACACTCCCTGAGCTGAGCTTTGCGAAGCCTCGCGCCGAACAAAGCGGGCAAAGGCCCGCTGCGATAAGCGCGAGTATGATGAAATGCTCAGTCCCCTTTATGGGGACTGAGCATTTAAATAAGTTTGATCTCCTGGCAGCTGCCCGCGCCGAAGACTTTTTCCATCTCCGCCTTGTACACGGGGAAGAACGCCGTCGGCATCAGAGCCTGCACACAGCCCGCAAAGCCGCCGCCGTGCACGCGCCAGGCGCCCTTGCCCTCCAGCAGGGACTTGCTCAGCTCCAGCCCTTGGGCCAGCTTCGTGTCCCCGGTGGCGCTGGTGACGATATTGTTCAGCAGCTCCTCCGAGGAGCGGCCGGACTCGTTCATCAGCCGCATATAGGTCTCCCCGTCCCCGGCCT
>CAMOXI010000111.1 GCA_946628965.1 uncultured Clostridia bacterium | reverse complement strand
CACCATCATCACCACGACCACGACGAGGACGAGTGCGACGATCCCGAATGCGAGTGCCACCATCATCATCACGATGACGACGGGGATGAGCATGAGCATCATCACCATCATCACCACCATCACGCCGACGAGATCTTCACCAGCTGGGGTGTGGAGACGCCGAAGAAGTTCAGCGAGGACGAACTGCGCACGATCCTCTCCGCCCTCTCCGACGAGGAGAAGTACGGCGTCATCCTGCGCGCCAAGGGCATCGTGGACGCCAGCGACGGCGACTGGCTGTACTTTGACTACGTCCCCGAGGAGACCGATATCCGCCGCGGCAGCGCCGGCGTCACCGGCCGCTTCTGCGTGATCGGCTCCCATATCAAGGAGTCTGCCCTGAAGGAGCTGTTCAACATTGGCTAACAATCAAGACCTGCCCGTATATCTCTTCACCGGTTTTCTGGAAGCGGGCAAAACGAAGTTCATCCAGGAGACCCTGGAGGACAAGCGCTTCTGCAACGGTGAGCGCACGCTGCTGCTCATGTGTGAGGAGGGCGAGGAGGAATACGCCCCCGACCAGTTCGCCGACCCCAACGTGTTCATCCGCGTCATCGACGACCAGAGCCAGCTCAACACCCCGCACCTGATGCACCTTGCCGCCGAGACCCGCTGCGAGCGCGTGGTGCTGGAGTATAACGGCATGTGGCTGCTGGACACCCTGTATCAGGCCATGCCCGAAAACTGGGTGGTCTACCAGGAGTTCATGTTCGCCGACGCCACCACCTTCTTAAGCTACAACAGCAACATGCGTCAGCTGGTGTACGACAAGCTCAAGAGCTGCGAGCTGGTGGTCTTCAACCGCTTCACCCCGGCCATGGACAAGATGGCGTTTCACAAGATCGTCCGCGGCGCCTCCCGCCGGGCGGACATCGCCTATGAGGCCCCCAACGGCCAGGTGGAGTACGACGACATCCAGGATCCCCTGCCCTTCGACCTGAACGCCCCCATCGTGGAGATCGGCGACGAGGACTTCGCCCTCTGGTACCGCGACATGAGCGAGGAGCCCGCCAAGTACGAGGGCAAGACCGTGCGCTTCAAGTGCCGGGCGCTGGTGCGTCAGAAGCTGCCGAAGCATACCTTCGTGGTGGGCCGCCATGTGATGACCTGCTGCGTGGAGGATATCCAGTTTGCCGGTCTCGTGTGCCAGTGGGATCAGGCGGAGTCCGTGCAGGACGACAGCTGGATGATCCTGACGGCGAAGATCAACTTCAAGTTCAACCGCGCCTACGGCAAGCGGGGTCCCGTGCTGACCTACCTGGCCTCAGAACCCAGCCCCGCCCCCGCACAGGACGTGGCGACGTTTTATTGATTTCCTTGTTGGCCCCCTTGCCTAAAGGGGGCTGTCAGCGAAGCTGACTGGGGGATATTGTCTGTCTCTGTGTTACACAGTAGAAGATTGATATCCCCCCGCCCCTTCGGGGCACCCCCCTTTAGGCAAGGGGGGCTTTCTTTTATCTCATCTTCCCGTTAGGAATCGAGCCATGAAATACAAATGCCTGGTCTTTGACCACGACGACACGGTGGTCAACAGCACCGCCACCATCCATCACCCCAGCTTTCAGGCCTTTCTGGACGTGTATCTGCCCGGGCGGGTCTGCACGCTGGAGGACTATTTCATCAAAAACTTCGACCCGGGCTTTCTCCCCATGTGCCGCGAGGAGTACGGCATGGACGACGAGCTGCTGGACGTCGAGTGGCGCTTCTGGCGCGAGTATGTGAAGGATCACATCCCCGCCGCCTACCCCGGCATCCGGGAGATCATGGCGCGGCAGAAGGCGGAGGGCGGTCTCGTCTGCGTGGTGTCCCACTCCTTTGACGACAACATCCTGCGCGATTACCGGGCCAATGCTCTGCCGGAGCCGGACGCGGTATTCGGCTGGGAGCAGCCGCCCGAGCGGCGCAAGCCCTATACCTGGCCCCTGGAGGAGATCATGCGCCGCTTTGCTCTGCGGCACGGGGATCTTCTGATGATCGACGATCTGAAGCCCGGATACGACATGGCCGCCGCCTGCGGGGTGGACTTCGCGGGCGTGGGCTGGTCCAACGATCTGCCCGAGATCGAGTCATTTATGCGCCGCAACTGCACAAACTACTTCAAAACCGTCCCGGAGCTTGCTGCCTTTGTGAGGTGAGGTATCTGCCATGAAACCGATTCTTTATATCATCATCCCCTGCTATAACGAGCAGGAGGTGCTGCCCATCACCGCGCCCCGGTTCCTCGCGAAGCTCACGATGCTGCGCGACCTGGGCAAGATCAGCGACGAGAGCCGCGTGCTCTTCGTCAACGACGGCAGCCGCGACGCCACCTGGGATCTGATCCGCGGCTTCGCCGCGGCCGATCCCCACTACCTGGGCATCTCCCAGAGCCGCAACCGCGGCCACCAGAACGCCGTGCTGGCCGGGCTCATGGAGGCCATGGACCGCTGTGACATCACGATCTCCATCGACTGCGACGGGCAGGACGACATCGACGCCATGGACGCGATGGTGGACGCGTATCTGGACGGCTGCGAGGTCGTCTACGGCGTGCGCTCCAGCCGCCGGACCGACAGCTTCTTCAAGCGCTTCACCGCCCAGAGCTTCTATAAGTTTCTCTCCGCCATGGGCGCGGAGGTGGTTTACAACCACGCCGACTACCGCCTCATCAGCTCTCGCGTGCTGCGGGAATTTGCGAATTTCAAAGAGGTCAACCTCTTCCTGCGCGGGCTTGTGCCGCTGGTGGGCTTCAAGAGCACCACGGTCAGCTACGACCGCACGGAGCGTCTCGCAGGGAAAAGCCACTACCCCCTGCGCAAAATGATTGCCCTGGCCATGGACGGCATCACCAGTCTCTCCGTCAAGCCCCTGCAGTTGATCACCGGCTTTGGCCTCATCGTCGCGCTGGTGAGCTTTCTCGGCGTGCTCTGGGCGCTGATCACCGCCATTGCAGGCAGGAGCGTTCCCGGCTGGGCCAGCATGACCTGCATTGTCTGTTTTGTCAGCGGCGTACAGCTGATCTCCCTCGGCATCATCGGAGAATATGTGGGAAAAATCTATCTGGAGACCAAACAGCGCCCCCGCTACATTATCTCCGAACGCACCTGGGAAGCCAAAAAATCGGAGCGTAAATCTTAATAATTTTTAAATTTGCCGTGAAATTGGTGCCAAAGTGGGGAATTTCGACCAAAAATGACCGCAAAACCGGCCCCACGGTGGCCCTGGACACTTGACGAAAATACAAAGAAGTTGTATTATTTGCTCGTAGCATAGCGTCTATTCCTATAGAACGGAGGAAATGCAATGAGCGTAATCCCTGAAGTGAAATGCCGTCGCTGCGGCGAGAGCTTTTCCGCCCTGCGTACGCGCTGCCCCAACTGCGGCACCCGCCGGGTCAGCCAGAGTGGGCGCACACCGGGGGCCACCCCCGGCACCGTCAAAGGCACCGCCTCCTACGAGCGCGCCGAGACGAATACCAAGTGGCAGATGATCTTCGGCCTGATCCTGGTCGTGGCCGTTATTCTCGCAGTGATCGTCATGGTCTCCACCAGCCTCAACGGGCAGGATGCCGGCACCAGCAAGATCACGAATCCCCCCACGGACGCTCCTTCCGCCACACCGATCTACGTGATGGAAGAGCCGCCCACGCCGCCTCCCACGCCGACGCCCACCGTGTCCGAGATTAAGATCTTCTATTACGAGAAGGAACTGCCCGAGTTCACGATGCATGAGGGCGACGATCCGCTGACCATCAAGGCGCAGGTGTACCCGATCGAAGACTTCTCCGACGCCAAGCTGACCTGGTCCTGTGACGACGATACCGTCTTCAAGCTCACGCCCAGCGAGGATACCAAGGAATGCAAGTGCGAGATCCTCTCCCGCAAGGACGGCGGCGTCAAGCTGACCGTGGCCTGCAACGGATACGAGTACTCCATCCGCGT
>CAMOXI010000110.1 GCA_946628965.1 uncultured Clostridia bacterium | reverse complement strand
CCGGGCTGCCAGCCGGTCTATAACCCCATGTTCGGGCAGTGGCTGCACAAGAACAAGAAGATGTACAGGGACCTGGCGAAATGGATGCCCAAGTTCCACGAGACCGGCGCCAAGCTGTTCGTGCAGCTGACGGCCGGCTTTGGAAGAAGCTTTACGATCTCGCAGGCGATGGAAGAGCTCTATTCCAACGCGCTTTTGCGCGAGCTCTCAAAGCCGGTCATGGACCTGGACAAGATCACGGCGAGCGCGTCGCCCGCGGCCAACCGCTGGTCGGACAAAGTGCCCTCCAGAGCCATGACGGTGGAGGAGATTCAGGAATTCGTTCACTCTTTTGCCGAGTGTGCAAGGCTCCTCAAGGAGGCGGGCGTGGACGGCGTGGAGATCCACGCGGTGCACGAGGGCTATCTTCTGGACCAGTTCACGCTCAAATATGTGAACCACCGCACAGATCAGTACGGCGGATCGTTTGAGAACCGCTACCGCTTCCCGGTGGAGATCGTGCAGGCCATCAAGAAAGCCTGCGGGGACGACTTCCCCGTATCCCTGCGCTACAGCGTGGTCTCCAAGACCAAGGGCATGCGCCGGGGCGCGCTGCCGGGCGAGGAGTTCGAGGAGGCCGGGCGCGACATGGAAGAGTCCGAGCGCGCGGCAAAATATCTGCAGGACGCGGGCTATGACATGCTCAACTGCGACAACGGCACCTACGACGCCTGGTACTGGGCGCATCCGCCCATTTATATGCCCGAGAACTGCAACCTGGAATACGTGGAGCACATCCGCAAATTTGTGGACATCCCCGTGGTCTGCGCGGGCCGCATGGATCCCGTGACGGCGGCCGAGGCCATCGAGCGCGGCGGCATCGACGGAGCCGGCTTCGCCAGACAGTTCCTGGCCGACCCGCAGTGGGTGAAGAAGCTCCTGGAAGGAAAAGAGGACGAGATTCGTCCCTGTATCCTTTGCCACAACGGGTGCTTCAACATGGCCCACTACAAGGGCGTTCCCAACGACCAGGATCTGAGCGACTCCCTGCACCTGGCGCGCTGCGCGGTCAACGCGGAGATGATGCAGTGGGACAAGCACTTTATCAAAAAAGCGAAAACCCCGCAGACTGTCGCGATCGTCGGCGGCGGCATCGGCGGCATGGAGGCGGCCAGAGTCCTCGCTTTGCGCGGCCATAAGCCTGTGATCTATGAGCGGTCAGATATACTGGGCGGCGCCTTCATCGCAGCCGCGTCGGAGTCCTACAAAGGAAAGCTCCGCGACTTGCTCGACTGGTACCGCAAACAGATGGAAGAGCTGCAGATCGAGATCCAATATGACTATGAGGTCAGGACGGTGCGCGAGTTCGGGGACCAGCCCGTGATCGTGGCGACCGGCGCCGTTCCCCGCGTACTGAAAGCCGTAAAAGGACACGAGAAGATGATCGAGGCCTGCGACTACCTCCTGGGCGAGCCGGGATCCTTCCGGGCGGCCGGCATGGTGATCGCACCGGGTGCGGCGAAGTTGGACCCCAAGAGCGAGCTGACCAAGAAAGCCGCTATTACTTCGCTGCTTCCTCCGGCACAGCTCGGAGAAACCGTAGCCGTGATCGGCGGCGGCCTGACCGGCTGCGAGATCGCCTATGAGCTCCATCTGCAGGGCAAAAAGCCCGTGATCATCGAGATGATGGACGACCTTGTCAAGCAGAAGGGCGTGTGCCTGGCCAACAGCTCTTATTTGAGGGAATATTTTGCCTGGAAGAAGGTGCCGGTCTATCTGGAGACCCGCCTCACCGAGGTGAAGGACGGCGCCGTCGTCTGCCTGGACAAAGAGGGCAAAGAGTTTGAGATTCCCTGCGACAGCGTGATCTCCTGCGCCGGATACCTGCCCGCGCCGCTCTCGTCGGCGGGCAAGAAGAACGTGCAGTTCGTCGGAGACTGCCGCAAGGTCGGCAATCTTCGGAGCGTCATCTGGGGCGCTTATGAGGCGGCAATGAAAGTTTAAGATATAGTTTTTATGGCACTTTGAGGATTACGGAATGAGAAGAGTTACAGCACTACTATTAGCCGTGGTCCTGCTCTGCGGCTGTGCGTCGGGACAGAGCGCACAGAATGCGGGAACTGCAGAGCAAGGTACACAAACGGCGGATGAAACCGGGCAGGATGCACAGACGACGGATGAAACCGGACAGGATGAACAGACTGCCGGAGCAGCCGATCAGAATACACAGACTTCGGGGGCATCTTTGCAGCCGGTCGCAGCAGAGCAGCTGCCGCAGGAGGGAACGCTGCCCCAGGTCGATTTTCCCGACTGGATAGGCTACGCGGACGACACGCTGGCTATGAACAGCATGTACAGTTTTTACGGCTGTCACGGGCAGGGGGCGCTCTATGTGAGAGTCTCCGAGGGAGTGGAAAGCTTTAGAATGTACGTAAACGGCACTCCGGTCGCGACAGAGCAGATGGCGGCCGGCGGCAGCTACAAGGTTGACCTGTCGGCCTGCGCGCTGGACGGCGTGAACACGCTGCAGGTCTCCAATATCGAACCTTCCGGGCTGCAGAAAGCCATCTCCGTCTGCGTTCCGTATCCGGAAGTGCTGGAAGGCACGCCGGAAGAAGCGGGGATCTCTCCGCAGTCTCTGGAGCTGATCTCGGACCTGATTGAATCGGACATCGCGAACGGGTTTACCAGCGCGCAGCTGGCTGTCGTGCGAAACGGACGCCTGATTTACGAAAACGCCTGGGGGCGGACCAATTCCTATCTGCCGGACGGCAGTCCCTTCACGGACAGCGCTCCTGTGACAACAGAAACGCTCTATGATCTGGCCTCAGTCACCAAGATGTTCTCGGTGAACTACGCCCTGCAGAAGCTTCTCACGGACGGAACTGTCGACCTGGACGCCAAGATCACCGATTTCCTCGGCGAGGAATTTGTGACGAAGACGGAGCAGATCAATCGAGACGAGATCCGCAGCGAAAACGAAGACCCGGCAGAGGAGCCAGACCTGGAGACGTCCAAACGGTGGAAGGCGGAGCTCACGATCCGTGATCTGCTGCGGCACCAGGGCGGTTTTCCGGTTGATCCAAAATATTGCGCGCCCGTGTGGTACAAAGAAGGGATTCCGGAGAGCGAGTTCCCGGTCAATCCCTATTTTGCCGGAAATGGAGCGGACGAGGCAACCAAACAGGCCACAGTGGAAATGATCTGCAGAACGCCGCTGGATTACGAGCCGGGGACCAGGACCCTCTACTCGGACCTGGACTACATGGTACTGGGCCTGGTGGTGGAGAAGATTACAGGCGAGGACCTGGATACCTGGCTCAAGAAGACGTTTTATCAGCCGCTGGGACTGACGCATATCACCTATAACCCCCTTGAGAACGGGTTTAAGCCTGAGGACTGCGCGGCGACTGAGCTCTGCGGCAACACGCGCGACAATCTCCTGCACTACGAGGGGTACAGGACGGAGACGATCCAGGGGCAGGCGCACGATGAGAAAGCCTACTACAGTATGGCGGGCATCTCGGGGCACGCAGGCCTGTTCTCTAACGCGACGGATCTGGCAAAGCTGGCAAGCGTGATGCTCAGCGGCGGTTACGGGGAACACCGTTTCTTCTCAAGAAATGTGAGGGACATTTTTACGGCGCCCAAGAAGGAGGATGCGGCCAACTGGGGCCTTGGCTGGTGGAGACAGGGAGATAGCCAGAGGGTCTGGTATTTTGGCACGCAGGCGCAGTCCGGAACCATCGGACATCAGGGCTGGACAGGCACGCTGTGCATGATCGACCCCGAGAGGGATCTGGTAATCGTCTATCTCACCAACAAGATCAATACAAAACTTACGGACACACAGGCGGACGCCAACAAGTTCGACGGCGGCTGGTATACGGCGGGGACCCTGGGTTTTGTGCCCCAGATCCTGTCCATCGGGATGGACAGCGGCGCAGACATCTCAGGGCAGCTTTTGGACCTGACCGCGGACATGGCAGTTGAGAGCATGAAGCGTCTCCCGGAGGGCGTGACCCTCTCGGATGACCATCCCGCAGTGCGCAATGTGAAGAGCAAGCGAGAGCTCTTTGAGAAAGAGTGCGAAAAGCTGAGCGGGTCGCAGCAGGCAGATGCGGCGCATATTCAGGCGCTCAAGGATGCGGTGGAGACGGCCGCGGCCGCAGCAGGCACGGTAAAGTAACGGTTGTCACAAAAAGGTACTTCTAATGCCCTGCAACATGATAGATTAGTGCCAACAAAT
>CAMOXI010000109.1 GCA_946628965.1 uncultured Clostridia bacterium | reverse complement strand
AAGAACAGCTGGCTCACCGGCACGGCGGCCTGGACCTTCCTGAGCGTGAGCCAGGCCATCCTGGGCGTCAAGCCCACGCTGGACGGGCTCATGGTCGATCCCTGCGTCCCGGCGCGGGTGAAGGGCTTCACGGTCTGCCGCCGCTACCGCGGCGCGGAGTACCGCATCCGGGTGGAAAACCCGGATGGCGTGCAGAAGGGCGTCGTGCGCCTGGAGGTGAACGGCGCGGCCATGGAGGGCTGCGTCATCCCGGTACAGCCCGAGGGCAGCATCGCGGAGATCCGGGTACTCATGGGATGAGGAATCAATGACGGATAGAACGATCCAAACCGGGGCGGACCGGAAAAGAATTTACCTGCGCATCGCGGGCCTGACCTGGCCCATCGTCCTGCAGAATCTGCTGAGCGCGGCGGTCACCTCGGCCGACGTGGTCATGCTGAACTTCGTCGGGCAGGAGCATATCTCCGCCGTGTCGCTGGCGGGGCAGTATGCGAGCGTGCTTTTCATGGTCTTCTACGGCCTGGGCACCGGCGTCACCATGCTGGCCACCCAGTACTACGGTAAGGGCGAGATGCGCGCCATCGAGGTGGTGGAGGGCATCGCCCTGCGCTTTTCCGTGCTGGTGGGCGCCGCCTTCGCCGCTTTCGCCTGGTTTGCGCCGACGGCGATGATGCGCGTTTTCACCCCGGACCCGGCGCTGATCGAGATCGGCGCCTCCTACCTGCGCCGCGTCGCCCCGGCCTACCTCTGCTGGAGCATCGTGGAGATCTATCTGGCCACGCTGCGCAGCGTGGGACGGGTCGCGATCGCCACGGTTCTGAACACCGTGGCCTTCACACTGAACATTTTTCTCAACGCAGTCTTTATCTTCGGCCTCTTCGGCGCACCGAAGATGGGCGCGGCGGGCGTGGCCCTCGCCACTTCACTGAGCCGCGTCGTGGAGCTGGCGCTGGCCCTTCTGGTCTCCGCCCGGAGCCGGGACGTGAAGCTGAAGGCCCGGTATTTTCTGCTGCACAATCCGCTGCTGTTCAGGGACTTTGTGAAAATGGCGCTGCCCGCGCTGGTGAACGACGTGAGCTGGGGCCTGGCCTTCTCCATGTATTCGGTCATCATCGGCCAGTTTCTCGGCTCGGACATGGTGGCGGCAAACTCCTTCGTCACCCAGGTGCGCAGCTTTGCCACGGTGCTCTGCTTCTCGGTGGCCAGTGCCGGCGGCATCCTGCTGGGCCAGATCATCGGCAGCGGGGAGATGGAGGAGGCCGAACGCAGCGCCTCCGCCGTCATGCGCCTGACGGTGGCCTCCGGCGCCGTCGGCGGCGTGCTGATCCTGCTCTTCATGCGCCCGGTGCTGGCCTTCGCGGATCTGACGCCCCTGGGCAAGAGTTATCTGCGCACCATGCTCTTCATCAATTCCTACTATGTCATGGGCGCTGCGGTCAATACCACGCTGATCGCGGGCGTCTTCCGCGCCGGGGGCGACAGCCGCTTCGGCATGATCTGCGACACCATCGATATGTGGTGCTACGCGGTGCCGCTGGGCTTCTTTGCCGCCGCCGTTCTGAAGCTGCCGCCCATGTGGGTGTATTTTCTGCTCTGCACGGATGAGTTTGTGAAATGGCCCTGGGTCATCGGCCGCTACCGCGGCCGGAAGTGGCTGAAAAACATCACACGAGACGATCTGTTTGAGTCAAAGGAGGAAGCCTGATGCTGACACAGTCCCTCTCCGGCGTCTGGACGCTGGACATCCCCGGCACCGACTATCTTGCGGTCCCGGCGCAGGTCCCCGGCTCGGTCTACCACGATCTGCTTTCGGCCGGGCGCATCCCCGACCCCTTCTACCGGGACAACGAAAACCGGGCGCTGCCCCTGATGGAGAACGATTTTGTCTATTCCAGGAGCTTCCCGGTCGACGCGGAGATGCTCGCCTGCGAGCGGGTGCTGTTGCGCTGCGAGGGGCTGGACACCCTGGCGGAGATCCGCGTGAACGGGGCGCTTCTCGGCCGGGCGGACAACATGCACCGGATCTGGGAGTTTGATGCGAAGCCCTCCCTGCGAAGCGGAGAAAACCGGATCGAAGTGCGCTTTGCCTCCCCAACGAAGTTCATCCGCGCCGCCTATGCCGCAAACCCGGCGGACGGCAGCTCCGACGCCATGCGGGGCTTCCCGCTGCTGCGCAAGGCCCACTGCATGTTCGGCTGGGACTGGGGCCCCAGGCTGCCTGACGCGGGCATCTGGCGGGAGATCTCGCTGATCGGCGTCTGCACGGCCCGCATCCGGGACGTGCTGGTGCTGCAGGAGCACGGGGAAAACCGGGTCACGCTGCGGGTACAGAGCCACCTGGAGCGTATCTCCGATAGGGAGACGGTAGTGAACGTCGCCGTCACCGGGCCGGACGGGCGTGTTTTCTCCGACGCGGGCGAGGACTGTGAGATCGCCATTGACGAGCCACAGCTCTGGTGGCCCGCCGGTTTCGGGGAGCAGCCGCTCTACACGGTCAGGGTCACGCTGGCCGGCGCCGAGGGCGAGCTGGACCGCTGGGAGCGCCGCATCGGCCTGCGGACCATGACGGTCTCCCGCCGCAAAGACGAGTGGGGCGAGAGCTTTTGCCACTGTGTCAACGGGGTGGACGTCTTTGCCATGGGGGCTGACTACATCCCGGAGGACAATCTGCTGCCCCGCATGCATCCGGAGCGCACCCGCAGACTCCTGGAGGACGCGCGGGCGGCCAATATGAACTGCATCCGCGTCTGGGGCGGCGGATTCTATCCCGGCGACGCCTTTTATGACATCTGCGACGAACTGGGCCTGCTGGTCTGGCAGGACTTCATGTTCGCCTGCGCGGTCTATAATCTGACCGAGGACTTTGAGGAGAACATCTGCGCCGAGTTTCGGGACAACATCCGCCGCCTGCGGCACCACGCCTCCCTGGCCCTCTGGTGCGGCAACAACGAGATGGAGCAGTTTGTGGCCGTGGGCGAGTGGGTCAACAGCAAACGCCAGGTGGCCGACTACATTAAAATGTATGAATATCTGCTGCCGAAGATCCTGAAGACGGAGGACCCACAGGCCTTCTACTGGCCGGCCAGTCCCTCCAGCGGCGGCAGCTTTGACGAGCCGCAGGATCCCACCCGGGGCGATGTGCACTACTGGGACGTGTGGCACGGACTCAAGCCCTTCACCGACTACCGCAACTACACCTTCCGCTACGTGTCCGAGTTCGGCTTCCAGTCCTTCCCCTGCATGGCGACGATCGAGAGCTTTACGGCGCCGGAGGATCGCAACGTCTTCTCCTATGTGATGGAGAAGCACCAGCGCAATGCCTCCGCCAACGGCCGCATCGTGGCCTATCTCTCCCAGATGTACAAATACCCGCGGGATCTGGAGGGCCTGGTCTATGCCTCCCAGCTGCTGCAGGCCCAGGCCATGCAGTACGGCGTGGAGCACTGGCGCCGCCACCGGGGCGAGTGCATGGGCGCTGTGATCTGGCAGCTCAACGACTGCTGGCCCGTGGCCAGCTGGTCCAGCATCGACTACTACGGCCGCTGGAAAGCGCTGCACTATTACGCAAAGCGCTTCTTTGCGCCGGTGCTGATCTCCTGCCATGAGGAGGGCGTCCTGTCCCAGAACACCAACGTGAACGCCGAGCCCTTTACCCTGAAAAAGAGCGCGCGCCTCAACGTGAGCAACGAGACCCGGGAGCGCTTCTGCGGCACGGCCCGCTGGAGCCTGCGCCGACCGGATGCGTCAGTCATCGCGGAGGGGAGCTTCCCCGTGGCTGTGGAGCCGCTCAGCGCCCTGTGGCTGCCGGCGCAGGACTTCTCCGCAGAGGATACTTACGGCTGCTTCTACGCCTACTCCCTGGAGAACGAAGCGGGACAGACCGTGGGGGAGGGGACGGTGATCTTCTGCCCGCCCAAGCACTTCCGCTTTGCCGATCCCGCGCTCTCGGCCCGGCGTGAGGGCGACTGCATTGTCGTGAGCGCCGCGGCTTATGCCCGCAGTGTGGAGATCGACTGCGGGGCGGACGTGGTGCTGGAGGATAACTACTTTGACATGACCGGCGGCGAAAAGCGCATCCGCATCCTCCGCGGCGAACCCGGGGAGATCCGCGTGCGCAGTGTGTACGACATCGGATAAAGACCCGGAAAAAGAAAAATACCCGCGTGTTCAGGTTGAACTGAACAGCACCCCATTTGTTAGACAGTATGGTATACTACTAACAAGTGGGGTGT
>CAMOXI010000108.1 GCA_946628965.1 uncultured Clostridia bacterium | reverse complement strand
AGTCGAATGGCTCTCATGCTTTTTCCCTTCTGGTTTTGATCTCTTCCTGCTCTTTTCCGATCCGCTTTTCCACGTCCACGAACAGCAGGATCGCCGCGAGGATCAGGCCGGTGAACACTTCGAGCCCGACAAAGGAGAAGGTGATCGCACCGTTGACGGAGGCCGTCTGCTGCACGGCGACGGTGAGCACGCCGTCAGCCGCGGGCTTCAGCGACTCCAGCGCCAGCTGCGGCGTCAAACCGCTGGCGGCCAGGCGGGAAGAGGCCTCCGTGACGCTGTTTGCGCTGATGGGCGCCACATAGCCGGTCAGCGCCAGCATCCAGTTGAAAAGACCCGTGACCACACCCACCATAGCCACCGCGATGATGTTATAGATGCTCATGGCCGCACCGTCCACACGGAGATCCGTCTTCCATTCCAGATGATCCAGACAGTCGGCAAAAAGCGCCATAAAGACATACGCGCTGGGAAGAGTGCCGATGTTTTTGATGAACTGGCCGGCCAGGACCATAACCAGATTCCGGGAGAACAGCCAGCAGATCAAGCTGCCTACGGCACAGATCACAAAGCCGACCATCGTCACGTTCCGCTTGCCGAAGCGCTTGGCCAGCGGCCACACGGCGAAGATGCCGATGCCCATGGGCAAGCCGCCGATGACGGAGACCAGCATCTGGGTGGTGCCGTCGTTATAGGTGCCGAGGACATAGTTACAGTAATAGACAAGCGCCAGGTTTTTGAACATCGCCCCCGTGGTGGAGATCAGAAAATACGCATACATGAGGAGCATGTATTTGTCGGTGAACAGGATCTTCATCTGCTCGCGCAGGCTCAGATCGCTTTTGGCACCGGCGGCATCTTCCTCCGCCGTCACGCGCTCCTTGGTGAAGAAATACTCCATCAGGGTCAGCGGCAGGGCAAAGATGGAGAGAATGGTCATCAGCGTGATCCACTTTCCCTTGTCCACGCCGATCATGGGCATGATGACCATGGGGAAGATGAGCGCCACCAGGATGCCGCTCATCATGATGGTGGTGATCTGGTTGAATACCGACAGCCCGCCCCGCGCCGTGGTGTCGCGGGTACTCAGCGGCACCATCAGGTTGTGGCTCATGTTGAAGATCGTATAGGCGAAGGAATAGAACAGGTTATAGGAGACCAAGATCCAGATCGCCTTGACCGTCGGATTGGATTCCGGCACGGTGAACAGCAGGATCGCCGTGATCGTGATCAGCGGCGCCGAAACCAGCAGCCAGGGGCGCGCCTTGCCCTCCTTCGTCCGGGTGCGGTCGATGATCTGCCCCATGACCACATTGGTCACAGCGTCGATGACCTTGGAGACGATGGGGAAAATGGTCAGGAACATGCCGCCCCACATGGGCGTGAGGTTCAGAACGTCCGTATAGTAGACGTTCAGATAGGTCGCCAGCACTGCGTTCAGGAGCAGCGCGCCGGCAGGTCCCAGCAGATAGCCCAGCCATTTTTCTTTCCCCGTCACGCTCTCGGAGCGGATCCGGCTGGCGGGAAGTCTCGCGAACAGCTTTTCCATCTTTTCTCCCTCTTTCTTATCTCTTGTTCAGCCGCAGGGCCAGCGTCAGTACGTTCTTCGCCGTGCGCTGGAGCTCGGCGCGGGCAATGCCCTCCGGATGCTTCAAAGTTTCCAGCAGGCTGCCGTCGGACTTGTACCGCTTTGCCAGATGCCCGATGTCTCCCGGCATCAGCACGTCCACCTGGGCGCGGACGCGATAGGCGTTGTTCCTGAGCTTCGGGAACTCCGGGCTTTTGGATTTCTGCATCCACCAGTCGGTGATGACGCAGCCGGTATAGCCCCACTCGCCCCGCAGGACGGTTGTGACGAGATCATAGTTGTAGTGGCTCCATACGCCGTTGACCTTGTTGTAGCTGGTCATGATGGTGAGAGGCTTTGCCTCCTTGACCACGATCTCGAAATTACGCAGATAGATCTCCCGCAGCGCCCGCTCGGAGACGCGGGAATCGTTTTTATTGCGGTTGGTCTCCTGGTTGTTGCAGGCAAAATGCTTCGGGCAGGCGGCCTTGCCCTTGCTCTGCACGCCGCGCACCGTGGCCGCGGCCATCTTGCCGGAGAGCAGCGGGTCTTCGGAGAAATATTCGAAGTTGCGGCCGCAGAGCGGGTTGCGGTGGATGTTCATGCCGGGGGCCAGCTGCACATCCACGCCGTAGTGGATCATCTCTTCTCCGACTTTGGCGGAAAGGGCCTCGATCAGCTCCGTGTTCCAGGTGCAGGCCAGGGCCGTGCCGCAGGGCTGCAGCGCGCAGTACTTTTTCAGGCGAAGCCCCGCCGGGCCATCGGAGGTGATGATGGTCGGCACACCTTTCTGCCGCAGGCTCTCGATCACACCGCCGAAGGCGCCCGCGTTGCCCGCCACGCCGAGATTGCTTCCCATCATGCCGTGGCCGCGGCTGAGGGCTTCCAGCTCCTCGTCGCTGAGCCGGGCGATAAAATCGTCCAGCGTGATCTTGCCGGTTTTCACATCGTCCAGTGTGCTGCTCCCGATCCCGGTCACAGGGATGGATTTCGGCAGGCGGGACAGGATCCGCTCCCGCAGCTCAGCGCTGGTTTTGCAGAGCTTCTCGCACTGCTCCACGGTGATTTCCCCGTCCAACGTGAAGCCGCCCGCTTCCGTGCCGTTGACCGTGAAGCGGTACTCTCCCGCCTCCAGCACGAAGCGGCTGCTCTCCTCGTCGTAGGAAGCAAAGCATTTATCGTCGCAGCGCAGCGTCAGCGTCTCGCTCTCGCCGGGCGCGAGGGTTTTCGTCTTTCCGAAGGCGACCAGCACCCGCAGAGGCTTATCCAGTTTTCCTTTCGGAGCAGAGCACCAGAGCTGCACGATCTCCTTGCCGGGCAGCGCCCCGGTGTTGGTAACGGTGACCGCCGCCTCCGTTTCGTCAGCAGTATGGCGCAGGCTTTCGGCTTTCAGAGCAAAGCTTGTGTAGCTCAGGCCGAAGCCGAAGGGATAGAGCACCTTGTCGGGGTGCTGATCGAAATACCGATAGCCCACATAGATGCCCTCGGCGTAGTCGTTATACGCCTTGCCGCCGAAGTTCGCGGCGCTGGGGTAGTCCTCATAGCGGCGGGCGATGGTGTCCGAGAGCTTGCCGCAGGGCGTCACCGCCCCGGTCAGCACATCCGCCACGGCGTTGCCGCTCTCCATGCCGCTCTGCCAGACGATCATCAGGGCGGAGAGCCTGTCGGCGTATTCCTCCGTCCAGGCCATGTCCATGATATTGCCGATGTTCAGCAGCACCACGACCCTGGAAAACGCGGCGGTGACCGCATCCAGCAGGACACGCTCCTCGTCGGTGAGGTAGTAGCTGCCCTTGGTGAGGGTGTTCTCCCGATCCTCTCCCGCGGCACGGCCGATCACAACCAGCGCGGTCTCGGAGGTCTGCGCGGCCTTCTGCACCAGCGCAGCGTCCAGCGGCATTTCGGGATAATTCATCGGCCAGTGTCCCCACCAGCCGTGGTCGGCCATGTTGTCCTCCTGCCGCGTCCAGGCCTCATAGGTATTCAGCACATCGGCGTTGAGAACCAGTCCGGCATTGCGCAGGCCGTCAATCAGGTTCACATGGTAGGGGGCGTTCACATCGCCGCCGCTGCCGTAGCCCACATAGAACCAGTCCAGCTGGCAGCGCCCGAAGACCGCGACTTCCTTTTCCCTGCTCAGCGGCAGCGAACCGTCGTTTTTCAGCAGCACGCAGCCCTCGGCTCCCGCCTGGCGGATGAGCGCGGCGATCCCGGGCGTGACGTAGCGCTCGCCGTCCGCAGTGGTCTCCTCCTGCATGAGACCGTTGCCCATGGCGGAGTCGATCACGCGCTGGATCAGCGCTCCTATTTTCTTTTGCAGCTTGTTCATCCCGGCACTCCTTTTTGTTCCTTATGATTTCAGTATAGCAGATCGTTATCATCTTGTCCTTGCAGATTTGTTCGGATTCTATTATAATTTGTTTGAACATGAAGGGAGGCCGCACGATGCCTGTCGACTTTAGCTATCTGTGCCGGATCACCGCGAACCTGTCGGGGATCCCGGCCCGCGTCTACAAAGGAGAGGAGCTGCTTTCCTTTCACTCTCCGGTCACGCTGATCCGTGACCCCATGCTGCTGTGCAGGGAGCAGCTTTGGAGCGCGCAGGAGCATGTCGGCTACTGCCTGACGGAGCATTTCTACTACTACGGCATCCTCCGCTCCGGTGAGATCCGCTTCATCGTCGGCCCGACCCGGCAGCTTCCCGCGTCCGAACAGGAGCTGCGGGAACTTGCCTTTCGCATGGGATTGAACAAGGAGGAGGCAGAGGAGTTTGGCCGCAGCAT
>CAMOXI010000107.1 GCA_946628965.1 uncultured Clostridia bacterium | reverse complement strand
GGGCCACCGTGGTCTTGCCGGTGCCGGAGGGGCCGTAGAAGATCATGTTCGGGATTTGCCCGCTCTCCACGATGCGGCGCAGCATGCCGTTCGGGCCGAGAATATGCCGCTGCCCCACCACGTCGTCCAGCGACGCTGGGCGGATCTCATCTGCCAGAGGTTTATACATAAGCTCACCTGTATTTGTCATAGTGGATAAAAGAATACTTGGTCTACCACTTGCGTTCAATGATTGAACCTGCTCAATGCGCCCCCCATTCTTTCTTTTCTTCTTGAGAAAAGAAAGAACGCGCCGCGCCCGGTGTAAGAAAGAAAAGAACGCTGGTTTAGTCGGAGGAGACTGCCTACGGTCAAAACCATATTCGCCGCCATCCTAATCGTGGACTGTCTGGTCAACTTCGGTGTTCGCTGCCGCTATGGTGTGCATCTCGCAGAGTATGCCTCTCCCGTACAGGCGGCTCGAAAAATGCGGGTTTTGGTATGTAGGGGCCGACGCCCCGGCGGCCCGCCATTCTCTATAGAGCGAGCCGCGACAATGTGCGGGGTGCAATCACCGTCAGCGGTACTATTGAGCGGCAGCGGTATGCGTGGCCAGCAGCCACGCGTACTTGCTATAGCGGCGACCCAGGTTGCTCCCTTATGCTCCCGTTTTCTGCGAGGGGTCAAGGGGAAACTTCCCCTTGTAGCCTTTCTCTTTGGAGTGTAAGAACCGTTTCTCTTTCCGCGAAAGGAAAGAGAAATGGTTCTTGATACTCACTGTTGTCCCGGCAATCATACAGCAAACAAAGTATACCATGCCCGGCGTCCTTTGTAAAAGAAAATCGGAGAGCTGTATGCCCTCCGATTTTCTGTTTTCAGTCCGCGTAGTCCGAGTCGAGCACGATGTCCACACGCCAGTCCGGCCAGCGGACGCTCAGATCCTCGTAGACCTTGCCGCAGATCTCCTTCGCGTCGGCGGAGAAGTCCACGATCAGGTCGAACATGACCCGCTTGTGCTCCTCGTCCACGTAAAAGCCGTGCATTTGGATGACCTCGGGGTACTTCTGCAGAACCTCAGTCAGCTCTTTGCGCATCTCGCCGGAGACGCCGCCCGAATTGCCGGAGCCGTAGATGCCCACGGTCAGCACGATGCCCAGCTTCTGATACACGTCCGCCGCGATCTCGCGGGTCAGGCGGTGGATCTCCCGGGCGGGCATATCGTCGTCCACCTCGATGTGCACCGAGCCGATGGTGTTGGTGGGGCCGTAGTTGTGCAGCATCAGGTCGAAGGCCCCGTGCACGCCGGGATAGCCGCAGACCATGCTGCGAAGCTCCTCACTCAGCTCCTTCTCCGGGCGGGTGCCAGTGATGCTGCTGACCGCCTCCATGAGCATTTCGATGCCGGCCTTGATGATGAAAAGGGAGATGACCGCGCCGAGCCACCCCTCCAGGCGCAGGCCCCAGGCCATGCTCACGATGGCGGCGGCCAGGGTGCCCAGGGACAGGATCGCATCAAAGGACGCGTCGGACCCGGAGGCCACCAGTGCTGAGGAGTTGAGCTCCTCGCCCACCTTTTTCACATAGCGGCCCATCAGGAGCTTGACGATGATCGCCGCGATGATGACCACCAGAGACAGGGTGGTGTAGGCGGCGGCCTCGGGGTGGAGGATCTTCTCCACCGACTCCTTGAGGGAGGTCAGGCCGGCAAAGAGCACCAGCACTGCGATCAGCATGCCGGTCAGATACTCGATGCGGCCGTGGCCGAAGGGGTGCTTTTTGTCCGGCTTGCGCCCGGCCAGGCGCGTGCCGATGATGGTGATGAGGGAGGAGAGCGCGTCGCTCAGGTTGTTGACCGCGTCCAGGATCACGGCGATGGAGTTTGCCGCGAAGCCCACGATCATCTTGAAGACGACCAGCACCAGGTTCGCGCCGATGCCGAACAGGCTGGTGCGCACGATTTTCTTGTTGCGATCCATACCATTTTACCTCGAACACAAAAGATTTGACGAAAAGGATTACTGCTCCGCCGCCAGAAGCGCCTTCACCTGCTCGCGTTTGCGGAAGAGGACGCAGCCCCCGTCGTGCTCCTCCAGCAGCAGATCGCCGCTGCGCAGCGCCGTGAGAGGGGCGACTGCATGGCCTCCCGCAGGCTGTGATCACGCAGGTTCAGGTCGGAGTAGGGGGAGAAGGGGCAGGGCTCCGCCCCGCCGTGGGAGCTGACGTGGAAGAAGCCGCGGCCCGCAGCCAGGCAGCCGCCGGAGCTCTTCTCGTCCCCGGGGAAGGAGATGAGAAGCATCCCCTCGTTTGCCCGGCGCAGCTCATTCAGCCGCACGGCCAGCCAGTCCCGCTCCTCGGGATCCAGCGCCAGATTCTCCAGGTCATGGGCCGTGGGCACGAACTCCACATAGATGACGCCCTTGCAGCCCCGGGCTGCCAGATCGTCCAGGAAGTCCTGGGAGGTGACTTCATCCAGATTTTCCCGCGTGACGGTGATCGACGCGCCGAAGGCCAGCCGCTTTTCCCGCAGGCGCTCCATGGCGGCCTTCACCTTCTCATACACCCCCGCGCCGCGGCGGCTGTCCGTCTTGCCCGGGCCGCCCTCGATGCTGAAGATGGGGACCAGGTTCCGGTGCTGCTCGATGAGGGCGAAATTCGCCTCCGTCATCAGGGTGCCGTTGGTGAAGATCGGGAAGAGAATCCCGGGCTGCTGCGCGGCCTGCTCCAGCACGTCGCGCCGGACCATAGGCTCGCCCCCGGCAAGCAGAATGAAGCTGATGCCGAGCTCGGAAGCCTGGGAGAAGATGCTCCCCCACTCCTCGCCGCTGAGCTGCCGGACGGGTTCCCCGTCCTCACAGGTCTCGAGAGACCGGGCGTAGCAGCCCGCGCAGTGCAGGTTGCAGAGGCTGGTGATGCTGGCGATCAGGAAGGGCGGGATATGCTCCCCGGCTTCCTCCAGCGCGTGGCGCCGGGCGGCGGCCTCCCTGCTGGCTTTGGCAAACTGGGCCATGTACAGCGCCTCCGCCGGGTGGAAAACGGCAGTTTTCAAAAGATCCTTCACCACGTTCTCCACGCCGCGGCTCAGGTAAGCTTCCAGATTGAAGTTCTCATTCACTATGATACACCCCTTATCAATTGTGCTAAATATAATTTCTTTCAATCTATTATACGCAATCGGGCATGCGCTGTCAAGCTTTCTTGTCAACGGGGCGAAAACGTGGTACACTACTTTTCACTGCCGGGAGAGGAGGTGCAGAGATGGAGGAAAAACCGATGGCCGCGGGCTATTCCGCCGACGGCTATCTGATCGATCAGGACTGCTTCAGCGCGGTCCGCTATCGGACCATGCCGGTGTCCTGGAACGGCTGCGGGCCGATCGCCCTCTGCAACCTGCACCGCGCCCTGGGGCAGGAGGTCTCGCTGCCGGAGGTGTGCCGGGAGCTGGAGGGCCTGCATCGGGTGAATATGCCGGGCCCCACCTCCATGCGCGCCATGCGCCTGTATCTGGCAAAGCATCTGCCCGCCTGCCGGGAAGTGCAGGGCCGGGAGGAGGCGCTGTCCGCCGCCGCGGCGAGCGACGCCGGCATTTTCCGCTACTGGGAGGGGCGGGAGCCCCACTTTATCAGCTATATGCGCACTCCCGAGGGGACATTCCGCTTCTTCAACGTGGCCGACGGGTTGGAGGACTGCCGCATGTCCATGGAGCAGTTCGGCGAGGAGCATCTGCGCGGCGGCTATGTGGCTGTGTTTTGTTCTGATTTTTGAAATATCTGTCAACAGACTTGCTTTTTTCCCGGTTAACTGGTAAACTGAAACCAGCGACGAAAATACTGGAGGGTAGGCATATGAAGATCCAGAAAGCGTCCGAAGATTATCTGGAAGCCATGCTGATGATGAAGGAAAAGCACGGCTACATCCGTTCCATCGATATCGCCGAACAGCTCGGCGTCACCAAGCCCAGCGTCAGCTACGCCACTAAGCGCCTGCGGGAAAACGGCTATATCACCATGAGTCCCGACGGGCTCATTACGCTGACCGACAAGGGCATGGCCATCGCCGCCAGCATGTATGAGCGGCACAAGCTGCTGACCCAGCTGCTGATCAATCTGGGCGTAAATCCCGAGACCGCGAGGGAGGACGCCTGCAAGATCGAGCATGACCTGAGTGCCGAGACCTTTGACGCGATCCGGAAGCACACCGGCATCGTGGTCGAATAACGCTGAATGTTAAAATGCAAGTGCAAAGCCCGCCGTCAACAGACGGCGGGCTTCAGACTGTAGACAAACTCATGCGACGGAAGCAGGACACGCATGGGGAGAGCGCGAGAGGGGATTGGTTATTCCCTCTCGCGTTTGATAATCTCAAAAATGAGAACTTTTCCGGAAGTTCTCATTTTTGATGCTCAAGGTGTCGACACTTTGTCGACACCTTGAAGCC
>CAMOXI010000106.1 GCA_946628965.1 uncultured Clostridia bacterium | reverse complement strand
CCATGAAAGATTTCGGCGTACATCCCTTTTTATTCCCCATGCCGACCTACATGATCGGCACCTACAACGAGGACGACAGCGTGGACGCGATGATGATGGCCTGGGGCGGCATCTGCGCGGAGGACATGGTGGCCCTGAACCTGGAGGAGGATCACAAGACCGTGGCGAATCTGAAGGCCCGCGGCGCGTTCACCCTCTCCGTCCCCGGGCGGGACACGCTGGAGCCCTCCGATTATCTGGGTCTCGTCAGCGGCACGAAGGTGCCCGACAAGTTTGTAAAGACCGGCCTGCACGCGGTGAAGAGCAGCCGCGTGGACGCGCCCGTGATCACCGAGTACCCCCTGACCCTGGAGTGCGAGGTCGTCGAGATGCAGCAGCAGCCCTATGGCCTGCGCGTGCTGGGCCGCATCGTGAACGTGATGGCGGACGAGCGCGTGCTGGACGAACTGGGCCGCATCGACTGCGGCAAGCTCAACGCCTTCCTCTTTGACCAGATGCGCAACGGCTACTACGCCGTGGGCGAGGTCTGCGGCCAGGCCTGGCACTCCGGCGCCGGGTATCTGAAAAAGTAAATTCCCAACGGCAAAGCGGCGGATCCACATGTCCTGTGGACCCGCCGCCTTTTTCCGCTTCGTCACCCGAACAGGCTCACGGGCTTGAGATGATACCTTCGCCGCAGGGGCGGTCGTCCCCCGGCGGCGGTGAGTTTTGAGTTCTGAGTTTTGAGGAGCGGCCGCTGGGCCGGATGAGGCGGAAACCCTGTACCGCGTCGGCGGGCGCTTCGTAGCGCCGAGCATTGCTCGGCGTTTTTCTTCGCCGACCGATGGTCGGCGCTGCGGAGAATGTCCGTCCTCCGCCGTAGGGGAGGGGCTTGCCCATCCCGCCCTGTCCGACCCTGTACCATCTCCGCGGGAGCGCAATGCTCTCTCCTACTGGCCACTGGCCACTTCTACGCCGACCAATGGTCGGCGCTACGGGTTAATGTCCGTCCCTCTCCGTAGGGGCCGGCGTCCCCGACGGCCCGTTATGTCCGACCATGCGCCGCGTCCGCGGGCGGCTGATAGCGATGCGAAGCTAGTCCTTTAGGGCCGCCCCTACGGCGCATCTCCTAAGCGCTAATCACTAGGCGCCAGGCGCTCCTTCTTTCCGATTCGTCATTCCGTACAGGATTCTATGATCAAAATTAGGCGTTTTTGCGGTTTGTTAAGTCTATTTAAGTCAACAAAATAAATTGACAATTGTTAACCTTATGCTAAACTTTAGTCAGGTAGATGCCTGTAAAAATGACGAATCATCAAAGGAGGAACACTATGAAGAAAGTATCCCGCAGAGACTTTTTGAAGGGCACCGTGGCCGGTGCCGCCGCGCTGACGCTGGGCAGCATGGGTCTCGGCAAGACCACCGCCTTTGCCGACGCCGAAGTCGCCCCCGCGCCCGCCGCCGAGCCCGCCGCGGCCGGCAAGCCCAGCTTTTTCACCGACCCCTATCAGCACACCGTCGCTGACGCCGCCCATGTCGTGACCTCCGAGGTCATCGTCGTCGGCGCCGGCAACTCCGGCTGCGCCGCGGCCGCCTCCCTCGCGGACCACAACGTGCAGACCATCGTCATCGAGGCCGCCAACTCCATCCACGGCCAGGGCGGCGGCATCGGCATGGCCAACACCAAATGGGTGCAGCAGCTGGTCGACGAGGGCAAGATGGAAGAGCTGACTGACGTCACCAAGCATCAGAACATCTGGATCCAGCGCTGCGGCTCCCGCGTGAACGAAAAGCTGGTCTCCATGTGGTTCAACAACGCCCCCGCCACCGGCGAGTGGCTGATCGACAAGTGCGCCGAGTACGACATCATCGTCCGCTCCTTCCGCGCCCACGCCCCCCACGCCTACATCCCCGAGAGCTACGACTACCACATGTTCGGGCCCGCCGACTACGCCAACGCCTACAAGTTTGACGACAAGTGCGGCTACTTCGCGGCCTCCAACGTCTGCTACACCGACGCCCAGCGCGCCGACAAGCATGACAAGCCTGCCACCTTCTTCTTCAACACCTACGCCCACGACCTGCTGGTCGAGGACGGCCGCGTGACCGGCGTCTTTGCCCAGCGCAACGGCGAGATCTGGCTGTTCCGCGCCACCAAGGGCGTGATCCTGGCCACCGGCTCCATCCAGTGCGACCCCGAGATGACCGCCTACTACTGCGACGACTACATCAACCGCGTCCAGCGCGACGAGCACGGCCGCAAGCAGTTCAGCCGCGGCGACGGTCAGAAGATGGGTCTCTGGGTCGGCGCCAAGATGCAGGACGGCGGCCCCTTCCCGCTGATGCTCCACCCGCAGGCCTGCGCCATGTTCCACGGCTGCTTCCCCTTCGTCAACAAGGAGGGCCAGCGCTTCATGAATGAAGGCACCTGGGTTCAGGGAAAGTCCATGAACATCATGAACCAGACCGACTACATCGCCTATTCCATCTTCGACAGCAACTGGGGCGAATACAACGCCAAGTCGCTGGAGAGCGGCACCGGCGGCGGCATGTTCTGGGATTCCATGGGCGCGCGGATGGGCGATCCCTTCACCGCCGATGACCTGAAGGCCACCGTCGAGGGCGACATCACCGCCGGCAACACCGTCGTAGCCGACACGCTGGAAGAGCTGGCCGACCTGATCGGCGTGGACAAGGAAGCTTTCCTGGCCACCATCGCGCGCTACAACGAGCTGGTCAAGGGCGGCGAGGACGAGGACTTCCATAAGCCCGCCGAGTTCCTCTACCCCGTGGAGCAGGGCCCCTTCTACGCGGCCAAGGTCGGCGTGGCGCTGCTGGCCGTCGTGGGCGGCCTGTCCGTCAACACCGACCTGCAGGTGCTGAGCACCGAGAAGAAGCCCATCCCCGGCCTCTACGCCACCGGCAACGCCTCCGGCGACCTGTACGCCATCGACTACCCGATCAACATGGCCGGCAACTCCAACGGCCGCTGCTTCATCTGGGGCTACCTGCTGGGCGGCATCCTGGAGAACGCCGAGGGCATCGACGGCGAGCTCACCTCCTATGAGGAGCTGGCCGAGCTGAACGCCGCCACCGAGAAGGAAGCCTTCGTGGACGAGACCGTCTACAAGGACGGCGAGTACGAGGGCGTCGGCACCGGCCGCAACGGCGAGATCAAGCTGAAGGTCACCGTCTCCGGCGGCAAGATCTCCGGCATCGAAGTGCTTGAGAACGTGGAGACCGACAACATCGGCGTTCCCGCTTTCGACACCCTGATCGAGCAGGCCATCGCCGCCAACTCCTCCGTCATCGACGGTTCCACCGGCGCGAGCATGACGAGCGCTGGCTTCCGCGAAGCCGTCGCCGCCGCGCTGGAGCTGGCCAAATAAAGCCATATCTTACACGCAAAAAGAAGGGCCTGCGAAAGCAGGTCCTTCTTTTTGCCGCCCCGGCGGCGGTGAGTTTTGCGTTTTGAGGAGAAATGCGAGGCGGATGAGGTGAAAAGCCGGTATCCCCCAGTCTGTCCGCTGCGCGTCCAGACAGCCCCCTTTAGGCAAGGGGGCCGTTTTCTTTGTCCGACACGGTACCGTGTCCGTCCCTGTCATCCTGAGCGGAGCGAAGCGGAGTCGAAGGATCTCGTCCCCGGCGCATGGTCAGACCTTTTGAGATCCTTCGTCGGCATCCGCCTCCTCAGAATGACATCGTAGGGGAGGGGCTTGCCCCCCCCCGCTTTGTCCGGCGCTGTACCCCGTCCGCGGGCGGCTGATAGCCGCCCCTACGGTGATATGTCCGTCCCTCATTGTAGGGGCCGGCGTCCCCGACGGCCCGAGAGCCTTCTCCTTGGGCACGCTGCGTTAAGCAAATGTGCCGGTGGCACGTTTGCAGCAAAGCGTGGGGAGCAAGCAGTGCTTGCGACCTGGACAAGAAGGTGCCGAGCATCGCGAGGCGGATGAGGTGGAAACGCTGTACCATGTCCGCGGGCGCTTCGCAGCGCCGAGCATTGCTCGGCGTTTTTCTTCGCCGAACAATGGCCGGCGCTGCGGAGGATGTCCGCATCTCCTAAGCGCTAAACACAAAGCGCTAGCGCCCCGTTTCCCTACGCGTCCTGGTCGTCGTCTTTGCCGACGACGGCGTCCTTGATGTCCTTCGTGCTCTTTTTGAACATCTTCTTGAGCTTGGGGATCTGGGTCGGGCCGAAGACGATGATGACGATGAGAAGGATGATGATCAGTTCCTGTACGCCGAATTTCATGTTTTCCCTTCCTTTACACTGTATTTTTATTTCCTGATAGAGGTATCATATACCAGCTTTTTCTCCCCGTCAACGACCGGGAAAAAAGTTTCCGAAAAGTTTCAAAAAGGGCTTGCAATTCCCGGCTTTTATTTGTATAATATCAAGGCATTTCGCATGGACGCGGACTTTCCCCATGTGGCCCTCCTGACAGACGGGCTTGGAAGAAAGGCTGATGCGTTCCAGAGGAATAGAACAAATATTTTTGGAGGAAATCAAATGTCTGTCGTATCCATGAAGCAGCTGCTGGAAGCCGGTGTCCACTTCGGTC
>CAMOXI010000105.1 GCA_946628965.1 uncultured Clostridia bacterium | reverse complement strand
TCATCAGCCCCCTGGGCTACCGGGTCAAGGGAAAGAGAAACAAGAACGCGGAGATCTCCAGGCGTTCTCTGGAGATCATAGAGAGCCTGCAGGAGAAGGAGATATTTACATATGAAGATCATCATTGACGCCATGGGCGGCGACAATGCCCCGCAGGAGATCGTCAAGGGCGCAGTCCGCGCCAGACGGGAACTGGGCGTAGAGATCGAACTGGTCGGCAAAAAGGAAGAGGTGGAGGCCTGCCTCGCTGCCGAGGGCTGCACGGATATCCCTGTGGTGGACGCCCGCGAGGTGATCACCATGGAGGATGACCCCAGCACCGCCACCCGCCGCAAGCGGGATTCCTCCATGACCGTGGCGCTCAACCGCCTGCGCGATGGGGAAGGGGACGCGGTAGTCTCCGCCGGCTCCACCGGCGCGCTGCTCACCGGCGCGACGCTGATCGTCAAGCGCATCCGCGGCATCCGCCGCGCGGCCATGGCCCCGGTGCTGCCTGCGGGCGAGCACGGCGTCATGCTCATCGACTGCGGTGCGAATGTGGAGTGCACAGCCGAATACCTGCTGCAGTTTGCCTTTATGGGCAGCTTTTACGCGAAGAAGATCATGGGCTGCGCAAATCCCCGGATCGGCCTGCTCAACGTGGGTACCGAGGACACCAAGGGCGGCGAGCTGCAGCATCAGACCTTTGCCCTGCTGAAGAAGGCGGGCGAAGAAGGGCGCATCAACTTCGTCGGCAACGTGGAGGGGACGGACGTCTTCTCCGGCGCGGTGGACGTGGTGGTCTGCGACGGCTTTACCGGCAACGTGCTGCTCAAGGGCACGGAGGGCGTTATCAAGTACATGATGAAGGCGCTCAAGGGCGTTTTCTACGCCAGCACCGTGAACAAGCTGGCGGCGCTGGTGCTCAAGAAGGATCTGGCCGCCATGAAGAAGTCCCTGGACGTGAACGAAGTGGGCGGCACGGCCTTCGTCGGCATCTCCAAGCCCGTCATCAAGGCCCACGGCTCCTCCAACGCGGCCAGCATCTTCGCCGCCATCCGGCAGGCCAAGCGCTTTGTGGAGGCCGGGATTATCGCGGACATCAACGACAACATCGAATACATGAGATTGAAGAGCGAGAGCAATGCAGAAGCTTGAGGAAAAAATCGGATATTCCTTTCAGAACCGAGAGCTGCTGCGCACGGCGCTCACCCACAGCTCCTACGCCAACGAGCGCCACAGCAACCCCTGCGAGAGCTATGAACGCCTGGAGTTTCTGGGCGATTCGATCCTGGGCTATGTGACGGCGGCGTTTCTCTACCGGCATGAGCCGAGCCTCCCGGAGGGGCGCATGACGCGCCTGCGCGCCGAACTCGTATGCGAGCAGAGCCTGCACCGGGTGGCCCTTCATCTGGGGCTGGGCGGCTACATGCGCCTCGGCCGCGGAGAAGAACATACCGGCGGTCGGGAGCGCCCGTCCATCCTGGCGGACATGGTGGAGTCCATCATCGCTGCCATGTACCTGGACTCCGGCAGCCTGGAGGAGCCGCGCCGCTTTATCATGACGCAGATCCTCAAAGACGCTGAGATCGGGGAGACGCACCGCTCCGCAGATTATAAGACCGAGCTGCAGGAACTGGTGCAACGCAAGGCCAATCAGCACATCGCCTACGAGCTCGTGGGCGAGAGCGGGCCGGATCACAACAAGCTCTTCACCTTCCGCGTCAGCATCAACGGCGAGAGCGCGGGGGAGGGCAGCGGCCGCACCAAGAAGGAAGCGGAGCAGATGGCCGCCTGCGAGGCCCTGCGCAAGCTGAAAGCATGAGCGCGAGAGCCTCAATTATCCCGGTTTTCGTGCCCCATCTGGGCTGCCCCCACGCCTGCGTGTTCTGCAACCAGCGCCGCATTTCCGGCGCGGAGAAGCCCGCCACGGCGGAGACCGTGCGGGAGGCGCTGCGCCGTGCAGAGACGATCCCCCATGAGGGTGCGCTGGAGCTCGCGTTTTACGGCGGCAGCTTTACCGCCATCCCGGCGGCGCAGCAGATGGCGCTGCTGTCTGCGGCAAAGGAAGCGCTGGACGCGGGGCAGATCCAGTCCATCCGCCTCTCGACCCGGCCGGACGCCATCGATGAAACTGTGCTGCACCGGCTGCACGATTACGGCGTGGAAACCATTGAACTGGGCGCCCAGTCCATGGACGACGAGGTCCTGCGCGCATCGAACCGCGGCCACACGGCGGGGGATGTGTTTCGCGCCTCCGCCATGGTGAAAGAAGCGGGTTTCCGCCTCATCCTGCAGATGATGACCGGCCTGCCCGGCGACTCACCCGGCAGATGCGTGGAGACCGCACGGCGGATCATCAAGTGCCGTCCGGACGGCGTGCGCATCTACCCCACGGTGATCGTGAAGGATACAGAACTCTATGAGCGCTGGCTTGCGGGGGAATACCGGGAGCACACGGTGGAGGACGCGGTGCGCATCTGCGCCCGGATCGTGCCGCTCTTTGAGCGGGCGGGGATCCCCGTGATCCGTCTGGGGCTCAACCCCACGGAGGAGCTCTCCGGCGGCGCCGCTGTCGCGGGCGCCTACCATCCGGCGCTGGGCGAGCTGGTGAAAAGCCGCATCCTCTATAACAGAGCGGAGACGCTGCTGGAAGGGATCAAACCCGGCAGCAAGGTCATTCTCGAGGTGCATCCCTCACAGCTCTCCCAGATGACCGGCCAGCACCGGCAAAACATCACCGAGCTGACGGAGCGCTTTTCGCTTGCGGAACTGAAAGTGCGCAGCGGGGCGGAAGAGAAGGACGAAATCCGCGTCATTGTTGCTGATGGCAACAGCACGAAGTAAGCTATACAATAGAGATAACAGCGAGGCCCGGGGATTCCAGAGAATCCCCGGGCCTCGCTGTTATCAATCATGATCAGATGTCGAATCGAAGGACTTTTTCAAGAGAAGCAGTCCGATGATCAGCAGAACCGGAAAAATCACAGCGGCCAGGATGCCAGCCTTCAGACTGCCGTCTGCTGCCCCCGATACGCTGCCCACCAGCGTCGGCCCGAGGGAGCCGCCCAGATCACCGCCCAGCGCCAGCAGCGCAAACATGGCGGTGCCGCCCTTCGGGCATCTCTGCGAAGAGATCCGCAGCGTTCCGGGCCACATGATCCCAACGGAGACGCCGCAGACCGCGCATCCGGCAAGGCCCAGAATGGGGGAGGGGGCAAGTGACGCCAGCAGATAGCAGCAGACACAGAGAACGCCGCAGCCCAGCATCGTCTTCGTCAGGTCGAGCTTTTCGCTGTACTTGCCGTAAAAGGCGCGGGCAAGACCCATCAGGACGGCAAACAGACAGGGCCCGGCCAGATCGCCGACCGTCTTGCTCACACCCAGCGCGGACTCCGTAAAGGCCGAGGCCCACTGGGACATGGAGAGCTCCGAAGCGCCGGAGCAGACCATCAGAAGCGCCATCAGCCAGAAGATCGGCGTGCGGAAAAGCTGCCGGATCGTCATGCTCTCTCCGTCCTCCACCAGACGCTCGATGGGGCAGCGGACAAAGTTGAAGGCGTTGCAGAAGGGCAGGATCGCCCACAGAATCGCGAGGATGCGCCAGTGCCCGATCCCGAAGAACACAAAAAATAGCGTCGAGCCGAGGATCACGCCGACGGAGCCCCAGCAGTAAAAGGAGTGCAGCAGGCTCATCATGCCGTCCTTGTTTTCAAAGGGGCAGGCCTCCACAATGGGGCTGATCAGGACCTCAATGAGGCCGGAGCCGATGGCGTAGAGAATGACGGCGAGCAGGATACCCCACAGCGGGACAGAGAAAAAGTCCGGCAAAAAGGCCAGCAGCGCGAGCCCAAAAGCGGACAGAAGCTGTGACGCGACCACGCAGACGCGGTAACCGACCCTGTCGACAAATCTGGCCGCGGCCAGATCCGTCAGGAGTTGGGTGAAAAAGAAGACGAGCGGGATCGCGGCGATCTGCTCAAGGGACAGAAGATAGGTGTTCTTAAAAGTAAGAAACAGGAGCGGCGCGAAGTTTGCCGCAATGGCCTGCGTGACAAAGCCGAGATAGCAGGCCAGGAGGGTTTTTCTGTATTTCTGGGACGAGGGCATGTGGATACACCTTTCCTGATAATGTAGAGGCAGTATATCACAAAAAATCATTGAAGAAAAGGAATGATATCTCATCAATAAGCATTCATTTTGCATGACGCTCGCTCTGCTGGACGTACAGCCGCAAAATCACCGGAGCCATCAGCTGAAATCGTTCAAGGAATGAAAATGGAAGGCGAGGGAAATCACCGAAATCGCTCGACATCTGCCCGTCCTGAATAGCCCGGTACCTTTTTCACACGCGCGAAAAAACAGATAAGCTGATGGAATACCGTTGACAAGTGACCTATCGTTCACTATAATAAGTGAACGATAGGTCACTTAACTGCTTTCGGAGGTCATCATGGCGAACGACACAAAAGAGAGGATACTGTCTGCGGCATTGGAGATGTTTTCCCAAAACGGCTATGCGGGGACAAACATCCGGGAACTGAGCGCATCGCTCGGGCTTGTGAAGTCCGGGGTCTATAAGCACTATGAGAGCAAGGAGGCGATCTGGAATGCGCTGCTGGACGAGATGATCGCCTATTATGCGGAGCATTTCGGCTCGGCGGAGCATCTGCCGCCTGTGCCGGATTCTCTGGAAGCTCTGGTGCAGATGACGATGCAGATGGTGAACTTCACGGTTCACGACGAAAGGATCATCATGACGCGCAAGGTGCTGACGCTGGAACAGTATCGGGACGTACGCGCGCGCAAGCTCGCGACAAAGCACTTCCTGACCGGGCTTACCGAAATGTTCACCCATGTATTCACCG
>CAMOXI010000104.1 GCA_946628965.1 uncultured Clostridia bacterium | reverse complement strand
TGGCAAAGTCGATGCAGTAGCCGCCGCCCCACTTGTTCTTGCGGGCGTCCACGTCAAAGGCCTCGTTTTCCAGCATCATGTCGATGAAAGCCCCGGTCTCCGGCCCCATGGCGTGATACATCTCCTTTGCCGCGGCAAAGATTTCCTCCTTGCCCTTGGGCCTGGGGTCGCCGCCGGGGATGATGACGCCGTCGTCATAGAGATGGTAGTCCCCGATGCCGAGGCGCTTTGCGTTCTCCGTGCGCAGTTTTGCCACAACGGGCACGATGTCCCGCAGCACGTTTTCGCGGAAGGTCCGGATCTCCTCCGCACCGTAGCAGAGCCGCTCCATCCGGTAGTAGCCAAGCTCGACAAAGTTTTTGTAGCCCATCTTTCTGGCGATCCGATCGCGCACATGCACCAGCTCGTCGTAGATCCCGTCCAGTTCCGCCTTATGCGCCTCCAGGCCGCGGCCCAGCACCTCATAGCACTCTTTGCGCGTGGCGCGGTCGGGGTCCTTGGCGTATTTCATCAGAGCGGCGCGGGGCATGGTCTCTCCACGGAACGTAAACTCCATGCTGCTCATGAGATCGGAATAGCGCCGCACCAACTTGTTTTCCTCCACCATGTCGTTGATGACGGCGTCGTTCATGGCCTTGCGGGAGACCTCCATGGACTTGAACAACACGGGGCTCAGCCGCTCTTCAAGCTCGGCCCGAAACGGCGAATCCAGCAGCGCCGCGCAGTAGCGCACAATGTCGTTCTGCACCGCGGGTCCGATCTCGTCATAATAATCGTTCTCGGCGCTGTAGAATGGATCGACGGTATTGAGGGTGTAGCGCGTGGAGGCAAGGCAGGCGGCTGTGTGATATTCGCGCAGCATCCTGAGATAGTCCTCGCGGGCGGCGAGGATTTCATCGGCGCTCTCCGCGTTCCGGACGCGCGCGATCACGTCATCCATCACGCCGCGGACCTCTTCGATCGTGACTCTCTTGTAAGGCAGTTCGGATACTTTCATAGGGCTTCTCCTTTGCATACATTTGATGGAAATACTATAGCATGTTAAGCCTCTCAAATCAATCCCGAAAGCCTGTGACGACAGGCGTTTCGAGATTTGCGACAATCGGTGACAGAAACTTGCAAAAGGAAGTCTTTGACTTTCCCAACCGGATATGGTATAGTCCCTCCTGCACGCCATACCAGATATTGTGCAAAAGGGAGATCCTGCCACTATGCGTATCATCAAGCGCAACGGCTCGGAGGTCGATTTCGACAGTGCGAAGATCGCCGCAGCCATCAGCAAAGCCAATGCCGCGGCGGACGTGAGCGAGCGTCTGTCCGCTTCCGATATCGAAGAAATGACCGACCGCGTCACCGCCACCTGCGAGCTGCTGGGCCGCGCGCCCAGCGTGGAAGAAGTGCAGGATATGGTGGAGCGGCAGATCATGGCCCACGGCGCCTTTGAGGTCGCCAAGCGCTACATCACCTACCGCTACACCCGCGCGCTGGTGCGCCAGTCCAACACCACGGACGACAAGATCCTGTCCCTCATCGAGTGCGCAAACGAAGAGGCCAAGCAGGAGAACGCCAACAAGAACCCGGTCATCAACTCCACCCAGCGCGACTACATGGCGGGCGAGGTGTCGAAGGATCTGACCGCGCGCCTGCTCCTGCCCCAGGATATCGTGGAGGCCCATAACGAGGGCATCATCCACTTCCATGACACGGACTACTACGCGCAGCACATGCATAACTGCGACCTGGTGAACCTGGAGGACATGCTGCAGAACGGTACTGTCATCACCGGTACGCTCATCGAGAAGCCCCACAGCTTTTCCACCGCCTGCAACATCGCCACCCAGATCATCGCCCAGGTGGCCTCCAACCAGTACGGCGGGCAGTCCATCTCCCTGGCGCACCTGGCCCCCTTCGTGGATGTGAGCCGCGAGAAGATCCGCCGGGAGATCACCGAGGAGTTTTCCGAGACCGGCATCACCGTGGACGAGCAGACCCGGGAAAAGCTGGTGGACCGCATGCTGCGCGAGGAGATTCGCCGCGGTGTGCAGACCATTCAGTATCAGGTCGTCACCCTGCTGACCACCAACGGCCAGGCGCCTTTCGTCACGGTCTTCATGTACCTGGGCGAGGCGAAGAACGAGCGGGAAAAGGATGATCTGGCCCTCATCATCGAGGAAGTCCTGCGCCAGCGCCTGGAGGGCGTGAAGAACGAGCAGGGTGTCTGGGTCACCCCGGCCTTCCCCAAGCTCATCTACGTGCTGGAGGAGGACAACGTCCGCGAGGGCACGAAGTATTTCGAACTGACGAAGCTTGCCGCCCGCTGCACCGCCAAGCGCATGGTGCCGGACTACATCTCCGAGAAGGTCATGCGGGAACTGAAAGGCGACGTGTACACCTGCATGGGCTGCCGCTCCTTCCTGACGCCGGACCGCTTTACGGACAAGGGCATCGGCAACATCGCCCGCGCGAAGAACTATGAGCCGGGCAAGCACAAGTACTACGGCCGCTTCAACCAGGGCGTGGTCACTGTGAACCTGGTGGACATCGGCCTCTCCGCCCATGGGGATATGGACGCCTTCTGGCAGATCTTCGATGAGCGCATGGAGCTCTGCCACCGGGCCATGCGCTGCCGCCATGACCGGCTCAAGGGCACCCTGTCCGACGTGGCGCCCATCCTGTGGCAGTACGGGGCCCTGGCAAGACTTGACAAGGGCGAGCCCATCGACCGCCTGCTCTACGACGGCTACAGCACCCTGAGCCTGGGCTATGCCGGCCTCTGGGAGTGCGTCATGGCCTTAAACGGCAAGAAGCTCACCGAGCCCGAGGGCGAGGAGCTGGGCCTCCAGATCATGCGCAGGCTCAACGAGTACACTGCCAAGTGGAAGGCCGCCGAGAACATCGACTATTCTCTCTACGGCACCCCGCTGGAGAGCACCACCTACAAGTTTGCCAAGTGCCTGCAGAAGCGCTTCGGCGTGATCCCCGGCGTCACGGACAAGGGCTATATCACGAACTCCTATCACATCCATGTGACAGAGCCCATCAACGCCTTTGACAAGATCCGCACCGAGGCCAAGTTCCAGGCCCTGTCGCCCGGCGGCGCGATCAGCTACGTGGAAGTGCCGAACATGGCCCACAACCTGGACGCGGTCATTGCGCTGATGCAGTTTATCTACGACAACATCCTCTACGCCGAGCTCAACACCAAGAGCGACTACTGCCAGGTCTGCGGCTGGGATGGGGAGATCGAGATCCAGGAGGATAACGGCAAGCTGGTCTGGACCTGCCCATGCTGCGGCAACCGGGACCAGAACAAAATGAACGTGGCGCGCCGCACCTGCGGCTACATCGGCACCCAGTTCTGGAACCAGGGCCGGACGCAGGAGATCAAAGAGCGCGTGCTGCATCTTTGATCTGCAATTGGGATTATCATCATGTCATCCTGAGCCGCAAAGCGGCGAAGGATCTCTCTGTGTCAATGAGATCCTTCGCTCCGCTCAGGATGACATATCCTTTGTATCCGGGAGAATGAAATGTATTACGGCAATATCAAAAACTGTGATATCGCAGACGGCCCGGGCGTGCGGGTGAGCCTGTTCGTCTCCGGCTGCACGAACCACTGCGAGGGCTGCTTCCAGCCCGAGACCTGGAACTTCTGCTTCGGCGAGCCCTTTACCGAGCGCACGGAGCGGGAGCTGTTGGACATGCTGTCTCCCGACTACATCGCTGGGCTGACGCTGCTCGGCGGCGACCCGATGGAGCCGGAGAACCAGCGCGCGCTGCTGCCCTTCCTGCGCCGGCTACGCGAAGAACTCCCGGGCAAGACGATCTGGGCCTATTCCGGCTACACCTTTGAAACGCTGCGGCAGGAGGGGAGCCGCCCCCGCATAGATGCGACGGATGAGCTGCTCGGCCTGCTGGACGTGCTGGTGGACGGGCCCTTTGTCCAGGCGGAGAAGGATATCTCGCTGCGCTTTCGCGGCAGCCGCAACCAGCGCATCCTGGATATGCCGAAGAGCCTCGCCGCGGGCGAGGCCGTACTGTGGGAGGAAAAACAATGAATCAGAAAGAACTGGGCGAGATCCGGCGCCGCATCCGGCCGGAACACAACAGCATCCAGCACATTTACGGATGTTATGTAAACTCGAATAAGGAGATCATCGCCAGTATCGATGAGTCCATGGGCCTCATCACCCGGGAGGAGCAGGAGAAGTATCTGGCCCTGCTGAAAAAGGCCCTGGGCGGCGCTCTGGGCAAGAACCTGCTGGATATCTCCTTTGCTACGAAACAGGTCATGGACAGCGAGGAACACAAGCTGCTCTCCGCTCTGCGCAAGTGCGAGCTGGAGGACGCCGCCCTGCGCGAGGCCTTTTATCAGGCCGTCATCGACAGCATCGACATGGGGGAGGACAATTACCTGATCCTCCTGGCCTTCGACCGCTACGACGTGCCGCACTACGGCAAGGACGGCAGCGAGGACGACCGGGGCGACGTGTACAAATACATCCTCTGCTCCATCTGCCCGGTGAAAACCGGCAAGCTGGAGCTGGGCTACGAGCCGGAGGAGAAGCGCTTCCACAGCGCTTTTGCCGGCCAGGTGGTGGCGTCTCCGGAGCTGGGCTTCCTCTGGCCTGCCTTCGACGACCGTGCCGCCAACATCTACAACGCGCTTTTCTATTCCAAAAACAGTGCGGTCATCCATCAGGAGTTTATCGACGCGGTGTTCCGCACGCCGGTGCCCATGTCCGCCGGGCGGCAGAAGGAGACTTTTGACGAGGTGCTGACCGAGACCCTGGACAAGGATCTGCGCTTTGACGTGGTGCAGGCCCTGCACGAGCAGCTCAGCGAACGCATCGCCCTGCACAAGGAGAGCAAGGACCCGGAGCCGCTCACGGTCTCCATCG
>CAMOXI010000103.1 GCA_946628965.1 uncultured Clostridia bacterium | reverse complement strand
TGGCAGGGCTTCTGGATCGGCTATGTCCATATCCCGCCCTTTATCTGCACGCTGTCCGGCATGTTCCTGTTCCGCGGCCTCGGCCGCGTGATCCTGGCATCCAAGACGGTCCCCGTCAAGGACACGCTGTTTCTAAACATCTTCGCCTCCTACGTGCAGATCCCGGGCCTTGACAACGCCAAGGAAAAATGGCTGCCCTCGGCGCTGATCGTCGGCGTCGTGATCGCGGTCATCCTGCTCATCAGCGTATTTACCAGCCGGGCTTCGAAGCAGAAGAAAGGCTATGCCGTCGGCCCCCTTGCCCCGGAGCTGCTGAAAATGGCGATCATCGCGGCCCTGATCGTCTTCTACTCCTGGAAGCTGGCCAAATATAAGGGCATCCCCGTCATGCTGCTCTGGGTGCTCGCGGTGGTGTTCATCTACTCCTTCATCACCAGCAAGACCGCCCTCGGCCGCTACTTCTACGCCGTCGGCGGCAATGAGAAGGCGACCAAGCTCTCCGGTATCGATACCCGCAAGGTTTACTTCCTGGCCTACCTGTCCATGTCCTTCCTGGCCGGTCTCTCCGGCCTGCTGATGGCCGCCCGTATCGCCTCCGTCAACGGCGACACCGGCAACGCCTTCGAGATGGACGCCATCGGCTCCTGCTTCATCGGCGGCGCCTCCGCCTACGGCGGCTCCGGCACGGTGGCCGGCATCTGCATCGGCGCTATCTTCCTCGGCGTCATCAACCAGGGCATGTCCATCATCGGCCTGGACAACAACTGGCAGTACATCGTCAAAGGCGCGGTGCTGCTGGTGGCCGTTATCTTCGACGTGGTCTCCAACCACAAGACCGGCAAGGCCGGCTGATCCGTCCGAACTGCAAAAAGGGCAGCGGCATTATATTTCGCCGCTGCCCTCTGTTTGAAGATTACTATGAACGACAAGGAACACTTTGAATATGACGTACAGCGCCGGGCACGCGCGGGCACCAGCGCCACGCTGCGCGCCCTGGTCGCGGGCTATCTGCTCTATCTTGCCTGGCAGATCGTGAAGGGCGTCCGCACCGGGGAGACCAGCATGTCTCCGGCTGTGGCCTACGCGGCGGCGGCTTTCTTTGCGATCGCCGCCCTTGCCTTCGTCGTCTACCTGATCCGCCGCTGGCGGAAGGAGGTGGAGGCGGCAAGGCTGCCCGCACAGACCGAAACCGGGGAAACGGACGAAACTGAACAGGTCGAGGAGTAGGAAAATGGAAGCATCCTGGCTTTCCCGGGTGGAAAAGCTGTATAACGACTATATCCGGAAGGCAGAGGAGCTGGAGAAAAACCGGAAGATCGGCGACGGGCTCTTCGGCCTGACGCCCGGCCCGGCGGACGATCCCTGCCACGAGCGCTTCACGCAGGAGCTGGAAGAGCTGCTGAAAGCCTGCGCGGAATCTTCGCCCGGATCGGAGACCGCGGCGGAGATCCTCCGCTTTCAGTTTGCGGCGCCGCAGGCCCATGAGGAAGTGAAAAGCCTCTACTGGATGCTGATCGCGGTGCAGGGCCTGGGCGGTGCGCTTATGGGCTGCCTCAGCCCTGTCGAGGCAGCGTCCCTCGCTGCCGAATACGGGGCGCTCTATCCCCGGCGGCTTCGCCTGCCGGTGCAGAAGCAGCTGCTGAAATCGCTGGAGCGGAAAGCGCGTTGAGAATCAGCGCTTTTCGCAGACCCGCCCCACCAGCGCGTCGATCCAGCGGCCGTTGACGGGCAGGAAAAAGCCCGCCACCGGCCCCACGAGGAACATGCAGATCACGGTCCCGAGTCCGACCACCCCGCCCGCGAGAAAGCCCAGCAGGGCAAAGAGGGCGTCCACGCCGACTCTGGTCCAGCTGAAGGGCCAGCCCCGCTTCTCGCTGAGCACCAGCGCCACCAGATCGTTGGGGCCGGTGCCTGCGTCGGAGCGGATAACGATGGTCATGCCGAAAGCGAGGATCGCGCAGCCTGCCACCAGCATCAGGACGCGCAGCGGCAGCGCGGCTCCCGCGAGAGCGGGGGAGAGCAGGGCAGAGAAAAAGTCGATGATCGGCCCGCCGAAGAGCATGCACAGCGCGGTCCCGATTTTGAGATAGCTGCGGTCCACGATGAGCAGTACCAGAACGATCAACAGGCTCACTGTGATGTGTGTCCTGCCATGGGTCAGAAAGGGCCAGTGCAGCAGCCTCTCCAGCGTGCGAAAGAGTCCCTGCACGAACACGTTGAAGGGGTCGGAGCCCAGGTCGGACAGCAGAAACAGCGTGACACCCAGATGGGCGACCGTAAGCCCCAGAAGCAGAATCACGATCCGCAGGAGCCATTCTTTTACATTCCTTTTCATATTCCTCTTTCCCTTTCGCTTTTTATCCTGTATAATATAGAGTATCAGAGTAAAAGAATTGTTACAAGCTTTTTCCTATATGAATCATAATTCAAGACAGAGGTGACGCTATGAAGCTCTATATCGGCATCGACCTCGGCACTTCGGCGGTCAAGCTCCTGCTTGTGGATGAGACCGGCGCGATCCGCCGCGAGGTCACAAAAGAATATCCGCTCTCCTTCCCCCAGCCCGGCTGGTCGGAGCAGAATCCCGCCGACTGGTGGGACGGCTGCGTGAGCGGCGTGCGTGAGCTGCTGGAAGGGGAGGACGCCTCCCAGGTGGCCGGCATCGGCGCCGGCGGCCAGATGCACGGTCTGGTGGCCCTGGATGCCGGGGACGCGGTCATCCGCCCCGCCATCCTCTGGAACGACGGGCGCACCGGCGAAGAGGTGGACTACCTCAATAACGTGATCGGCAAGGAGAAGCTCTCCGCCCTCACGGCAAACATCGCCTTCGCGGGCTTCACTGCGCCGAAGATCCTCTGGATGCAGAAGCACGAGCCGGAGAACTTCGCCCGCATCGCGAAGATCATGCTCCCCAAGGACTACATCAACTACAGGCTCACCGGCGTCCACTGCTGCGACTATTCCGACGCCTCCGGCATGCTGCTGCTGGACGTGCAGCACAAGTGCTGGTCGCAGGAGATGCTGGACATCTGCGGCGTGTCCGAAGCGCAGATGCCGAAGCTTTTTGAAAGCTTTGAGGTCGTGGGCACGGTGCTGCCCGAGATCGCGGCGGCGCTGGGTCTGCCCGCGGGCGTGAAGGTCGTGGCCGGCGCGGGCGACAATGCGGCGGCGGCCGTCGGTACCGGCGTCGTGGGCGAGGGCGGCTGCAACCTGTCCCTCGGCACCTCCGGCACCCTGTTCATCTCCTCCGCGCGCTTCGGCGTGGACCCGAATAACGCCCTGCACGCCTTTGCCCACGCGGACGGCGGCTATCACCTGATGGGCTGCATGCTCTCCGCGGCCAGCTGCAACAAGTGGTTCTGCGAGGAGATCCTGAACACGGCGGATTACCCCGCCGAGCAGAAGCCCATCACAGAGGACAGGCTGGGCCGCAACCACGTCTTCTTCCTGCCCTACCTGATGGGCGAGCGCAGCCCGATCAATGACGTGAACGCCCGCGGATGCTTCGTGGGCATGACGATGGACACAAGCCGCGCCGACCTGACCCAGGCCGTGCTCGAGGGTGTGGCCTTCGCTATCCGCGACTCTTTGGAGGTGGCCCGCTCCCTGGGGCTGGAAATCCCCAGCTCCAAGCTCTGCGGCGGCGGCGCGAAGTCGCCCCTTTGGCGGAAGATCTTTGCCAACGTCCTGGGCATCCCGCTGGAGATGGTCAAGACCGAGCAGGGCCCCGGCTACGGCGGTGCGATGCTGGCCATGGTGGGCTGCGGGCAGTTTGCCAGCGTCCAGGCCGCGAGCGACGCGCTGGTGGAGCTTGCCTCCGTCACAAAACCCGATCCCGAGCTCACCGCCCGCTACGAGGCGCAGTATCAGAAATTCCGTAAGATCTATCCGGCGATGAAGACTATCTTCCCGGATCTGCAATAAAGAAGGAGGACGCGCTATGCACATTTATTCGGTAACCGATCCCGAATTCAAGCCTTACGGCAAGGTGCTGGAGGGCTATGACACGGCGGAACTGCTGGCGGCGATGGAGGCCATTCCCCATCCCGAGACCGGCACGGCCTACCAGCCCGGCATCGAGAGCCTGGAGGCCTGCGCCATCTTCGGCGAGTTCCGCGACCGCGCCTACGGCGGCATGCCCATTCAGCTGGGTATGTGCTGGGGCCACAACACGAAGCTCAACTGCCTGGAGTACCACCGGGACAGCGAGGTGAACGTGGGCACAAAGGACTTCATCCTGCTGCTCGCGAAGGAGGACGAGATCGTGGACGGCGTCCTCGACACCGCGAAGGTCAAGGCCTTCCGCGTACCCAAGGGCGTGCCCGTGGAGGTCTATGCCACCACGCTGCACTACGCCCCCTGCCATACCTGCCCCCACTGCGGCTTCCGCGTGGCGGTGGTGCTGCCTCTCGGCACGAATACCGACAAGCCTGAAATCGAGGCGAAGAACGAAGAGGACAAGTGGCTCTGGGCCCGCAACAAGTGGCTTCTGGCCCATCCTGAATCCCGCGAGGCCGGCAGAGGCGCCCACATCGGCCTCTGCGGTGAGAACATCGACATTGAAAAAGATCTGTAAATAAAGGAGAAATTGATTATGCAGAACATCCCCGAAGTCAAGCTCGGCATCGTTGCCGTATCCCGCGACTGTTTCCCCATCGGCCTGTCCATCGCCCGTCGTGAAGCCATCGTCAAGACCTGCGGCGGCAACATCTACGAGTGCCCCGTCACCGTCGAGAACGAGAAGGACATGCTCAAGGCCGTCGAAGACGTGAAGGCCGCCGGCTGCAACGCCCTGGTTGTCTTCCTCGGCAACTTCGGCCCCGAGACCCCCGAGACCCTGATCGCCAAGAATTTTGACGGCCCCTGCATGTTCGTGGCCGCCGCCGAGGGCGACGGCGACCTCATCAACGGCCGCGGCGACGCCTACTGCGGCA
>CAMOXI010000102.1 GCA_946628965.1 uncultured Clostridia bacterium | reverse complement strand
TGTCCTTGGCACCGATGGGGACGCAGGTCGCGTCCCGGGCGATGCCGCCGTTGCCGGGGAGGCAATAGATATCAGTAATATCGGGGTTCGCTTTCAGCTTCTTGATGACGGCGTGCTCGCGTCCGCCGCCGCCAACCACAAGAACCTTCATGCTTTTTCTCCTTTATTGGTATGAATGGCTGTTCGATTGCGAAAGCGGAGTTTCGCAATCGAACAGGTATTAGTGGTGGAACAGGCGCATGCCGGTGAAGGCCATGACGATTCCGTATTTGTTGGCGGTGTCGATCACATGGTCGTCGCGGATGGAGCCGCCCGGCTCGGCAATGTACTGCACGCCGGACTTGCGTGCGCGCTCCACATTGTCGCCGAAGGGGAAGAAGGCGTCAGACCCGCAGGTCACGCCGCTCTGGGTGGCGATCCAGGCTTTTTTCTCTTCCGCGGTCAGAATCTCGGGGCGGACCTTGAATACGCGCTGCCATTCGCCGTCTCGCAGCACGTCGTCGTATTCATCGGAAGTGTAGATATCGATGGCGTTGTCCCGGTCGGGGCGGCGGATGCCGTCGATAAACTGGAGGCCCAGCACTTTCGGGTGCTGGCGCAGATACCAGTTGTCAGCCTTGGAGCCAGCGAGACGGGTGCAGTGGATGCGGCTCTGCTGGCCGGCGCCCACGCCAATGGCCTGCCCGTCCTTGACGTAGCAGACGGAGTTGGACTGGGTGTACTTGAGCGTGATAAGCGAGACGATCATGTCGATCTTTGCCTGCTTGGGCAGCTCCTTGTTCTCAGTGACGATGTTCTGCAGCAGGGCATCGTCGATCTTGAAATTGTTGTGCCCCTGCTCAAAGGTCACGCCGAACACATCTTTCGTCTCCTGCAGTACAGGGACGTAGTCGGGGTCGATCTGGACAACATTGTAGTTGCCCTTTTTCTTGGTCTTGAGAATGGCCAGCGCCTCCTCGGTGTAGCCCGGAGCAATGATGCCGTCGGAGACCTCGTCTTTCAGGTAAGCGGCGGTGGCGGCGTCACATACGTCGCTCAGTGCGGCCCAGTCGCCGTAGGAGCAGAGGCGGTCGGCGCCGCGGGCGCGGATGTAGGCGCATGCGATGGGGGAGAGCTCGGCGTCATCGGCGACAAAATAGATGTGCCTGTCCACGTCGCTCAGAGGGAGACCCACGGCGGCGCCGGCGGGAGAGACGTGCTTGAAGGAGGCGGCGGAGGGAAGTCCGGTGGCCTCTTTCAGCTCCTTGACCAGCTGCCAGGAGTTGAGAGCGTCCAGAAAGTTGATGAAACCGGGCCGGCCGTTCAGAATGGTGACGGGCAGCTCACTTCCGTCCTTCATGAAGATCTTGGCGGGCTTCTGGTTGGGGTTGCAGCCGTATTTCAGTTCGAATTCTTTCATGTTAATCCCCCAGATGTTTATTGAAGAGTTTGACTTCACCGTTCACATTGGTGTAAAGCGAAACCTTGTTGTCCTTGTTGAGCGCTTCCCAGACTTCCTCAGGCTCCGGCATGTCGATCTGCAGGGGTTCACCGCTGAAGCTGGGCAGGGGAGAGCCATCTCCCTGATAGGTGCTGATAAAGTAGCCCCTGCCCTCGTCACAGCCTTCATAGCTGTAGAAGCAGCGGAGGCAGCGTCCATCCACATGCTTGAGGATGGACAGCTCAAAGCTGCCGTCAGCATGGCAGATGGCGGAGATGCGGGGCGTCCAGTTGGGTTCGTCCGGCTCATACTCGCGGGTAGCGAGGGCTGCGCGGAAGTCGCCCATGTCGCGGATGGTGTCGGTCTGGTTGCCGTTGGTGACGATCAGATCGCTGCCCATGCTGCGCACGGGGTGATAGATGATCAGGCTGGGATCCTTCATTTTGGAGGCGTCATAGGCCTCAGTGCGGATGCCGTCCTCAGTCAGAGAAAAGATGCGGTTGCGGCTGTTTTCGCTGCGGCCCATGATGAAATAATAGACGCGGTCTTTCCCCACGGCGATGCCTCTGCCCGGGTAGGGATTGTTTTTCAGAAATGCGAGAAAATCCGTCATTGTCTGTACTCCTTTTCTTTTTTGATCCGGGAGGAGACCAGCTCGGCCGCCTCGGGCAGGATGATCCATTCGGCGCGTTCCATCACGCGCTTCTGCAGGGTTTTCGGGGTGTCGCCGGGGAGAACGCTGACGGCCTTCTGCAGGATGATCTGCCCGCCGTCGGGAATCTCATTGACAAAGTGCACGGTGGCGCCGGTGACCTTGACGCCGTAGGCAAGCGCAGCCTCATGGACCTTGAGCCCATAGAAGCCCTTGCCGCAGAAAGAGGGAATCAGCGAGGGGTGGACGTTGATGATGCGCTTCTCAAAATGGTGAGTGAAGCGCTCACTTAGGATACTCATGAAGCCGGCCAGGACGATCAGCTCAATGCAGTGATCGTCCAGCGCCCGGATCAGCGCATCCTCGAAAGCCTCCTGGCTGCCGCAGTCCTTCTTCGTGATGGTCAGAGCCGGAATACCTGCTTCGGCGGCGCGGGTCAGCGCATAGGCGATGGCATTGTTGGAGATGACGAGGGCGATTTCACCACTGTGAAGAACGCCGCTTTTCTGGGCATCGATGAGCGCCTGGAGATTGGTGCCGCCGCCGGAGACCAGCACGGCGATTTTCGTCTTATCCATGATGCTCTCCTTTCAGGCTTTGAAGAAAGGGGATGAACAGGCCGCCCAGAGAATTGCCCAGGACGACCAGCAGCAGGAACAAGAGGCTCCGCAGTCGGAAAAGACCGGCAAGCGCAAAATAGAACATATCGGCGATGGAGTGCTCAAAACCCGCGAGAATAAACACGGGGATGCAGAAGAGAATGCCAAGCGGTGTTTTCTTCTCCCGATACACCCAGACTGCGGTATACATCAGGATGCCGCAGCCAAAGCCGCGGATCACTGTCTGCAGCGGAAGCTGGGTCAGGCGCTTTTCGCAGGCGGCGACGGCGGCCTCTTTCAGATGAGGAAGCGCATAGGCGATCAGCAGCCCGAAGAGCAGCGTGCCGATGGCGTTGCCCAGAAGGCCCCAAAAGGCCTCCGGCAGGGCGCTTTTGCTGTGATTGCGGAGCAGGAAGCCGACCTTGCCGGTATAGAGGTTAAAGCCGAACCAGCAGATGGAGAGGAGCGCGATGCAGAAGAGCAGCGCGCCAACATAGCGATTGTCGCAGGAGAGCAGTACGGCTCCGCCGATGGAGACCATGCCGCCGGCAAGAATGCCGTCAAGGATGTAGTTTCTCAGCATAGCACGATTTTGTCGTCACCGCGGACGATCTCGCCCACGATATAGGCCTCCACGCCGCGGCCGCAGAGAGCGTCCATGGCGCTGTCCACACTGTCGCGGGACACGATCAGGCTCATGCCCACGCCCATGTTGAAGGTGTTGAACATGTCGCGCTCGGGAATATAGCCGATCTTTTGGATCAGGTCAAAGATCGCGGGCGTCTTGATGGCAGCCTTCTCGATCTTCGCGCAGAGTCCAGCGGGCACGGAGCGGGGAATGTTCTCATAAAAACCGCCGCCGGTGATGTGGCTGATGCCGTGGATCTTCGCCACTTCCAGCGCGGCCACGACAGGCTTGACATAGATGCGCGTCGGTGTGAGCAGGGCTTCGCCCAGTGGCTTACCGAGTTCGGGAACCTCCTTCCCCAGATCCGCATGCTCCACGTCGAACACTTTGCGCACCAGGGAATAGCCGTTGGAGTGGATGCCGCTGGAGGGGAGCGCGATGACCACATCGCCGGAGACCATGGCGTTCTGGTCGATGATCTTCTCCTTATCCACAATGCCCACGGAAAAGCCGGCCAGGTCATAGTCGTCCGGCTGCATGGTGCCGGGATGCTCTGCGGTCTCACCGCCGATCAGGGCGCATCCAGCCTGGACACAGCCCTCGGCCACGCCGGAGACCAGCGTTGCCACTTTCTCGGGATCGTTCTTGCCGATGGCGATGTAGTCAAGGAAGAACAAGGGCTTTGCGCCGCAGCAGACGATGTCGTTGACGCACATAGCCACGCAGTCGATGCCGACGGTGTCGTGCCTGTCCATCAGCTGGGCGATGCGCTGCTTGGTGCCGACGCCGTCTGTACCGGAGACCAGGATCGGCTCCTTCATCCCCATGAGATTCGGGGCAAACAGGCCGCCGAAGCCGCCGATATCAGACACAACGCCGGGGATAAAGGTGCGCTCCACATGCTTTTTCATCAGGCGAACGCCCTCGTAACCGGCTTCAATATTCACGCCGGCCGCGGCGTAGGATGCGGAATGGGAGTTTTCCATCGTGTTATTCCTTTCCAATTGTGCGAAAAAGGATCAAAAAGCGATCATTCTTTTCCGTTCCAGCAGTAGGTACAGATTTTGTCTTTATCGATGCCGATGGCCTCCAGCAGACCGTCCAGAGATTGATAGCCCAGGGAGTCAAAGCCCAGCTTTTCACAGATCGCGTGAAGCAGGCACTGACCGCGTTCAGTGGCGGAATCGGCATACTCCTCCAGGTGCTGCTCGCCCTCGTCACCTTCCAGTTCACGGATGGTGCGGCGGGCGATCAGATCCATATCGGAGTTGTTGCGGGAAAAGTTCAGATACTTGCAGGCGTACATGATGGGCGGGCAGGCAGAGCGCATATGCACTTCCGCCGCGCCGGACTCATACAGAAAGTCCACCGTGCTCTGCAGCTGCGTGCCGCGGACAATGGAATCATCCACAAAGAGGAGCTTTTTGCCCTCAATGAGCTCGGGTACCGGGATCTGCTTCATCTTGGCAACCTGATCGCGCATGGCCTGGTTGGAGGGCATGAAGGAGCGGGGCCAGGTGGGGGTGTACTTGACGAAGGGACGGGCGAAGGGCTTGCCGCTGCGGTTGGCATAGCCGATGGCGTGGGGCACGCCGGAATCCGGCACGCCGGCCACGTAATCCACCTTGGGCAGACTGCCGCGCATCATCTCATCCCGGGCCATGATCTCCCCGTTGCGCATGCGCATGATCTCCACGTTTACGTCTTCGTAGTTGGAGTTGGGGTAGCCGTAGTAGGTCCAGAGGAAGGCGCAGATCTTCA
>CAMOXI010000101.1 GCA_946628965.1 uncultured Clostridia bacterium | reverse complement strand
ACCGACCCCGGCATCATCAAGCCCCAGGACTTCATCGACACCGTGGTGAAGGTGCGCATCCCCAACCCCTTCATGCCGGACACCCCTCAGCGCATCGCCACCGACACCTCCCAGAAGCTGCCCATCCGCTTCGGCGAGACCATCAAGGCCTACCTGGCCTCTGACAGCCTCAAGGTCGAGGATCTGAAGCTGATCCCGCTGGTGCACGCGGGCTGGCTGCGCTACCTGATGGCCGTGAACGACAAGGGCGAGGCCTTCGAGCCCTCTCCCGATCCGCTGCTCGCCACCGCGCAGGAGTACGTGGCCGGGATGCAGCTGGGCGAGAAGCCCGACTGCGCGAAGCTGGAGGGCCTGCTGCGCAACAAGACCATCTTCGGCGTCGATCTCGTGGAAGCGGGACTGGCCGACAGGGTCTGCGCCTACTTTACCGAGCTGACCGCCGGCCCCGGCGCCGTCCGCGAAACGCTGCACAAGTACGTGAACGCGTAATCAGAGAAAAAAGCATGAAAGCCTGCCGCAGATCCGCGGCAGGCTTTCTGTATGCTGTATTCAGATTTCCCACCGGTGCCGTTTCATATCGACGCAGCCGTTTGGCAGAAAGCGGACGCGCTCATCGTGCACCGGCCTCCAGCCGGAGCAGAAAGCGCTTCTTCTCCAGCCCGCCGGCGTAGCCGGTGAGACTGCCGTCCGCGCCGACGACCCGGTGGCAGGGGATCAGCAGCGAGATCGGGTTGCGCCCGACCGCGCCGCCCACGGCCTGGGCGGAGAAGTGGGGAAGCCCCCGCGTTTTTGCAAGCCGGGCGGCGATCGCGCCGTAGCTTGCGGTCTCACCGTAGGGGATGGTCAGCAGAATGTCCCACACGGCCTTCTGAAATGCCGTGCCCTGCGGTGCAAGCGGCGGGGTGAAGTCCGGGTTTTCCCCGGCAAAGTAGGCCTGCAGCCAGCGCTCCGCCTCTGTAAAGACGGGAAGCATCCGCTCTTCGCAGTCTGCGGGAAGGCCCGCGCCGAAGTGCTTCTGCCCGTCAAACCACAGGCCGGTCAGCGCTTCGCCGTCGCCGGCCAGGGTGATGCCGCCGAGCGGGCTGTCTGTATGGTGCAGGTATGTCATGTCCCGCGCATCACAGCGCCAGCATCCACTCATAGCCGCAGGCCTTGCAGCGGTAGGTGGGCGGCCTGCTGCAGGTCTTTCTTTTTGAGTTCATCCATGATGAGCGCCTCCTGTTTTTTCTTCATTATATCATAAGAAAACCGCCTTCGCAATCGACGCCCGGCGCCGGAACCGGGAAAAGCGATAGCAATTGCGGCGGACTTGTGCTATCCTTGAGGCAGAAAGACGAAACCGATCTGCGATACGCAAAGGAGACGGCATGAACGAAAACAAAACGCAGGAACAGAGGCTGTATGAGCTGGTGGAGGCCTTCAAGGCGGATTCGGTGGACTACCGCGACCTGGAGACCCCGCGGGACACGGAGGGCAGACGGCGGATCCTCCGCTCCCTGATGAACATCCGCATGCCCGGGGACATGGCGGCGGAGACCCTGCGGCTGCAGGACGCCTACCTGCAGGCGCGGGCCGAGGAGAAGGGAATCGTCCGCCCGGAGGAGATTCCGGCCCTGCGCGGCGGGATGTCCGTCTGGCAGGGGGACATCACCCGCCTCGCCGCGGACGCCATCGTGAACGCGGCCAATTCCCAGATGCTGGGCTGCTTTGTGCCCATGCACAGCTGTATCGACAACTGCATCCACTCCTTCGCGGGCGTACAGCTGCGGGCCGAGTGCGACAAAAAGATGCGCGCCCTGCGCATCCGCTACGGCCGGGACTATGAGCAGCCCACGGCGGTGCCCATGCTGACGGAGGCCTACAATCTCCCGGCGAAGAAGGTGGTGCACATCGTGGGGCCCATCGTGCAGGACGCGCTGACGCCCGCCCTGGAGCGGGAGCTGGCCGACTGCTACACGAACACCCTCGCACTCTGCGCCGCAAACGGCCTGCGCTCGGTGGCCTTCTGCTGCATCTCCACGGGCGTCTTCCGCTTCCCGAAGCAGCGGGCGGCGGAGATCGCGGTGCAGACCGTGGAGGGCTGGCTCGCGGCGCACCCGGGGGCCATGGACCGCGTGATCTTCAACGTATTCAACGACAGGGACAGGGAACGCTATGAACATCTTCTCACTTAACAGAAAAGCGGACTATGAGCAGACGCTGCAGAAGGGGATCGCCTATGTGCGCAGCTTCCGCGGCGGCCTGACCGACGACACCGGCGGCCGGGAGGAAAACCTCCGCCGCCTGCAAACGGAGCTGGCGCGCGCCGAGGCGGTCGTCATCGGGGCGGGGGCCGGGCTCTCCACCGCGGCGGGCTTCACCTACAGCGGGGAGCGCTTTGAACGCTGGTTTTTTGACTTCCGGGAGCGCTTCGGCTTTACGGACATGTATTCCGGCGGCTTCTATCCCTTCCCGGACGAGGAGACCCGCTGGGCCTTCTGGGCGCGGAACATCTACGTCAACCGCTATACGGAGGCGCCGAAGCCGGTGTACCGGGATCTGCTCTCGCTGGTGGAGGGAAAGGACTATTTTGTCATCACCACCAACGTGGATCACCAGTTCCAGAAGGCGGGCTTTGACAGGACGCGCCTCTTCTACACCCAGGGGGATTACGGCCTGTTCCAGCACCCGGACGGCAGGATCAAAAAGACCTACGAGAACGAGGCCTGGGTCCGGGAGGCCATGGCCGCCCAGGGCTTTGAGCCCGACGGCGCGGGCGGCTTCCGGCTCCCGGAGGGCAGCGCGGTCTCCCTGCGCATCCCCCGGGAGCTGCTCCCGACCTGCCCGGACGACGGCGCGCCTGCGGCCATGAACCTGCGCGTGGACGACAGCTTCGTGGAGGACGCGCTCTGGCAGGCAGCGGCGGGGCGCTATGCGGACTTTCTGCGCGCCCATGCGGGGAAGCGGGTGCTGTTCCTGGAGCTCGGCGTGGGCGGCAATACGCCCATGATCATCAAGTACCCCTTCTGGGCGATGACGGCGGAGAACCCGCTGGCGGTCTACGCATGCCTAAATTATAACGACGCCTGCTGCCCCGCGCAGCTCCGCGAGCGATCGATCTGCCTGGACGGCGACAGCGGCGAAGTGCTGCGGCATTTAGCGGCCGGTGATTAGTGGTCAGTGGTTAGTGGTCAGTGGTCAGTAGGGGAGGGGCTTGCCCCTCCCGCGGACACGGTACAGGGTCGGACATGGTGCGACAGCGGCGAAGTGCTGCGGCGTTTAGCGGCCGGTAATCCGTAGGGGCGATTTCCCTAAAGGGACTACCTCGCTGCGCTCGGGTCGCATGAATCGCCCGCGGACGTGGAACAGCCGCAGAGTGCCGGGAATGACGGCATGACAGCAGGAAGGCCGGGCCCCCTGTGCTGACATGCCGTCATTGCCGTCACGTCATTGCCTCCAGACGGATAGAACGGCCGCCGGTGCTGCGGCGGGTCTCCATCCGCACGCCCAGCCGGGCGAGCTGCGCGGCATTGGCGTTGAGCTTGCGGCCCAGGGCGGCGGCGTTGGTGCCGCTGTCCGGGGCCAGGCGTTCCAGCAGCTCGCTGGCCGTGCCCTCGAAGCTTCCCTCCTCCCGCACCAGGCGGGCGCAGCTGAGCAGGATGGGGTCGACGGCGGGGCCATCCTCCGTATCCTCCGCGCTGCCGAGACAGAGCCAGCGCATGTGTGTGCGCTCCATCTGCAGGCGCAGGCGCTGATCCGGCAGGTCGCGCCCGGTGACCTGCAGCAGGGCCTCGTCCCCGCAGCGGACGGGCTTGTACAGCACCAGCGTGCCGTCCGCCGCGCCGTTGAGCCCCATGGTGCCGCTGACCATGTTGAAGGCGTCGCCCGCATCCTCCTTGCGGGTGTGGTGGACGATGACGACCGTGAGACCGTGGGCGTCGGCCAGACGCTTGAAGGTGCTGATCACGTCGTAGTCCGCCGAGTAGCTGTAGTTCTCGGTGGTGCTGCGCCGCACCTTCTGCAGTGTATCCACGATGATCAGCCGCAGCCCGGGCCTGGCCGCGATCTGCCGGGCGAGCTGTTCCTCCAGACCCTCTCCGGCCCGGCTGCACTCGATGCAGAGCGCAATGGGGCCGGGGGAGCCGTCCGTCACCAGACTCAGGCGGCTCTGCAGCCGTTCGTAAGTGTCCTCCAGACTCAGATACAGCACCTCTCCCCGGGTGACGCGCCTGCCCCAGAAATCCTCTCCGGTACTCACGTGCTGGGCCAGATCCAGGGCCAGCCAGCTCTTGCCGATCTTGGCCGCCCCGGCCAGCAGATAGACCCCCTGCCCCAGCAGATCCTCCACCAGAAAGGGGCGCAGCGGAAATTCCATCTCCATCAGATCCTCCGCCCCGACGGTATCGAGCAGGGAAAACTTCATCCCCAGCTTCCGGTAGACCGTCCGGAGCAGCTGATAATCGTCCATCCCCGGGTAGAGCAAGGCGGCGGTCTCCAGCAGCTCGCCCATGGCGCCGCAGCGGGGGCACTGCCACACAATGCCCGAAAAGGGCGTCTCCTCCCCGCATTGGACGCAGCGCATGCGCCCGGGGGAGAGCAGCAGCCCCTCCGCCTTCAGCCAGGGCTCCAGCTTGCCGAGCAGCTCCCGGCGGCAGTCCTGATATTCTTCCTTTGTTACGGTATGCATCCAGGCAACCTCCTAAAAAATAAAGTAAAACAGAACTTTAAAGGGAAAAACAAGTGGGCGGATCCTGCTTTGCCCCATCGTTCGCCGATATTATACTACAAAAACCGAATTCCGTCAAGATAATGTTCTGGATAACAGAACATCCGTGACGACAATGACAGCATGACAGCAGCGGGGCCCCGGCCTTGCTGCTGTCATGCCGTCATGAAAGGGATTCCGCGATGTCCGGCGGGAGGGGCCCCTAAAGGGACTAGCTTCGCGTCGCAAGCCCCGCCCCTACGGGGGAATGACCGTCCTGCTCGTAGCGCCGAGCATCGCTCGGCGTTTCCTCTTCGCCGACCAATAATGATCATCGGATGGCGAAATCAATCGGAAATCCGATTGATTTCGCTGCCAA
>CAMOXI010000100.1 GCA_946628965.1 uncultured Clostridia bacterium | reverse complement strand
CGTCCTCAAAATCCAGCAGCTCCACGGTCTGGCTCGCCCCTGCGGGAATATGCATCCGCGCACCTCCGTCTCCTAAAATCTGAAATCTGAATACTATCTCCCCAGCAGCCACACCAGCAGCGGGATCGTGACCATGGAGAGCGCTGTGTTCTGCAGCGTGCCCTCGGCGGAGAAGACCGCGTCGCGCCCGTACTGGACGCTCAGCACCGTGACCAGCACCGCGCTGGGGCAGGCGCCCACGATCACCATGGTCATCAGAAGCTCCTGATCGCTGACAAAGAGCCGCAGCAGCGCCCAGGTGAGCACCGGGATCAACAGCAGGCGGACGGCGGAGGCGATGTACAGCTTCCCGTTTTTGAACGCGTCCAGCAGGCTCACGGAGCCGAGGGACGCGCCGATCACCATCATGCTCAGCGGCATGGTGGCGCCGGACATGGCGGAGATGAGCGAGCGCACCGCGCCGGGCACCGGGAGGTGCAGCAGCAGGATCAGCAGCGAAAGGATCGTCGCGCAGAGGGGCATGGAAAGCATATCCTTCACGCGAAGGCCGCCCTCCCCGTGGCCGCTTTTCAGGCGGTAGACGCCGTAGGTGTACAGCAGCACATTGAAGGGCAGGCAGCTGAGCGCCACATAGAAAGCTGCCGTGGCGCCGTAGATGCTCTGCACGATGGGCAGGGCGATGAACATGGAGTTGCCCATGCTCATGAGAAGCTCAAAGACCGGCTGACGCTCCCTGTCGCAGGGGAAGACGCGCACCGCAAGGGCCGCGACCACATAGCCCAGCAGCTGCATGGCAAAGACCACCAGCAGCAGATAGCCCAGCTCACGCAGATCCAGCGTCCGATCCATCCCCAGGCCGGAGCCGATGATGGTGGCGCACATGAAGACATTGATCGTGAGATTGCTGACGGCGCGGGTGCTGTTTTTGTCCAGCATGCCCTTTTTCGCGAGGGCCCAGCCGATGACCATCAGCACCAGGAAAATCAGCATTTTTTCGAGTAAAACGGACATTTCAACCATGGGAAATCACCTTATATATGCAATATGATCCTTGCGATGTGGATGTAGATCAGCAGGCTCACCGCGTCGGTGAGGGTGGAGATCAGCGGGTTTGCCATGACGGCGGGATCCACGCCGATCTTTTCCGCCGCGATGGGGAGCATGCTGCCCACCACCTTGGCGAACATGACGATGAAGAGGATGGAGATGCTGACCGTGGCCGCCACGGCGATGGTGATCTCATCGTTGCCGAGCAGCATGCCGTCCAGCAGCAGCATCTTCACGAAGTTCACGGCGCTCAGCGTCAGGCCGCAGAGGAAAGCCACCCGCAGCTCCTTCCACATGACGGGCAGCACGTCCTTGGGCTCGGTATCGCCCAGGGACAGGGAGCGGATGACCGCGGTGGAGGCCTGGGCGCCGGAGTTGCCGCCCGTGCCCATCAGCATGGGGATGAAGGCCACCAGCGCCGCCTGCACGGCCAGCATGTCCTCAAAATGAGTCAGGATCACGCTGGTGAAGGTGGCGGAGATCATCAGAAACAGCAGCCAGGGCACGCGGTTTTTCCAGATCTCCAGGATGCCCGTGCGGGAGTAGGGCTTGTCGGACGGCATCATACCGGCCATCTTTTCGATGTCCTCGGTGGTCTCCTGCTCCATGACGTCGATGATATCGTCGACGGTGACAAGACCGACCAGGCGGCCCTCCTTGTCCACCACGGGGATGGCCAGCAGGTCGTAGTCGGAGATCTTCTCCGAGACGCTCTCCTGGTCCTCGGTGGTGGTGGCAAAGACCACGTTGCGGTCCATGAGCTCCCCGACTTCGGTGTCGGGATCTGCCAGCAGCAGATCCTTGACCGTGACCACGCCCTCCAGCTTGCGCGCGGCGTCAGTCACAAAACAGACGTAGATGGTCTCCTTGTCCTCGCCGATGCGGCGGATGCGGGCGAAGGATTCCTTCACGCTCATGTATTTTTTCAGGTCCACAAACTCCGAGGTCATGATGCTGCCCGCGGAGTTTTCGGGGTAGTGGAGATACTGGTTGATGATGGCGCGCGTCTCGGGCGTGGCGGTGCGCATGACACGCTTGACCACGTTGGCCGGCAGCTCCTCCATCATGTCCACCGCGTCGTCCACGTACATCTCTTCCACGATGCCGGCCAGCTCCGAGTCGGTGATGGAGTTGATGATGCGCTCCTGTTCGGGCGGCTCCAGATGGGAAAAGACCTCCGCGGCTTTCTCCTTGGAGAGCAGCCGGAAGACCATGGGCATGCGCTTGTCCCGGATCTCCGTGAGGAATTCCGCCACGTCGAACTCGTTGAGCTCCTCCATCTTCAGCTGGAGCTTCTTCATCTCGCGGCTCTCCAGCAGCTCGCTCAGCTCGTCCGTGCGCTGCTCCTGCAGCGTCTCATAGTCCAGCTCCTGGAGCTCCAGGTTCCGTTTCTCGTCCAAGCAAAGCACCTCCCTCTCCTCTTCCGCCGCCCTGAGGGGCTGACGTTATGACAGTTTATTTTACCATGCCGCGGAAATGATTACAAGCTTCCGGGCCGATCGCGCGGAAAATTCCGCCTTTTCATTTTTGCGCTGCTGTGATAGAGTGAAAGCAAGCAATTACAGGAAAACAGGTGACGCGCATGAACGGCCTTCTCGTCTGTCTCAACGCCATTGTCCCGGTATTCTTCATCATCGCCGTGGGCTATCTGGCCAAGCGCGCCGGCATCATCAAGGTCACGGAGGTCTCGCGGATGAACGCGGTGGCTTTCCGGGTCTTCATGCTGGCGATGTGCTTTTACAATGTCTACAATTCCGACCTGTCCTCCGCCATCCGGCCAAAGCTGATGCTCTTTGCGGTCGCGGGGGTGGCGATCATGTACGGCTGCAGCTGGCTCTACGGCACCCTCTTTGTGAAGGACAGGCCCAGCCGCGGCGTGGTGATCCAGGGGCTCTACCGCTCGAACTATCTGATCCTGGGGCTCCCCATCGCGGCGGGCCTCGCCGGCGGCGTGGATCTGGGCGCGGTGGCGGTCCTCGGCGCGGTGGTGGTGCCGATGTTCAACATCCTCGCCGTCATCACGCTGGAGGTCTACGCCGGGGAGAAGCCCCAGATCGGAAAGCTGCTGAAGGACATCGCCAAAAACCCGCTCATCGTGGGCAGCGTCCTGGGCCTTGTCTTTCTGCTGCTGGGCGTCCGCCTGCCGCAGATGTTCGAGATCGGCGTGCGCGACCTCTCCCGGGTGGCAAGCCCGCTGATGCTCTTTCTGCTGGGCGCCTTCTTCCGCTTTGACGGCGTCGGCCCCTATCGGAAGGAGCTTGTGGCCGTATGCCTGGGAAGGCTGGTGATCTTCCCGGCCATCGCGCTTACACTGGCGCTGCTGCTGGGCTTCCGGGGCGTGGAGTTTGTGGCGCTGCTGGCGCTCTTTGCCTCGCCCACGGCGGTGGCCTCCTTCACCATGGCCCAGCAGATGGGCGGCAACGCGGAGCTCGCGGGCAACATCGTGGTGATGACGAGCCTCCTCTGCTCGCTGAGCTTTTTCTGCTGGAGCCTGCTGTTTAAAACGTTGGGCGTGTTTTGATTCTTATACGTTATTTCACAGCAGCTTTCAGGACAGTAGCTGTGTTATGCGCCCCCCATTCTTTCTTTTCTTCTTGGGAAAAGAAAGAATGCGCCGCGCCCGGTGTAAGAAAGAAAAGGCCGCTGGCTTGGTCGCAGATTACAGCCTGCGGTCAAAACCATCTTCGCCGCCATCCTAATGTTGGCACGCCTTAAGCACTTCGGTGTTCGCTGCCGCTGTATTGTACTACTCGCAGAATATACTTCTCCCGTACAGGCGGCTCTGCACAAATGTGTTGTGCTTGTAGGGATCGGCGTCCCTGACGACCCGAAGCTTTCTGCACAACGAGCCGCGAGGAGGTGCGGGGTACAACGTTCGTCAGCAGAACTACTGAGCGGCAGCGGTATGCAAGGCCAGCAGCCACGCGTACCTGCTGTAGCGGCGACCCGATTTCTCCCTTAGACTCCCCATTTATGCAGAGAAGTCCAGAGGATCCCTCCTCTGGTCGCCTTTCTACGGAGTTCAAGAACCATTTCTTTCCGCGAACAGGAAAGAAACGGTTCTTGCTTTGCGCAGCTGACGCTTTGTGAACAGCTAAGTATATATTCATTCACAAAACAAGGGCGGGCCGAAAGGCCCGCCCTCAAGGTGTCGACAAAGTGTCAACACCTTGAGCATCAAAAATGAGAACTTCCGGAAAAGTTCTCATTTTTGAGATTATCAAACGCGAGAGGGAATAACCAATCCCCTCTCGCGCTCTCCCCATGCGTGTCCTGCTTCCGTCGCATGAGTTTGTCTACAGTCTGAGGGCGGGCCGAAAGGCCCGCCCTCTTTTGCTGAAAACTAAAAACTGATGCTGAAAACTAAAAACTGAATTCTGAAAACTATCTTCAGGCCTTGGCGGCTTCCATGCCGGCGGCGAGAGCCGCCTTGTTGCCCTCGAGGAAGCGGAGCTTGCGCTCGCCCAGCTCGAGGCGGATGGCCTCGATCATCTTGTCGGTGTCGACGGCGTCCTCATCGGCGCCCATCATGGCGCCCAGAATGGCCACGTTCGCGCCCTTGGGGTTCTTGACCTGCTCGGCGATGCGGTTGGCGTCGCAGTAGACCACGCGCACGTCGTCGCGCTGGACCTTGCGGTCGATGATGGAGGAGTTGACGACGATCAGGCCGCCGGGCTTGACCGTGTGCTCAAACTTGTCCAGGGAGGGCAGGTTCATGGCGATCAGCACGTCGGCATTGTCCACCAGGGGAGAGCCGATCTCCTCGTCGGAGACGGTGACGGAGCAGTTGGCCGTGCCGCCGCGCATTTCGGGACCGTAGGAGGGAAGCCAGGAGACGTGCTTGCCGGCCAGCATGTTGGCCATGGCGACAAACTTACCGATCAGAAGCATACCCTGTCCGCCGAAGCCGGCGAAAACGTACTGTTTCATCATAATTATTCAGCCCCCTTGTCTTTCTTCACGCCCAGGGGATAGTAGGGGATCATGTTCTCTTCCAGCCACTTCATGGCCTCCACCGGGTTGAGACCCCAGTTGGTCGGGCAGGTGGACAGAACCTCGATCATGCAGAAGCCCTTCCCCTCAAGCTGGTACTCGAAAGCCTTCTTGATGGCCTTCTTGGTCTTGATGATGTTGGCGTTGTTGTTGACCGCGCAGCGCTCAATGTAGTAGGAGCCGGGCACCTCGGCCAGCATTTCGGACATCTTGATGGGCGCACCGCACCAGGCCTCGTCACGGCCGTAGGGAGAGGTGGTGGTCTTCTGGCCCACCA
>CAMOXI010000099.1 GCA_946628965.1 uncultured Clostridia bacterium | reverse complement strand
CGGAAGTTCTCATTTTTGATGCTCAAGGTGTCGACACTTTGTCGACACCTTGAGCGCCGAGCATTGCTCGGCGTTTCTTCTTCGCCGACCGATGGTCGGCGCTACGGCCGCATGAGTGGAAACCCTATACCGTGTCCGCAGGCGGCTGATGGCGGCACGAAGTCGACCCTTCCGGTCAGCCCCTGCCGGCCACTGACCCCTGACCACTGACCACTGGCTACCATCCCTCCGTTATGAGCTTTTTTTCGAAAAACTTTTTTCTTCCTAAGTTATCTCTAAGTTTGCCGCGCTATGATAGGGCCACAACAAAGGAAGACGCCGATCCGATTCACGGCGTCCGTACTGTGAAAGGAGGACAAGAAAATGGAAAACAACATCTTTCAGCGCCGGGAGATCAAGTTCATGGTGGACGCCCGGCAGCGTGCGATCCTGGAGCAGGCCTTCCACGGCCACATGGCTCCCGACCCCCACGGGGAGAGCACGATCTGCAACATCTACTACGACACCCCGGATTACCGGCTGGTGCGCGCATCCATGGAAAAGCCGATCTACAAGGAGAAGCTGCGCATGCGCAGCTACGGCCGGGTGTCCTCCGAGGGCACGGTGTTCCTGGAGCTCAAGAAGAAATACAAGGGCGTCGTCTACAAGCGCCGCATCGAGCTGCCCGAAAGGCAGGCGGCCGCCTACATGCGCGGGGAGATCCCCATGCCGGACGGCGGTCAGATCGGCCGGGAGATCGACTGGTTCTGCAATTTCTACGAGGGCATCCGCCCCGCCGTGTACCTCTGCTACGACCGCAGCCCCTGGTACTCGGTGGAGGATCCCAATCTCCGCGCCACCTTCGACAAGCGCATCCGCTTCCGGGAGGAAGACATGTCGCTGACGGCGGCGCCCGGCGGGCAGCATCTGCTGCTCCCCCACCAGAGCCTGTTTGAGATCAAAACCGCCGACGCCATCCCCCTCTGGCTGGTGGAGGCGCTGGAGATGGGCGAAGTCCGGCAGGCCAGCTTCTCCAAATACGGCGAAGCCTATACGAATATCATAAAAGAAAGGTCAGGTGTTCTCTGTGCTTGATTCTGTTTTTTCTACCTTATATAATAGCAATACCGAAATAACCGTCCCCCTCTTTCTGCTGATCATGCTCTCCGCGCTTGTTCTCGGCGCGCTGGAAGCGCTGGTTTATCGCAGAAATAACCCCTGCACCCGGAGCTTTGCCGTAACGCTCGCGATGCTCCCCGCCGTGGTCAGCGTCATCATCCTGATGGTCAGCGGCAGCATCGGCGCAGGCGTCGCCGTGGCGGGCACCTTCTCCCTGGTGCGCTTCCGCTCCGCCCCCGGCTCCGCCAAGGAGATCGCGGCTGTGTTCATCGCGATGGCCATCGGCCTTGCCTGCGGCATGGGCTGCCCCGGACTCGCGTCCCTGTTCACGCTGATCATGTGCGCCGCGGAGCTTCTCTACAGCCGCATCGGCTTCGGTGAGGAAAAGGACAATCTGCAGAAGACCCTGTCTGTGACCCTGCCCGAGAGCCTGGAATACAGCGACATTTTTGACGATCTCTTCGCCGAGTACACCACCGAGGCGAAGATGACCCGGGTCAAGACCACGAACCTGGGCAGCCTCAACCGCCTGAGCTATGACATCACCCTCCGCAATCCCGGCCCTGATCGACGCCATCCGCTGCCGCAACGGCAACCTGGAAGTCTCGATCGGCTGCCGTATGCCGGAGACCAACGAACTTTGATTTCGATCCACGAAAGGAGAAACTACCATGAATTTCAAATATAAGAAACCCCTGTGCACCGCACTGTGCGTGCTGCTCATGGGCTCCCTGCTGGGCTGCGGCAGCGTGAGCTCTTCCGCGAATACCACCGCCGCCCCCCTGATCCTGGCGAGCGATGTGACCGTCGGCAGCGAGACTGCCGAGGCCGACGAGATCCTCATCACCCTCTCCGACGCGGGCTCTGCCAGCGACTCCGCCACCGTCAGCATTGATGGCAGCACCGTGACCATCACGGCCGAAGGCACCTACCGCCTCACCGGCACGCTCTCCGACGGGCAGATCGTCGTCAGCGCCCCGGAGGACGCCAAAGTCAAGATGATCCTGGACGGCGCGGACATCACCAGGTCCGGCTCCGCCGCCATTCTGGCCCTGAGTGCCGACAAAGTCATCGTCGCTTCCGCCGAGGGCAGCGTGAACAAGGTAAGCTCCACCGGCGAATTTGACGCCACCGACAGCATTGACGCCGCGATCTTCGCCAAATGCGACCTGAATCTGAACGGAGACGGTATCCTCTATGTCTCCTGCGAGACCGGACACGGCGTCGTCACCAAGGACGACTTCAAGATGAAGGACGGCACCGTCTCCGTCACCGCCGCGAAGAAGGGCGTGGAGGGCAAGGACAGCATCACCGTCGAGGGCGGCACCCTGCTCATCACGGCCGGCACCAAGGGCCTCTACTCCGCAAACGACGAGAACGAAGAAGACGGCAATATTGAGATCCTGGACGGCAGCGTCACCGTCACTTCCAATGACGACAGCATCCACGCGGGCAATTGTGTGACCATCTCCGGCGGTGAGCTGACCCTCTCCAGCGGGGACGACGGCATCCACGCCGACGCAGCCCTGACCATCTCCGGCGGCAGCGTCACTGTGCTCAAGAGCTACGAGGGGCTGGAGGCCCAGGTCATCGACATCTCCGGCGGTGTCATCGACGTGACCGCCTCGGATGACGGCCTCAACGCGGCCGGCGGCAACGACGGCTCCAACGGCTACGGCATGTTCGGCGGCGATCCATTCCAGACCGACATGAACGCGAGCCTCACCATCTCCGGCGGCACGCTGAACGTGGACGCGGGCGGTGACGGTCTGGACTCCAACGGCGCGCTGGACGTCTCCGGCGGCCTCGTCACCGTGAGCGGCCCCACCAATAACGGCAACGGCGCGATGGACTACGGCTCCTCCGCCACGATCACAGGCGGCACCGTCATCGCGGCCGGCGCCTCCGGCATGGCCGAGAACTTCGGCAGCGCCTCCACCCAGGGCAGCATCCTGCTGAGCTTCAACACCCAGGAGGCGGGCAGCACCGTCACCATCACCGATGAAAACGGCACGGTGCTCGCATGCTACACGCCCTCCAAGGCCTACAACTCCGTGGTCATCTCCACCGAGGCTCTCACAGTCGGCGGCACCTATACCGTCACCGCGGGCAGCTACTCCGAGACCGTGACCCTCACCTCCAACATCTACGGCAGCGGCATGGGCGGCTTCGGCGGCGGTATGGGCGGCCATGGCGGCATGGGCGGACAGATGAACGGCCAGATGGGCGGCTGGGGCACCCAGCCCGGCGAGCAATCCGGTGAGCAGCCCGAAGGCTGGGGCGGCCAGCAGGGCGGCTTCGGCGGCGGCCCCGGCGGTCACGGCGGTATGGGCGGCGGCCCGGGCAGACCGTAAAGAGTTTTGTGTTTTGAGTGATTGGAACAGGGAGCGTGCTTCCGCGCGCTCCCTGTTTTTCTCTTGAAAACGCTCCCGCCTCTTATTGACCCTTCCTGGGAATTATGATATTTTAAAGAGCAGAGCTTCCACAGGAGGTTATAAAAAGAATGTACGAAAATCTGAAAGCGAGCTTTTTCGATACCTTTGGCAGAAAACCCCAATATCTCTTCTCCGCGCCGGGGCGCACCGAGATCGGCGGCAACCACACCGACCACCAGCTGGGCCGTGTTCTGGCCGGGGCCGTGAGTCTGGAGACCGTGGCCGCCGTCGCCGAGAACGGTGAAAACACCGTCCGCGTCCTCTCCGAGGGCTATCCCCTCTGCGAGATCGACCTGGACGACCTGGCCATCCGCCCCGAAGAATTCGGCACCACGAAGGCCCTGATCCGAGGCGTCGCCGCCGGGACCGGGCTGAAGAAGGGCTTTGACGCCTATGTCACCTCCACCGTGATGCCGGGCAGCGGCCTGTCCTCCTCAGCGGCCTTTGAGGTGCTGCTGGGCACCATCGCGAGCTGCCTGAGCGGCGCGGGTCTCACCGCAGTGGAGATCGCCCAGCTGGGCCAGCGGGTGGAAAACGACTACTTCGGCAAGCCCTGCGGCCTGATGGATCAGATGGCCTCCTCTGTGGGCGGCATCATCACCATCGACTTTGCTGATCCCGACCGGCCGGTGGTCGAGCATCTGGACTTTGACTTTGCCGCCTGCGGCCACGCCCTGTGCATCATCGACAGCGGCGCCGACCACGCGGACCTGACTGACGAGTACGCCGCTATCCCCCGGGACATGAAGGCCGTCGCCGCCCTCTTCGGCAAGGAGGTGCTGCGGCAGGTGAACCCCGCCGAGTTCTACGCGCGCCTGAACGAAGTGCGCGCCGCCGTCGGCGACCGGGCCGTCATGCGCGCCATGCACTTTTTCGCCGACAACCAGCGCGTGGCCGATCAGGTCTCCGCGCTCAAGGCCGGGAATTTTGAGGAGTTTCTGCGGCTCGTGAACGAATCCGGCCGCTCCTCCTGGCTGTATCTGCAGAACGTGGTGCCCGCGGGCTACACCGCCCACCAGGAGATGGCAGTGGCCCTGGCCCTGGCCGACCATCTGCTGGATGGCCGCGGCGCCTGCCGCGTGCACGGCGGCGGCTTTGCCGGCACAATCCAGGCCTTTGTGCCCGTGGACATGCTGGAGGCATTCCGCGCAGGCATGGAGGCGGTGCTCGGCGAGGGCAGCTGCCACGTGCTTTCCATCCGTCCCGAGGGCGGCATCTTATTGGAGGAGGTCGAGGCATGAAAGGCTGGATCGACGCGCTTGTAAACTACGCCCTGGACAAGGGCCTCATTCAGGAAGGGGACGAGACTTACGTCTTCAACCGCATCCTGGAGATTCTGGGGCTGGACGAGCCCGGTGAGGGCGAGGCTGTTGAGGCCTCCCTGCCCGAGATTCTGAACGCGCTGACCGACGACGCGGTGCGCCGCGGTCTTGTGGACGACAACATCACCGCCCGCGATCTGTTTGACACGGAGCTCATGGGCGCCGTGACCCCCTTCCCCCACGAGGTGCGCGCCATCTTCGAGGGGCTCTATGAGACCTCGCCGGAGCTTGCCACCGACTGGTACTACAAGTTCTCCTGCGACACCAACTACATCCGCCGCGACCGCATCGCGAAGGACGTCAAGTGGGTCTACCCCTGCGAATACGGCGATCTGGACGTGACCATCAACCTCTCCAAGCCGGAGAAGGATCCCCGCGCCATCGCGGCGGCCCGCCTCGCGCCACAGGCCGGCTATCCCAAGTGCCAGCTCTGCAGCGAGAACGAGGGCTACGCCGGGCGCATGAACCACCCGGCCCGGCAGAACCACCGCATCCTGCCCCTGACCATCGCGGGCACGCCCTGGTTCTGGCAGTACTCCCCCTA
>CAMOXI010000098.1 GCA_946628965.1 uncultured Clostridia bacterium | reverse complement strand
AAGCTGCGCGGCGAAAAGCTTTTTCGCTTTTCGCCATCATATAATCATTATCATCCGCCACGGGCAGACCGAAATGAATAACCGCCGGGTCCTGCAGGGAAGAAGCGACTACCCGCTCAACGCGGTCGGGATCGCGCAGGCGCGGGAGGCCGCGGAGCGTTTGAAGGATATCCGCTTTGACCGGGTCTATTCCAGCCCCCTGATCCGCGCCGTGCAGACGGCGAAGCTGGTCGTGCCCTCCGTTGCGCCGATCCTTGAGGAGCGGCTGATCGAAATGGATTACGGCCCCTATGAAGGGCTTGATCTCTTCAATCTCCCGCCGGAGATCCTCACCTTTTTCAGCGACTTTGTAAACAATCCCGCCCCGGCGGGAATGGAGCAGCTCTCTTCCGTTGTTGAGAGGACCGGCGCTTTTCTGGAGGAACTCCGCGGTGTGGAGGGGAACGTTCTGCTCTCGGCCCACGCAATCTCCATGAAGGGCATGCTGGAGTATCTGACGCCGGAATCCGGCGGCGCGTACTGGTCGAAGAACATCGGCAACTGCGCCGTGTACGCTGTGGAGAATCACGGCGGACGCTTCGGCGTTCCCACAGAATTTGTTTGAGAGGAACAGAGCATGAAGAAATATGACCTGATCTGCATCGGCACGGCGCTGGTGGATTCCATCATCCGTGGCCTCGACCCGAATCCTGTCTCCGCCTCCGGCTATCGGGCGGCCTCCGGCTCGCTGAATGTGGGCGGCGAGGCCGTCAACGAGGCCATGGCCGCGGCAAAGCTCGGCCTGAAAACCGGCATCCTCTGCTCCCTTGGGCAGGACGCGGCCGGGGACATGGTCGCATCCGCCCTCGCCGCCTGCGGGGTGGACACAGGGCTCATCCTGCGAAATGATGCGCATGCGACGCCGGTCACCACCATGTTTGTCAGCGAAGACGGGACCCGGAAATCCATCACCAACAGCGCCCACCGCTATAACTTTCATCCGGAGCGGCATACGGATCGCTTCACCGACGCACGGGCGCTGATCCTCGGCTCCCTCTTCCGCGCGCCCTTCGACGATCCGGAGATCATCCGCGCGGTGCTCTCTGCGGCAAAAGGGGCGGGCCAGCTCGTGTTTGCGGACACCAAGCTGCCGAATTTCCGCTTTCTGACGCTTTCCGATCTGCGGGATTCTCTGCCGCTGATCGACTATATCACCCCCAACGAGGATGAGGCGCGCTACTACACCGGGAAAGACGATCCCGCTGAGATGGCACAGGTTTTTCTTGACCTCGGCGTCAAAAACGTGATTCTCAAGCTGGGCGGGAGGGGCTGCCTGTTTCAGAACGCGGAGGAGAGCATCCGCCTCCCGGCCTGCGGCATCCGGCCTGTGGACGCCACCGGCGCGGGAGATAACTTTGTGGCGGGCTTTACCGCCGAGATTCTGCGCGGCGCATCCCACGCGGAGGCCCTGCGCTTCGCCAACGCCTGCGGCGCCATCTGCACGACGGCGGTGGGCGCGTCAACAGCGCTGAAGGATCGTGAGCAGGTGCTGCGCTTCCTGGCCGATCCCCATTGTCTCTGAGGACAGCGTATCCGGGAAAGGGACAGACGTAATGAAAACGAACCGCTATGAACTTGACGGGCGCGGCGTCTATCTGCATACATCCGGCGCGCCGCAGATCCTCTTTCTCCAGCCGGTGGACACCCATGACGCGCAGCTCCTGGAGCGGCAGCTGGACGCCATGCAGGGCTGCGCCCTGCCTTTTGCCCTGGCGGCCTTCGAGATCGCCGACTGGAACCGGGAGCTCAGCCCCTGGGAGGCACCGCCGGTTTTCGGCAGGGCGGCTTTCGGCGGCTGTGCGGCGGAAACGATGGGCTTTCTCACAGACCGCCTGCTGCCGGATCTTTACGCCCGGCTCTCCCTGCAGGGGGACATCCCGCTCTGCCTCGGCGGCTATTCTCTGGCCGGGCTTTTCGCTCTCTGGGCGGCAACGCAGACGGATCGCTTCTGCGGTATCGCGGCGGCCTCGCCCTCGGTGTGGTTCCCCGGCTGGATCGACTATGGGAAGGCGCATCCGCTCCGGGCATCCAGCGTCTATCTCAGCCTCGGTGACCGGGAGGAGCGCACCAGGAATCCCGTCATGGCCACAGTCGGAGCCTGCATCCGGGCACAGTATGAGCTCCTGCGGCCTGACCATATCGTCACGCTGGAATGGAATCCGGGCAACCACTTTCAGGATTCCGAGAAGCGCTGTGCCCGGGCCTTCTGCTGGATCGCCGAACAGCAGGTCTGAAGGTTTCAGCCGCGCTGTTTTTGGCGCGGCCACGGGAGTCGTAATTTGACAGCAGAAAAACGGAATGCTATAATTATTTAATTATTCATTGAGAAAGGGCTGGGGCTGATGAAGATCACGGACAGGAAAACCGGCATCATAGCTCAGGTTGCGCTCCTTTTTCTGATCGGCACGCTGATCATCGGAGTTATCACCTCCCTGACCCAGCGGGCCATGAGTGCCGACGCCGTCCTGAAGCAGACCAACACCTTCGCTGGGCAGATCGCCGAGGAAGTCAAGCTCTGCGTCTGGGAGTATCCGGCCCACAACTGGCTGCTCCGCTACTGGTATGAGCACCCGGATGATCTGGACATCGAATACGACGCCGACTACAACAAGGGACCCGTAACCAAGGAAAAAAGCCGCCTCCTGCTGCAGCATCAGCCCGGCATGTTTCTGAAGTACGCCAGCGAAGAAGAGCTGGAGGCCCTGCCGGAGGAAGACCAGAAGCTCTACGCCGAGGTCGTGTATTCCTGGCTTATCACCCGGGTAAACCAGATCAAGCGCACCTATCAGATCGACTACCTCTTCTGCGTGGCGACGGGCGAGGACTGCCGGGAGCAGTTTTTCCTCTTCAGTGCGGCCGATCCCGGCTCCGTGCGCGGGACCGAGTACGAGCAGATCTATCCGCTGGGCGTCACGGTCTCCGTGTCGGACGCGCAGAAGCAGGCCATGCGCAACGCCATAGATTCCTCCGAAAATCTGGCCATGGCCGGCAACTACATGGATTTTTACTACTACATGGAGCATATCGGCGAGCACCCGGTGCTCATCGGTATGACCTATAACCTGTCCGGCCTGTTGTCGGAGGTCACGGCGATGACCGAGCGGGAGATCGCGACCACCGTGTTTCTGCTGGTTCTGCTCTCGCTCCTGTGTCTCGTGATGATGTCCCAGGCCGTGCTGCGCCCGCTGCGGAAGGTGCAGCAGAACATCCGCCTGTATAAGCAGAACAAGGACAGCGCTGCCGTCATTGAAAATCTTTCCAAAGTCCGACCCCGGAACGAGATCGGCGAACTGTCTGAGGATGTGACGGAGCTTGTCCGGGAAATCGACGACTATGTCGCGCGCATCACCACCATCACGGACGAGAAGAAGCGCATCGAAACCGAGCTCTCCCTGGCGGCCCGCATCCAGGCCAGCATGCTGCCGAATATCTTTCCCCCCTTCCCCGGCCGCAGTGAGTTTGATATCTTTGCGTCCATGGTTCCGGCGCGGGGCGTCGGCGGCGATTTTTACGATTACTTCCTCATCGACCCGGATCATCTCTGCCTCGTGATGGCGGACGTGTCGGGCAAGGGGATACCTGCCGCGCTCTTTATGATGATCAGCAAGATCATCCTCGCCAACAACGCCATGATGGGCAAGTCCCCCTCCCAGATCCTGGCGGACACCAACGCCGCCATCTGTTCCAACAATCCGGAGGAGATGTTCGTCACCGTGTGGCTCGGCATTCTGGAGATTTCCACCGGCAGGCTCGTTGCCGCAAACGCCGGCCACGAATACCCCGTACTGAAAACGCCCGACGGGGCCTACGAGCTGCTGAAGGACAGGCACGGCTTTGTGATCGGCGGCATGTCCGGGGTCAGTTACCCCTCCTATGAGCTGAAGCTGGAGCCCGGCTCCCGGCTGTTCCTGTACACCGACGGGCTGCCCGAGGCCACGAACGCCGAAAACTGCATGCTCGGCACCGAGGGCATGCTCGCCGCCCTTAACGCAGAACCGGAGGCAGCACCCGAGCCGCTGCTGCACAACGTGCGAAAAGCCGTCAACGGCTTCGTGAAGGACGCCGAGCAGTTTGACGATCTGACCATGCTGTGCTTGGAATACCGCGGTCCCCGGGAGCAGAGCTGAACCCCGCATTTTAGCGAATACTATTTAATATCAGGTATCACATGCAAACTCGGAACACTGTACCCAAATTCGCATTCTTTCTCCGTCTGGGCATCCTGCTCTCCACGGGTTACGCCTTTGCCATGCTGCTGCACTGGCCAATCGGCTTTACCTTTTTCACGCAGCTGTCCAATCTGTTCACCGCGCTGGTGGTGCTCTGCCAGCTGCTGATGCCGGGCATGGCCGAGCGGCTGAAGCCCTGGAAATATATGGCTGCCGTTTCCATCCTGCTGACCTTCCTTGTTTATCTCACGGTGCTGGCGCCCATCATGCCGGGCGGCATTCTGGCCGCCTACCGGCAGGACCACTGGGCCAACCTCTGCATGCACCTCATCACGCCCTTTCTGACGATTGCGGACTTCCTGCTGCACGACACGGACTATCCCTGGCGCGGACGGCACGTGTTTCTCGCGGCGATCCCGCCCTTCGCCTGGCTGCTCTTCATCTTCGTCCTCGGCGGCCTGGGCCTGCGCTGGGGCATGGGGAACATGAGTGCTCCCTACCCGTTTTTAAACTACGCGGCCCCGGCCGGCTGGTTTGGCTGGATGCCGGAGACCACGGGCTATACCACGCTGGGCATCGGCGTTTTCTACGCGATCCTCGCCATGATCCCGCTGGTGCTGCTGCTCGGCCTGCTGCTGCTCCGCTGCGCCATGGCGGCGCGGCGCGTCCGCGCGAAAGCATAGAGGAGGAGACCATGCGCTGCTACCACACCGGGCATCACGAGCTGCGCGATCCCGACATCCGCGTCGGCCGCACAAACGCCGACTTCGGCCAGGGCTTCTACCTCTCCCCCAGCGACGCCTTCGCCGGCAAGTGGGTGCGGGAGCAGAAAGACCTGGAAGCCTTTGTAAACACCTACGAGCTGGATCTGAGCGGTCTCATGGTGCTGCGCCTGCAGCGGGATGCGGGCTGGTTTGACTACATCTTTCGCAACCGGACCGGGCTTTCCGACCGCTGTGGGGAATACGACGTGATCGTCGGCCCCATCGCAAACGACACCATTTACAATACCTTTGGCGTCTTTACCAGCGGCCTGCTGCCGAAGGAGCAGGTGCTCTCGCTTCTGCAGATCGGCCCTTCGTTTGAGCAGATCGTCATCAAGACCGACCGGGCGCACGATCAGCTCCGCTGGCTCAAAGTGTCGACAAAGTGTCGACACCTTGAGCATCAAAAATGAGAACTTCCGGAAAAG
>CAMOXI010000097.1 GCA_946628965.1 uncultured Clostridia bacterium | reverse complement strand
TCGCGCTCTCCCCATGCGTGTCCTGCTTCCGTCGCATGAGTTCGTCTACAGTCTGAACAGCCGCTCTGGTGAGCGGCTGTTTCGTATTATATTGTCCGCTTTCCGCGCCTTCAGCTCTCCTCTTTCTCCCGCCAGAAGCGGCTGCCCTGCATGGCGGCAAAGAGCGCGTCCCGCAGATGATCCCGGCTCTCCGGCGGGACCTGCCGCAGCTGCTCGAACATGGGGGCAAAGTGCCAGCGCAGGATCTCCTGCGAATAGGCCTCATACAGGGCCCTGCCCAGCGGCAGCACGCTCACCAGCAGCTCCTTCCGGCTGCCCGGGCGCTGCCGCCGCTCCACCAGACCCTTGGCCTCCAGCCGGGAGACGATCTTGCTGAAATTGGAGCGGGTAATGCCCAGGCGGGAGGCCACGGCCGACATATGCTCCTGTCGTTCCTCATTCTCCAGCAGATACTCCAGCACCTGGATCTGGGAATAGGAATAGGAGATGCCCTGATAGTTCTGCTTCTCCAGCTTGTAAGCGGAGGCATAGATATTGCAGTAGTGGATCAGCGCCTCCACCACCTCACGGTATTCACCCATCCATTCCAGCTTCATGGCGTAATCCTCCCTTAAGAATAATAAAATCATAACAGATTCCGTGAAAATATACAAGACTTGCGGAAAAATTTCCCGCTCCCCTCTTGCATTTTTCACAGAAGGGTGCTATGCTGATTACAATGTTTCCAATGGAAACAACGGACAATCTGAATAGGAGGAAAGCAACATGAAACTCGCTAAAAGCACAGTCAAACTGCTGTGTGCCGCGCTGATCCTGATCCTGCTGGGCAGCATCCTGGCTTCAGTCTTCAACGGCGGCAGCGGCGTCAAAGTCAGCCGCATCCGCTTTGACACGGAGAACGGCTATCTGAGCGGCCTTCTGTACATGCCGAAGGACGCTTCGGCGGAGAATCCCAAGCCCACCGTGGTGGTGACGCACGGCTACCTCAACTCTGCGGAGATGCAGGACGCCAACGCCATCGAGCTCAGCCGCCGCGGCTATGTGGTCCTGGCCCTAGACCAGTACGATCACGGCCACTCCGACTATAAGAACGAGCTCTACAGCGACACCAGCTTTTTCGGCATCTGGCTCCCCTTCTGGGTCAACTCCATGCATGACGCCGTAGCCTACATGTATGAGCAGCCCTATGTGCTCAAGGATGAGGCCGGCAACGGCATCATCGGCGTCACGGGCCACTCCATGGGCGGCTTCGGCACCACCATGGCCATCGCCATGGACGAGCAGGAGGCCATGGCCACCGGCGTGCGCAAGATCTTCTGCGGCCTGACCGAGGGCTCCGACTTCCTGTATACCGGCATCGTCGGCATTGACGCCGCCACTGCCGACGCGCTGGGCGGCGGACGCACCCAGGGCAAGGTCGCGGCCCAGTACGATGAATTCTTCTTCAACGATCCCACCGTCGAGGGCGGCACCGTGCGGCACAAGGACTTTGTCTCCACGCCGGACGGCATGACCTTCCTGCAGCAGAGCGCCCCGGCCCAGGCCAACACCTGGTATGACACGGCCGACGGCGGCCGCCGCATCGTCTACGAACCGGCCCAGACCCACCCCTGGAACCACTTCTCCAAGACGACCACCGCCTATGCCGTCAGCTTCTACACTGAGGCCTTCAAGGATTACCAGGCCGGCATCAAGTCCATCGCCCCGGACAAGCAGATCTGGCAGTTCAAGGAGCTCTTTGAGTGCGTGGCTCTGGTTGGCTTTGTGCTGCTGATCCTGGTCATCGCCCAGATCCTGCTGGCCCTGCCCTTCTTCTCCCTGGCCAAGAGCGGAGAGCTGCCCGTGCAGCCCGCGGCCGAGGGTGGCAAGAAGTGGATCGGCATCCTGATCACGCTCTGCGCGATCCTGCTGCCGGCCCTCTTCTTCACCCCGCTGATGGATGAGGGCGCGGGCTCTCCCAGTGTGAACCTTCTGTTCTTCGGCGGCATCGCCGCCGCGGTCGGCGGGCTTGTGGGCCTGATCCTCGGCATTGCGAAGAAGGTCAAAGGTAGCATCGTGGGCGGCTGCTTCCTGCTGGTCGGCGGCGCGCTGCTGGCCCTGGTCGCAAAGACCCCCATGTACCAGAACAACGCGTTCTTTACCGCGCCGGGTCTCAACAGCATCGCCTACTGGACCATCGGCTGCGCACTGATGAGCCTGTGCGTCATGAGCGCGGTGTACCTGCTGCTCAAGGATAAGGAGAGCGTGAAGCTCGCCGACTACGGCGTTGTCCTCAAGCCCATGCCGATCCTCGCCGGCATCTGCACCGCGATCGTCTCCGTGGTGCTGGCCTATGCGGTGCTGTTTTTGATGGACGCCCTCTTCAAGGCCGACTTCCGCATCTGGACCTTCGCCTTCAAGACCTTTGACGGCAACATTCTCCCCGCCGTTCTGCGCTATCTGCCCACCTTCCTGCTGTTCTACCTGATCTCCACCGCGGCAATCACCATCAACACCAACAGCGAGAAGACCCAGGGCGTCAAGGGCTATCTGCTGGCCATCGCGCTGAACGCGGGCGGCGCCATCCTCTGGCTTGCCCGCCAGTACATCACCCTCTTCTCCACCGGCGTGGCCGCCCATCCCGGCTCCGCCCTGTCCGGCATCGTGCTGGTAGCCATGGTGCCGACGCTGTCCATCGCGGCGATCATCTCCCGCAACCTCTACAAGCGCACCGGCAACATCTGGACCGCCGGCTGCCTGAACGGTCTGCTGATGACCACCATGGCCGTCGCCAACACCATGGTCGCCTTCAAGTAAACCTGCGTTCATCCTTTTATACGCACAGCGCCCGGGAAGCTTCCGCTTCCCGGGCGTTTCCTTTTCCTGACCTCTCAAAACCGCTGCTTGCATCCCCGTTTTCCCTGCGGTATAATAGGAACAATCACAGGACAGGATCGGGAGGTGCAGGCGCAATGATGATTTCCACAAAAGGGCGTTATGCGCTGCGGATCCTGGTGGATCTGGCGGAACACCAGAGCGCCGGATACGTGACGCTCAAGGCCATCGCCGAGCGGCAGGAGATCTCCGAAAAGTATCTGGAGAGCATCGGGAAGGATCTGGTGCGCGCCGGCTTCCTGCAGGCCCTGCGCGGCAAAGGCGGCGGCTACCGGCTGAGCCGTCCGGCGGATCAGATCCGCGTGCTGGATGTGCTGCGGGTCATGGAGGGAACGCTGGCCCCGGTCGCCTGTCTCGCGGAGGGGAGCGCGCCCTGTGCCCGCGCCGCCCGCTGCCGCACGCTCCCGCTCTGGCAGGGCCTCGACAAAGTCGTCACCGACTATCTGCAGGGCTTCACCGTGCAGGATCTGGCAAAGACAGATGCAGACAACTACGATTATGTGATATAAAAAAAACAGCGCCCGGTTCCGACTTCGTCGGAACCGGGCGCAGACTGTAGACGAACTCATGCGACGGAAGCAGGACACGCATGGGGAGAGCGCGAGAGGAAGATTCCCCCGGCGGGGGAAATGTCCGCGAAGCGGACAAAAGGGGGGAGGAGATTGGTTATTCCCTCTCGCGTTTGATAATCTCAAAAATGAGAACTTTTCCGGAAGTTCTCTTTTTTGATGCTCAAGGTGTCGACACTTTGTCGACACCTTGAGCCCGGTTCCGACTTCGTCGGAACCGGGCGCTGATCATTTTGAACTTATCCCTCAGTCGAAGAAATTGCGCTTGTTGAAGCCCGCGGTCAGGAAACGCCAGGCCGCCTTTCCGGTGGTGAGCCACTCAATGTGGGCGTTGTTCTTCTCGTTTTTGAGCATGCCCGCCACCAGATGCGCCGCCACCACGTCCGGATAGTCGCCCAGGATGTTGTAGACCTTCTTGGTCTTCTCCGGCAGCTCGATCTGCTCCTTGCCGCCCAGCGCCTTCACGGTGAAGTCCGTGATCATGATACCCGGGGAGAGGCGCCCGGCCCTGACCTTGCTGCCCCGCTCGGCCAGCTCTTTGGCGAAGGCTTGGGTAAAATGGGTCACGGCCCGCTTGCTGGTGCCGTAGATGTTCAGGCCCAGCATCATGGCGTCGTTGCTGCCGTAGCCCTCCAGGTTGTAGATAAAGCCGCCCTGCGGCTGCTTCTCCATCTGCAGCGCAGCCAGGCGCGAACCCATCACGGCGCCCCGCAGGTCGATGTTCAGCACCGCGTCGATCTCCTGTTCGTTCAGCTCCCAGATTGCCTTCATGGGCTGGTTCACGCCCGCGTTGTTGATCCAGATGTCGATGGCGCCGAAGCACTTCACCGCGTGGTCGATGAGACTCTGAATATCTGATGTGCTCGCGACGCTTCCCGCGAAGCACTCCACCTTCCCTGCCCCGGGCAGCTGCCGCAGCTTCTCGGCGGACGCGGCCATGCGCTCGGCGTTCACACCGTTGATGACCAGGTTCCAGCCCTCTTTGCGGAAGAGCTTCGCCATTTCAAAGCCCAGACCCCGGGTGCTGCCGGTAATGACGACTGTTTTCATTCGTTTTCCTCCTTCTGGATTAAGCGCTTTTATTTTATCATTTTTACTAAAAGATCGCAAGAGTGCTGCGGAAAAACCGGCAAACTTGACAGCAAACTGCAGAATGCTATAATGATATGGAAAAGTACAGACGCAGTCTGCCAATCAATATCGGAAAGTGAGGACAAAGCATGAGCAGCTTCAAAGACCTTCGCATGGTAGACAATTTCTACCAGACCAGCTCCTATTTCCCCATGCCCACCGTCATGATCTCCACCCTGGCCGAGGACGGCAGCACCTCCGTGGGCTCTTACTCTCTCTGCTTCCCCTACTACATCGCCGGCAAGGGCTATTATGCCATGGTGCTGGAGGCCCGCAACTCCTCCAACACCGCCCAGCATCTGCTGGCGGGGCGCAAGCAGGTGGCCATCAACTTCATGCCCGAGGGCCGCGGCTACCATAAGAAGATCGTCGCCCAGGGCTGGCCCGGCGACACGCCCGCTGAGAAGATGAAGGACTTCGGCTTCCATCTGGAGGACGGCCTCTGCTGCAAAGAGGATCCCTCCACCCCGCGCCCCAAGGTGGTCACCGAGGCCTATCAGGTCATGGAGTGCACCTGGATGAGCGATCTGGAGAACGCCGAGGAGGACATCGGCCGCCAGCTGGAGGATGGCTGCTATCCCCCCCCTTACCGGAACTTCAACGGCATCACCACCCAGTACGGCGCCCACTTCATCCTGCGCATCGACAAGATGCTGATGAAGCCCAAGTACTATGACAACATCATCAACGGCGTCAAGGGCCGTCTCTGGCCCAACGTCCTGATCTGCCACGGCTACCGCGACAGCAAGAACTTCTGGTTCGCCCGCACCCCGCGCCTGGTGCCCGAGCTGCTGCCCATCCGCAACGCCACGCTCTCCTCCGTCCGCTA
>CAMOXI010000096.1 GCA_946628965.1 uncultured Clostridia bacterium | reverse complement strand
TGTTGTTGTACAGGGAGCGGGCGCCGCGCAGATCCTTCTTCTTGGGGAAGCCGTCGACGATGGCCTGGGTGGCGGTGGAGGCGTGAACGGTGGTCATGAGGCCTTCGATAACGCCGAAGTTGTCATTGACAACCTTGGAGATGGGGGCCAGGCAGTTGGTGGTGCAGGAAGCGTTGGAGACGAACTGCATATCGGGGGTGTACTTGTCCAGGTTGACGCCGCAGACGAACATCGGGGTATCGTCCTTCGCGGGGCCGGACATGATGACGACCTTGGCGCCGGCGTCGATATGAGCCTGGGCCTTCTCCTTGGTCAGGTACACGCCGGTGCACTCGAGAACGTACTCGACACCCAGCTCGCCCCAGGGCAGGAGGGAAGCGTCACGATAGCTCTTGTCGGACAGGATCTTGACGACCTTGCCGTTGACGGTGATGGTGCTGTCCTCGTCGTTGCTGGTGACTTCACCGTTGAAACGGCCGTGGACGGAATCGTACTTTACGCAGTAAGCAACGTGGCTGGCGGGATGACCAGGAGCGCTGATGGCGACGACCTCGATGTCGTCAGACTGGATGGCGGCGCGGAAAGCCAGGGAGCCGATGCGGCCGAAGCCATTGATGCCGACTTTAATCATGAACATATCCTCCAATTTTTTTGATGATACAGAATTTGCCATGGCAAATGCACCCTTTGCGCATTTGCACTCTTATGAGCGTTTAAATTGTAACATATACTATCTGTAAAAATCAAGATTTCTTTCTATGGAATTTGTCCAAAATTGTGCCGAAATTTTCAAAGAAAACGGGCAATTTTTCCCCGCAATCTTGTGTATTTTGTCGAGCGATGCTACAATAGCCGCGGCAGGGCGGACTCCTTCAGGCCTCCGCGGACCCTGCTGCAGCTTCGCGAATGATTTTGTCACAAAACCGCCCGGCTCCGGGCGGGAAGGAGTATAGGATGAACGATAGCCTCCTGAAAGTTCTGAACCTCTCCGGCGAGGCCGCACTGTGTACCGGCGGCGCGGTGATCCGGTATGCCAACGCGGCAGCCTGCGCACTGCTGGGGCGCAGCCTTACAGGCATGAATGCCGCCGAGCTCTTCGGCAAGGAGCTGACCGGCAGCCAGAGCGCAAACTTCATCGCCGACTTCACTGTAGACGCGCGGCGCTTCACGGGGCGCTTTTCCCGACAGGAGCAGGGCTGGCTGGTCTTTCTCAATGAACGGCAGGGAGGCCCCGAGATTCTGAACGATCCGCTGCTGTTCAGCCTGCGCAGCTCCCTCATGAACATGGGGATCGCGGCCGACTCCCTGCGCAGTCTCAGCGAGAAGCAGGGCGGCGAGGCGCTGCGCCGCAACATGGCCTCCCTCACCAACAGCTATTACCGCATCCTGCGGCAGGTGGAGAATGCCGGTTTTGTGCTGAGCTTTTTCCGGGGCGAGCCGCTTCTCAACGCCGTCCCCTGCGATCTGGAGAGTCTCTGCCGCGGCGCCGCGGAGGCGATACAGCCTTTTTTCCCGGATGTGACGCTCGAATATGCGGGCGAAGGCGGGCGCGGGATCGTCGCAGACCCGGCGCTCTTTAAGCTGCTGCTGAACAATCTGCTGGCAAACTGCCTGATCCACGCCGACTGCTCGCTGGTCCGCATCCGCCTGAGCGAGACGCCGCAGAGCACCCTGCTCTCCGTGACGGACGACGGCTGCGGCATCCCGCCCGAGCGGCTGCACCAGACCTTCGAGCGCTACCGCTACCCCTTCGACGCGATGCAGATGGGCATGGGCCCGGGGCTGGGGATGAGCGTTGCCCGCGGCATCGCCGAGCTGCACGGCGGCACGCTGCTGCTGGAGAGCCGGGTGGAACGGGGCACCGCCGTGCGCGTGAGTATCAGCCGCGCACTCAGCTGCGGCAGCCTGCGGGCCGATGAAAGCCGCCTGCAGTACACCACGCGGGATCTGCTGACCGGCATGGCCGACCGCCTGCCGGAGGCTGCCTTTGTGGAGAAATATCTGGATTGAGCCGTGAGTTAGGAGTTTTGAGTTTTGAGGCGTGCGTTTTGAGGAGACGAGGAGTGTCCGTCCCGCCCGCCTGTCCAACCTTGTACCGTGTCCGGCGGGAGCGCAATGCGCTCCCCTGCATTGTCATTCTGAGGAGACAAATGTCGACGAAGAATCTCAATGCCCTTTTGAGATCCTTCGACTTCGCTGCGCTCCGCTCAGGATGACAGCGAAAGGGAGGGGCAAGGGCCTCCCGTTATGTCCGACTCTGTACCAGGCCCGGCGGGCGATTCATGCGACCCGAGCACAGCGAGGCAGTCCCTTTACGGGAATCGCCAATAGTAACCACTGACCACTAATCACTAACCACTATACACCCGTTGCGCCCGGGGGCGCACGGGTGTATAATGATCAATAACAACGCACAGGGGGCGATTCCATGAAGCAGAACTATGTGGCCTGGGGCCGGGTGAAAAACTGCATGCGGGAGCTGACGGCCTACGGCAACGCCCGCAAGGCCGAGATCGGCGCGGACAGGGTCTTTGATTTCAGCCTCGGAAGCCCCAGCGCGCCGGTGCCAAAACCGGTGTGGGAGGCCATGCGGCAGACTCTGCAGCGGCCGGACGCCCACGAAAAGACCCCGCCTGAGGGCCTTTGTGAACTGCGCGCCGCCGTCGCGGAGGACTTGAACCGCCGTTTTGCCCTGGGCCTTGACGCAGACGAGATCCAGATCGTCACCGGCGCGGCCGGAGGCCTTGCCGTCTGCTGCCAGACTCTGCTGCATCCCGGGGACGAGGCCATCGTCCTGGTGCCCTATTTCACCGAGTACCGCGTGTTCATCGAGGGCGCGGGCGGCGTGACCGTGGAGGTGCCGCCCCAGGCCGACATGCAGCCGGATCTGGACGCGCTGGAAGCGTCTCTCACGGAGAAGACCCGCTTCGTGCTGGTCAACACCCCCAACAATCCCACCGGCGCCATCCTCTCGGCAGAGAGCCTTGCGCGGCTTGCGGACATTCTGCACCGGGCGGGGGAGCGCTGGGGAAAGCCCGTGTACCTGGTGTCGGACGAACCCTACCGGGAGCTGGTGTACGATACGGACGCCATCCCCTGCGTCATGAGCGCCTATGAGAATACGATCATCTGCTACTCCTTCAGCAAGTCCCTCTCCCTGCCCGGGGAGCGCATCGGCTATCTCGCGGTGAACCCCGGCTGCGCCGATCACGATGCGCTGCTCGCCTCCCTGCGGGAGACGGCGCTGCGCCTCGGCTACCGGGCCGCGCCCGCGATGATGCAGCGCGCGCTGATAAGCTGCGTCGGCATGACGGCGGATCTCTCGATCTACAGGGAAAACCGGGATCTGCTCTATTCCATGCTGACCTCGCTGGGCTATGACTGCATCTACCCCGAGGGGGCCTTCTACCTCTTTGTCAAGGCGCCCGTCGAGGACGCGAAGGCCTTCAGCGACAGCGCGAAGAAGTACGAGCTGCTGCTGGTGCCCTCGGACGATTTCGGCATCCGCGGCTATCTGCGCCTGGCCTACTGCGTCCCGACGGAGACCATCCGCCGCTCGAAGCCCGCCTTCCGCGCCCTGGCCGAGGAGTACGGACTGGAGGCAAAGCCATGCTGAAGGCGGTGCTTTTCGACCTGGACGGCACCTTGCTCCCCCTGGATCAGGACGCCTTTGTGGAGGGCTATTTCAGGCTGCTGGCCAAAAAGATGGCCCATCACGGCTATGAGCCGCAGGAGCTCATTCGAAACGTCTGGGCCGGGACCAAGGCCATGATGGGCAACGACGGCTCCTGCAGCAATGAGGAGGCCTTCTGGCGCGTCTTCCTCGGCGTCTACGGCGAGCAGGGGAAGCGGGACATCCCCCTCTTCGAGGCCTTCTACGCAAACGAATTCCAGCAGGCGAAGGCGCTCTGCGGCTATCACCCCGGCGCGGCCGAGGCCGTACGGCTGGTGAAGGATCTGGGCCTGCGCGCCATCCTCGCCACGAGCCCGCTCTTTCCCGCCGTCGCCACCGAGAGCCGCATCCGCTGGGCGGGGCTGCAGCCTGAGGACTTTGAACTCTATACCACCTACGAAAACTGCACGACCTGCAAGCCGAACCCGGCCTATTACCGGGAAGTGCTGGAGAAAACGGGCCTCAGGGCCGAAGACTGCCTCATGGTCGGAAACGACGTGGGGGAGGACATGATCGCCGAGAAGCTGGGCATGCGCGTCTTCCTGCTGACGGACCGCCTGCTGAACCGGAAGAGCGAGCCCATCGAGTGCTTCCCCCGGGGCAGCTTCGACGCGCTGCAGGACTATATCCGCCAGCAGGCCGATACTGAACCCGCAGGGTTTTGAGAACGATAATGAGTTAGTAAGCTGGATCTTTGATTAGGAGATTGTACATATATAATGGCAACAGATGCAGGAAATCTCCCGCGGAGGTGCTTTGAATGAACGTTTATCAGGATATTTTGAAAAAGCTGGAAGCCGGCGAGGCCGTGGCGCTGGAAACCGTGATCCGCGGCGAGAGCGGAACGATCGCCGAGGGCTTTTCCCGCCGGCTGACTGCCGTTTCGCCCAAAGAGGATCTCAAGGGGCGCATGGTCGCCGCGGTGACGGCGGAGCAGACGGAAGAGGGCCTGCATGTCACCGAGCCGATGCTGCCGCAGGAGCGGCTGCTGGTGCTGGGCGGCGGGCATATCGCGCTGCATGTGGTGGAATTTGCGGCCAAGTGCGGCTTTTCCGTCATCGTGGCGGACGACCGGCCCGACTTTGCCAACCGCGCCCGCTTCCCGCTGGCCCAAGAGATCATCTGCGACAGCTTTGAAAACGCGATCCGGAGCGTGAATCTCACGCCCTATGACTATGTGGTCATCATCACGCGCGGCCATCGGCATGACGCAGACTGTCTGCGCGTGCTGTTGCCGGGCGTGCGCACGGCCTATCTGGGGCTGATCGGCTCCCGCCGCCGTGTCAGGGGACTGATGGAAATGCTCGCCGGGGAGGGCTACTCCACCGAGCGGATGGCGGAGATCTGCACGCCGATCGGGCTGCCCATCGGCGCGATCACGCCGCAGGAGATCGCGATCTCGATTCTGTCGGAGCTGATCGCCTACAAGCGGCTGCCGGAGCATGGCAAGGGCCGCTGCGTCTGTGATTCGGATATGGAGCTTTCCACCCTGCGCTATCTTGCGGAAAACCACGAGCCGAAGGCCATCGTCACCGTGATCGAGACCAGGGGCTCCACCCCGCGCGAGGCCGGGGCAAAGATGGCCGTGAGCCCGCTCGGCAAGGTCACCGGCTCCATCGGCGGCGGCTGCAGCGAGGGCGCCGTGATCCGCGACGCGGTGCGCATCATCGGCACAGGGCGCTATCAGATCATCGACATCGACCTGACCGGCGAGGTGGCTGAATCGGACGGCATGGTCTGCGGCGGTACGATGAAGGTGCTCGTCGAGGACGGAAGCGAAAGCTGAATATATGAAAAAGATCCCCGGGCACTGCCCGGGGATCTCAAGGTGTCGACAAAGTGTCGACACCTTGAGCATCAAAAATGAGAACTTCCG
>CAMOXI010000095.1 GCA_946628965.1 uncultured Clostridia bacterium | reverse complement strand
CTCCGCCTGGGAGCAGAGCAGCAGCCCCGGCGCATGGTGGGCCAGATCCTCGTCCGTCGTAAAGGGGAGAGAGGCGAGAGCGGAAAGAGAATCAAGATGATCGGGCAGGTCGCGGTAGAAGCCGCCCCGCTCTTTTTCCCGCGCGAGCAGGGCGTTGAGTTTCCGGAGCTGCAGCTTTTCAATGCTCGCTCTGGTAACAGGCGTCAATCCCTCCTGCGCAAGCAGAAGGGCGTCGATCCGGGAAAGACTCATCGATAGAGCGCCTCCCCGTTTTGGTTCGTCAGATTATAGGCGCAGAAGGGCACCATGCCGTAGCGGCTGTCGACCTCGCAGATGTGGCAGCGGCGCAGCCGGTCCAGATCCAGGTTCCACGCGTCCTGAAACACCATGCCGGACACGGCGAAGGTGCTGCGCCGCGCCTGCTCCAGAAAGGCGTCCAGCGCGGAGGTCTCGGTGAGCGGGTCGTCCTCGCCAAAATCGGAGGCGGTGCCGCTCCACTGGTCGGCCACAGAGGTACGGGAATCGTCGGAGCTGGTGCAGCAGCAGCCGCCGCTCTGCCGCCGGGGCAGGGGCTTCAGGCTGCCGTCCTCCCTGACGCGATAGCTGGCGTGGAAGGAGCAGTAGGCGCTCTCCGCCCCGCCGCCGTAGAAATCGGAGGCGTGCAGCAGACCGTCTGTCTGCTCTTCGATCAGGGCCAGGAGCTTCGGGATCGTGATCGGACGCTCCGGGCGCTTCAGCGCGCAGCGTCCGAAATAGCTCAGGGGCTGAAAATGGACGCCGCGGACAGCGGGGGACTTTTCCAGCGCAAAGCGCAAAATTGCGCCGACCTGATCCTCGTTCACGTCGCGCGCGATCACCGGGACGAGCACGACGCCCAGCCCTGCCGCAGCGCAGGCTTCGATACAGTGCTTTTTCTCCTCCAGCAGCGCCCGGCCGCGAAGTGTTATGGAAACTTTATCGTCGAGCGCGTCGAACTGCAGGAACACGGTGTTGAGCCCCGCCTCCCGGAGCGTCTCGGCATAGCCCGGCTCCGCGGCCAGGCGCAGCCCGTTGGTATTGAGCTGGAAGAAGGTGAAGCCCTTTTCGCGCCCCAGGCGGATGATCTCAGGCAGATCGTCCCGCACGGTCGGCTCGCCGCCGGAGAGCTGGATGTTGAACGGGCCGCCGTGGGCCATCAGATAATCGTATTGTTTTTCAATTTCTTCGAGACTGAGATCCGCTTTCGGCGCTTCCCCTGTGGCGGCAAAGCAGACCGGGCAGCGCAGATTGCAGCGCCCTGTCAGCTCCAGCAGCATGCAGCAGCCTTTGCGCAGATGCTCGGTGCAGAGACCGCAGTCCTTGGGGCAGCCCTTTTCCGGCGCCCGCCCCTCGCGCGGAGGGTCGACGGCGTTATTCTCGCTGTTCCAGCGGAGGTAAGAGGCCAGATTGCCCTCCCAGATCAAAGCGGAAAAAGCGCCGTGCTCATCACAGCGCTTGTCGAGATAGATGCCGTCCTTTTCCGAGCGCTTCTGCGCGTCCACGGCGCGCAGGCACACCGGGCAGACGCTTTTGGTTTTTCCAATGATCATAAGAGGCCTCTCTCCGACAGGATCTCCATGCATTTCTCATAGGTCGCCGCGATGATCTGCGGGCAGTATTCCACCCGCTTGGCCGGGTTCCCCTTCGTGATGTCCCGGCAGTCGATGCCGCCGTAATCGGCCGTGATCTCGTCCTCAAACCACCGGGTAAATTCCCCCAGGGCGGGCTTGTGCTCCGGATCATCCATGCCGGTGTCCTCGCCCTTTCCCGTAAAATAGGAGATCACGCAGGCCCCGCCGGTCATGCAGCCGCAGCAGTTCTGGGAAAAGCCCACGCCGCCGTTGAGGCCGCCCATGGCTTTCACGAGGCCGGGGTTTTCCTCCCCCTCAGTCTCCAGCATCAGGATCGCCAGGATCTGGCCGCAAAAATACCCGTAGCGGCTCAGTTCCAGAATTCTGTCAAACAGATCCATCCTTATCTCCTTTCCGCAATCAGCAGCCAATAGCTGCATTTCCCCTTCGGCAGTGCGCAGCAGTCCGTCTCCTCCCGCCACAGGGCTTCGAGATAATATTCCCGCCACTGCGGCGTGAGATCTTCTCTGTGCAAAACGGTAAAGCCCGCCGCTTTCAAAAGCGGCAGAGGCGCTTCAAAGAACACGTCCGACAGCAGCAGCTGACCGCCGGGGCGCAGCAGCCTGTGCGACTCCCGCAGCGCCCCCGGCTGATCGCCGGAGGCGAAGAGGGCGCACTGGCTGAGCACCGCGTCAAAACTCCCGTCCGGAAAGGACAGATGCAGGAAATCCCCCTGTTCTACCCCTTCGCCCCGGGGTGAGAGATCAACGCCCGCGGCATCAAAGCCGCCCTCGCGCAGCAGGCGCAGCGCTTCGCCTGCACCCGCGCCCATATCCAGCACGCGGGCGCCGCGGGGAAGTTCAGCCAGTTCCAGCATGCGGAGGGTATGCGCCTCGCCGCCCGGGTGTCCGTTCATCATTTATCCTCCAGCGCCCGCTCCACAGACGCCACCTTGCCCAGGGCCAGCTCCTCCGGCACATAGACAAAGCCGCAGCTCGGGCAGACCGGCAGTTCCACGGGAAAGCCGTTGTCCAGATACATGAACTTGGCCTTGCCCTTGACGAGCGGCACGCCGCATTTCACGCACATGAGCTTCCCCAGCGGGTCTATGGTGTAGTAATTTTTTTCCGCCGCCATCTCTCAACCCTCCCGCTTCACAACGGTCATTCGGTGGCTGTAGGCCCGGTGCACCGTGTAGGCGTCCCCGCTCTCCTGTGTAAACTTCACCCAGAAGGTGGCGTTGCCCACCCGCTTCCGGGCGACCAACATGCCGTCTTCCCCGTCCAGGATCGCTTCGCCCGTCTCACGGAAGTCCCGCAGCACGGCGATCACGTCGTCCTGCAGGATCATGCGGTCGTCCATCATGCGCCGGGCCTCATCGGTATAGTTCAGTTCAAAATCCAGCTTCATCTCAGCCGTCTCCTCATGCCACAGCTCCAACAGCAGTTCCTTTTTCAATACGAGCCGATTCCGGCGCTTTTCGCTGATATCCGGCGGGCTGCCGGCGTCCGTTCCGTAGCACAGCTCCAGCAGGTGGCGCGATTCCCGGCCCTTTCGGGCAAAACGATCGCGGCAGGCCATGCAGTAGCTGATGTAGGGCGCCCCCGAGCGCTCGAGACATTTCTCCGTCATCTCCGCCGCCACCTCGCGGTTGGCATAGGCGGCAAGTCCCCCGTAGCCGCAGCAGGGGGCGCGGTCGCCGGAATAGGGGGTGTCGATCAGCTCGCAGCCCAGTCGGGCGGCCAGCGTGCGGATGGCAGCCTGGGTCTCTTCGTCGCCGCGGGCGCCGCAGGAATCGTGCAGCGCCGCCGGGCGGTCAAGCCCATGCGCGCCCTCCGGCAGCCCGAGCTCGAGCAAAACATCCCAAATGCCTTTTATGGAAATCCCCTCGTGGGTCGAAAGTTCTTTTTTACAGGTCGGGCAGCCCGCGATCACGATCGGATCGCCGAGCCGCGCAAACTCCCGGTCGATGAATTCCCGCGTCTGCGCCTCCATCTCATAGCGACCGGCCCAGTCACAGATGGCGCCGCAGCAGCCCAGCATCAACGCAACGCCTCCGGGGAGTCTGGCGCAGAGGTCCTCATAGGCGGCACGCACGGTCTGCGGCGCGATGGCCGCGGCCTGACAGCCGGGGAAGAAGACGTACTTGCAGCGCTCATAGCCCGGCTGGGGTCTTGAGAGGAAAGCCTCCTCATTGGAAAACAGCATGTCCATCAGCGCGAACTCATGGGGGGCCAGGGGCATCTTGTCCGTGGAAACCATGTTCTGCCGCGCCCGGTGGCAGACCTGGGCCATGTCAAAGCCGTTGGGGCAGACCACGGTGCACTGCCCGCAGAGCGAGCAGGAGTTCATGGGCTTGTTGAGCTGGTGGTCGCCCATGATGATCTGGGTGTTGTTGTAGATCTCCTTGGACAGAAGTCCCGGGTGCTTTTTATAGTGCTTGAGGAAGGCGCAGCTTTTCAGGCACTCCTCACAGTGGCACTGAATGCAGCGGCCCGCCTCCTCGATGGCCGCTTCTTTGGAATAGCCGCCGTTCAGCGGCACGCGCGTCAGGCGCTTTGCCTCGCCCAGGTCTGTGTACAGCTGGCTTTCCACCGCGCCCTCGGTCCCGCGGGTGTTGGAGGGGTCCAGCTTCTGGGCCAGCCGATCCACGGTGAGGGCCGCTTTTTTCGCGCCGAAGGCAGCGCCAAGCACGCCCTCCGTCGGTCCGGTGACAAGCCCCGCGTTCGGACAGTACATGAGTTCCGGCGTGCAGGGGGCCTCCGGGTAAAACGCGGCATGCACAGTCTCTGAACAGCAGAGCACATCAAAGGCGCCGCGCTTTTCTTCGATCAGCTCTCTTGTGATCCGGCAGTCAAAGACAAACTCGATCTCTTTCCCCCGCAGACGCTTGAGCTCTGCGTGGAAAGCATTATCGTCGAGGAATTCCGCCTCGCAGCGCAGGAAGCTTTCCAGATCCGGCTGCTCACAGAACACCGTCAGCGGATAGGCCTTCTTCTCGATCTCCCCGGCGAGGAAGAGCGCAAAAAGTCCGGAGCCGAAAAGCGCCGCGGTTTTCTTCTTCCGGGTGCGAAACACACCGCCGATTCTGGTCGCCTCTCCATAGCGGGCTACAGCCTCTTCCACCGCGCGGATCGCCACGCCGTCCCCGATCTCGCCCAGGCGGCACTTTTTCTCGCAGGGCGCGTCACAGCCCGCGGCCAGGATCAGCGGGAAGGGCGCGGTCTTCTCATACTGCTGCAGGGCTTTCTTGAAGTTGCCCGCGGCAGCCGCCTCCAGGAAGGCGCGCACATCCAGCTTGAGCGGGCAGGCCGCGCTGCAGAAGGGCGGATGCTCGTATACACAGCGCGCCACCATGCTCTCCATCTCTTCCTTTGAGATCTTGTTGACTTTATAGACGTGAGTGGAGCCTCGTTCCTGAATCTGGCTCATGTTGGCATTCCTCCCGGAAAATGGGCATATGAGGGAATGGGGATGTGGGAAAACCCCACATCCCCATTATAGCATGGAATGTGCTTGTTGGAAAGCTCAGTTCTCCAGCGCCTTGAGAGCGGCCAGCACCTTGTCCGGGCGGGCCGGGATGCGGGTGATGCGGGCGCCGGTGGCGTTGTAGATGGCGTTGAGGATGGCAGGGTGCGGCGCATCCAGCGGGGCCTCGCCGCAGCCGGCGGCACCGTAGGGGCCGTTGGGACGGTAGGTCTCGTTGAAGTGCAGCTCGATGTCATCGGGAATGTCGTTGGGATACGGGATGCCGCACTTGAGCAGGCTGGTCTCCTTCTCCAGATCGTCAAAGTCCTCGCTGAGGGCCAGGCCGATGCCCTGCACCAGGCCGCCGTAGAAGTTGCCGTCTACCAGGAGCTTGTTCATGATGGTGCCCACGTCGGCGACGCAGGTGAACTTCTCGACCTTGACCTTGCCGGTCTTGGTGTCGACGCGAACCTCGGGCAGGAAGATGGTGTACATGTAGGTGGCAAAGGGCTCGCCCTGGGCGGTGTCCTGATCCACCGGGTGGTCGGCGCAGTAGGTGGTGACCCAGTTGCCCTCGACCTTCAGCTTCTTGCCGTCGGCGACCATCTCGTCGTAGG
>CAMOXI010000094.1 GCA_946628965.1 uncultured Clostridia bacterium | reverse complement strand
GACATCGCCGGTCAGGAGAGCGCCTACCGCGTGCTCGGCATCTTTGCGCCGGAGCGCGACTCCCGCATCCCCGACGTTCCTACCCTGGGCGAGCTGGGCTACTACGATCAGTGGCTGGGCTCCTCCCGCGCCATCGTGGCTCCCGCCGGTGTGAGCGATGAGGTCGTCAAGTTCTATGAGGACGCCCTGAAGGCCACCATGGAAGATCCCGACTACCAGGCCGCCGCGTCCAGCTTCGACACCAACTTCCTGGATCACGAGGCCACCTCTGCTCTGATCGAGCAGCAGCAGCAGTTCGCCGAGAGCCTGGACGCCGCGTTCTGGGGCGAATAATCCCGGTTCAGGCACCATTTCCCGCACATAACTGAAGAAAGGGCAGGCTCGCACCTGCCCTTTCTTTGAAAAGAGAGAAAGAGAGTTTTTCACCAAAGGAGGGACAGCCCCTTGAAAATGAGAAAGACGGATCTGGGCGTCGTTGCCTTCATGTATCTGGTCTGCGCCTATTTCTATTCGCAGACCATCCAGTTTAAGGCGGACAGCCAGACCTATCCCATGTTCACCATCATCCTGCTCTTTGCCCTGACCACGCTGTACCTGCTGCAGATGGTCGTCGCCGCGAAGAAGCACGGGGTGGAGAGCGGCGTCAAGGAGGTCTTCAAGGACTTCCAGCCTGCCCAGTTTTTCGTGTGCCTGCTGGGCTCGATCCTGTACGTCGTTCTGATGCATTTCTTCGGCTTTTACATCGCGACGATCGTCTTCATGGCCGCGGTGCTTCTGTATCTGCGCGTTCCCATCCTGCACACGGTGATCGCCATCGCCGCCATCGTTCTGCTGGTCTACTTCGCCTTCGGCAAGTTCCTGGGCGTGAGACTGCCGGTCGGCGTGGTCATCAAGATGCTGCGTTAAAGGAGGACGACGAATATGCTGGAAACCTTATCTCTGATGGGCGCGGGCTTTATCAACGCCCTGACCCCCATTAACCTGCTGATGATGGCCGGCGGCGTCGCCATGGGCATTATCATCGGCTGCATGCCCGGCCTTTCCGCGGCCATGGGCGTTGCGCTGATGCTGCCGCTGACCTTTACGATGAAGGCCGAGACCGGCCTGATCGTCCTCGGCGCCATCTACTGCGGCGCCATCTTCGGCGGCTCCATTTCCGCCATCCTGATCCATACGCCGGGCACGCCGGCCTCCGCCGCCACCGCCATCGAGGGCTATCAGATGACCCTGCGCGGCAAGGCGGGCAAGGCGCTCTTTACCGCCTGCTACGCCTCCTTCTGGGGCGGCCTCTTAAGCTGCATCTCCCTGTACTTCTTCGCCCCGCTGCTGGCCCAGCTGACGCTGAAGTTCCGCTCCGCCGAGTACTTCTGGCTGTCCATCTTCGGGCTGACGATCATCGCGGGCGTCTCCGGCAAGTCCATCACCAAGGGCCTCATCTCCGGCGCGCTGGGCCTGCTGCTGTCCACCGTCGGCCTTGATCCCGTCACCGGCGCCAAGCGCGTCATGTTCGGCCAGGCCTACTTTGCCGAGGGCATCAACACCACCTGTGCCCTGATCGGCCTGTTCTCCATGTCCCAGGTCTTCATCCTGGCGGAGAAGAAGATCGTCGAGCGCGCCCAGGCCACCAAGTTCACCGACAAGATGAGCCTGACCCGTGAGGAGCGCAAGACGATCCGCCCGACCATCATCCGCTCCTGGCTGATCGGCAACATCATCGGCATCCTGCCCGGCGCCGGCGCCGCCATCGCCTGCTTCCTGGGCTACAACACCTCCAAGCAGTTCTCCAAGCATAAAGAGCAGTTCGGCAAGGGCTCCATCGAGGGCGTGGCCGGCTCCGAGGCGGCGAACAACGCCGTCACCGGCGGCTCCCTGATCCCGACGCTGACCCTGGGCATCCCGGGCGAGAGCGTCACGGCGGTGCTGATGGGCGGCCTGGTCATCCAGGGCCTGACCCCGGGCCCGGAGCTCTTCGGCAAATACGCCCCCATGACCTATACCTTCTTCGCCGGCTTCGTGCTGGTGCAGTTCTTCATGCTGGGCATCGGCCTGCTGGGCTGCCGCGGCTTTGCGCAGATCTCCCGCCTGTCCGACGCGATCCTGATCCCCTGCGTGACGGTTCTCTGCTGCGTCGGCTCCTACGCCATCCACAAGAACATCCTGGACATCGTCGTCATGATGACCTTCGGCGTGCTGGGCTACCTGATGCGCAAGTTCGATCTGAACACCGCCGCCGTCGTACTGGCCCTGATCCTGGGGCCCATCGGCGAAAAGGGCCTGCGCAACGCGCTCAAGTCCTCCGGCGGCAACCCCGCCATCCTGTTCTCCAGCGTCGTCTGCTGGGTGCTGATCGCCCTGTGCATCGTCGGCATCCTCTCCCCCATCTTCATGGCCAAGCTGGAGAAGAAGGCCGAGGAGGACGCCGTTTCCGGCACCGCCGAGGATGTGGACAAGCTGACCGAGGAAGACTCCGTCTGATCCGAAAGCTATTCCCGATTTTCAAGCTCCGCATGCGAAAGCATGCGGAGCTTTTTTGCTTTGTTCGTGGTGTGAAATCGCCACGCTTTTTGTTGACTTCATGGCGCTGCTATCGTAAAATAATATTTAATATTGGAAGCTTTTCGGCTTCTCCTTCGGTCTTTATGAAGCTTCTGAATCGGCTATGATATATAGAAAGGACGGTTACTATGAAGAAGGAAGAAAAAGACGCCAAAAAGGCGGAGAATAACCAGCGCAAGGCGGAGATCAAGGCCCTGCGGGAAAAGCTGATGGGCCTGCAGCAGACCATTCGGGAAAAGGGTCTGCCCATCATCGTGCTGGTGGAGGGCTGGGCCACCTCCGGCAAGGGAAATCTCATCGGCGAGATGATCAGCGAGCTGGATCCCCGCTTCTTCAACGTGGTCACGCCGGTGATCACGCCGGAGAAGGACTCCCGCTATCCCTTCCTCTACCCCTACGCCAAGGCCATCCCGGAAAACGGCAAGATCATGATCTACGACGCCGGCTGGATGGAGGACTGCGTGCGCAAGCTGATGCGCCGCGAGATCACCAAGGACGAGTACAAAAAGCGCCTGCGCGCCGTCAACGAGTTCGAGCGGCAGCTGCGGGACGGCGGCTACCTGCTCCTCAAGCTCTTCCTGGACATCGATCAGGACGAGCAGCGCAAGCGCATCCGCGCTTTCCGCGAGGATATGGCCACCGAGTGGCGCGTCTCCGCCGAAGACCTGTGGCAGCACAGCGAGTACAAGCTCTTCCGCGAGAGCTACGACAGCTTCATGGAGAAGACGGGCAAGCTGATCCCCTGGCATAAGCTGGACGGCGGCAATAAGAACGCCGCCGCGCTGGAGGCCCTGCAGCTGCTGACCGATATGATCGACAAGGCGCTGGAGGCGGGCCGCTATGTGGGCAAGCCCTTCAAGGAGGACTTCCCCCTGCTGGAGATGCCGAAGCTGCGCGACGTGGATCTCTCCCCCTCGCTCACGGACGAGGAGTACCGCGAGCAGCTCAAGAAGCTGCAGAAGCGCCTGGGCGAGCTGCACAACGTCATCTACCGCAAGAAGATCCCGGTCATCCTCTGCTACGAGGGCTGGGACGCCGCCGGCAAGGGCGGCAACATCCGCCGTATCGCAAAGCCGCTGGATCCCCGGGGCTTTGACGTGATGCCCATCGCCTCCCCCACGCCGGACGAGCTGCACCGCCAGTTCCTCTGGCGCTTCTGGAAGCGCCTGCCCCGCACGGGCCACATCTGCATCTTCGACCGCACCTGGTACGGCCGCGTGATGGTGGAGCGGCTGGAGGGCTTTTGCTCGGAGGACGACTGGAAGCGCGCCTACAACGAAATGAATGAGTTTGAGCGCCAGCTCACCGACTGGGGCGCCGTGGTGCTCAAGTTCTGGATCCACATCGACCAGGATACCCAGCTTGAGCGCTTCAACGACCGGCAGAACACCCCCGAGAAACAGTGGAAACTGACCGAGGAGGACTGGCGCAACCGCGAAAAATGGCCCCAGTATGAGGAGGCCATCGACGAGATGCTCGCGAAGACCAGCACCGAGAACGCGCCCTGGTACATCATTGAATCCAACGACAAGAAATATGCCCGCATCAAGACCCTGAAGCTCGTCATCAAGGCCCTGGAAAAGGCCATCGCAGAGCGGATCTGAGCGGGGAGAGCTTCCCGCGCGGAAGCGACAGAGCAAAGGAAAAACGGCTATGGCTACGAAAGAAAAAGAGAAAAAGACCGCTGAATCCGCCGCGCCGGAGAGCATCTACGTCAACCGGGAGCTGAGCTGGCTGGCCTTCAACCTGCGCGTGCTGCAGGAGGCCGCGGATCCCAGCGTGCCCCTGCTGGAGCGGCTGAAATTCCTGATGATCTACCAGTCTAACCTGGCGGAGTTTTACCGCGTGCGCATCGGCATCATGACCCACCGGCTGCTGCTGACGCCGGACAAGGCCGATCCCCTCTCTGGCATGCTGCCGGACGCCACCATTAACGAGGTGCTGCGCGTCACCCGCGAGCAGCAGGCCCTGATGGAGAGCATCTGGAAGGGCATCCGGGAGGAGCTGCGCGAAAACGGCGCGGACGTGCTGGATTTCAAGAAGATCAGCAAGGTGGACGAGCTGATGAGCAAGAAGCTCTTCGGCGATATCCGCGGCCTGCTGGACCCCCGCGTGATCGACATCAATGAGGGCCTGCCCTTCCTCTGGAGCGGGGAGACCTACATCATCGCCTTCCTGGGCCGCGGCACGGAGCAGAAGCTCTGCATCCTGCCCTTAAATCGCGTGCCCGCCTATCTGAGCTTTGAGATCGACGGCTGCCAGAAGATCGTGCTGACGGCACAGCTGGTGCGGCACTTCCTGCCGCTGCTGCTGAAAAAAGAGAACATCCTCCAGTCCGCCGTCATCGAGGTCACCCGCAATGCGGACGTGTTCCTCTCCGACGTGCAGGACCACGCGGACGACGATCTGCGGCAGAAGGTCTCCACCATGCTCACCAAGCGCAAGCGGGAGATGCCCGTGCGCGTGCGCATCTACGGCAAGCTCACCGACCCCGCCAAGGCCCTGCTGCTCAAGAAGCTGCGCGTGCCGGAAAACCGGGTCTTCACCCAGAACGTGCCCTTCGACCTGTCCTTCCGCTCCTGCATCGGCGGCCCCGCCAGCCTTCGCTATGAGGAGCGCCGCCCCGCAAGGGACATCGGGCTTAAGAAGGGCGAATACTTCTCCTACATCGAAAAGCGCGACCTGCTCATGAGCTTCCCCTTCCAGAGCATGATGCCCTTCGTGGATCTCATCTACGAGGCGGCGGACGATCCGGAGGTGCTCTCCATCAAGATCACGCTCTACCGCATGTCCGGCAGCAGCAAGATCGCGGCCGCCCTGGCCTACGCCGCCGACAAGGGGAAGGACGTGCTGTGCCTGCTGGAGCTGCGCGCCCGCTTTGACGAGCAGAACAACATCGACTACTCCGAGATGCTGGAGGACGCGGGCTGCCGCGTGATCTACGGCCTGCCCGAGCACAAGGTGCACAGCAAGCTCTGCGTCATCACCCGCCAGCACGGCGGCAATCTGAGCCGCATCACCCAGGTGGGCACCGGCAACTACAACGAGGTCACCGGCGAGCAGTACACCGACCTCTCCCTCATCACCGCCCGGGAGCAGGCGGGTCTCGATGCCGAGGCCGCCTTCGCCGCCCTGGCAAACGGCGAGATCCCGCCCGAGGCCCAGTGCCTCTGGATCGCACCGCTGACCTTCAAGCCCAGACTCATGGAGATGCTGGACCGGGAGATCGCCAAGGGCGAAAACGGCCGCGTCGCCATCAA
>CAMOXI010000093.1 GCA_946628965.1 uncultured Clostridia bacterium | reverse complement strand
GCTCTCCCCATGCGTGTCCTGCTTCCGTCGCATGAGTTTGTCTACAGTCTGAGGGGATGTAAAGACATCCCCTTTAGTTTTGCGTTTTCAGTTTTGAGGAGTAATGCGGAAATACTGTTATCAGCGGATCAGCAGGGCCTCGCCGAATTTGTCCAGCAGCTCGTTGGTCTCAAAGACCGATTTCTTGTGCAGCACGCAGTACAGCAGCATCGCGTCCCGCCGGTCGCGCTCATAGAGCATGGAATAGCCGCAGCGCCGCAGCAGCTCCTGCACATGCCTGAGCTCACACTCCAGACCGAGGCAGAGACAGAGCAGCCTGTCCCGCGAAGGGCTGCGGCGGCCGGAGAAGACCTGGTGCAGATACACCTCACTGGTGGCGGAGCGGCGTGCCAGCGCAGCCTTGGAAAGGCCTCTGCGTTCCAGCAGCGCCTCCAGCAGCTCGGACATGCTCTCCGTATGCAGCTCCGCACCGTGCTCTGCCATGAACTGCTCCATGGAAGGAGCCTCACGCAGCGCCTGCAGCAAGCTGTTGTTATCGGTCATCGCCATTCCGGTCACCTACTTTACAAAGGGGAAACGAACGGGTATAATGAAACCCGGTACCGCCCCGGTAGTCGAGAAAATTCGAAACTCCAAAGATTTAAGTTTTTTTCACTAACAGTGTTAGTAATATAACACAAATTTGAAGGAAAACAATATGCAAAGTGCATAACTTCCGGGGGGGGGTATTGCAAAACTTGTTGAAAAACACGGAGGAACGGAGGGCAATAATTGAAAAAATGCATCCATTGCGGCGCAGATCTTCCCAATAAAAGCAATTTTTGCCCTTATTGCCGGAGGAAGCAGATTGTCGAGAATGAGAAGATTGCGAGACGCCGCCCCTGGCGGAAGCTGATGCTGATCGGCGCGATCGTGGCGCTGGCCCTGCTGAGCTGGGGCATTGCCGCGCTGATCGGCAGTCTGCGCTATCATCCCATTTCGGTGAATTCCCAGACCGCGGTCGCCGAGTATACAGACCGCAGCGGCAGCTATCTGCTCTCCCTGCGCTGGGAGACGGGTGAGGCCGCGCAGGAGCTCTCGCGCGTCCTCTCCGCCGGGCAGGAAGGGGAGGCGACCAGCCTTCTCTATGCCTATGACGCGGCCTCGGGCGAGGACAGGCGGGCGGCCTTTCTCCGCCGGATGGACAGCGTGGAGGTGGAGGCGATCCCCACCGGCAGCGGGGAGACCATGACCCTGGGAACGCCGGGGCCGGACGGCGGCTCGGTGCGCGGTGTGAGCGTGCAGTATACCACGGCCTGCGGCACCAATGAGATCCGCTGGACCATCCGCATGAAAAATGGGGACACGATCACGCTCCGCCACAGCCTGCGCACGGTGCAGCAGCGCTCGCTGAGCTATTCCTACCGGGATCACGATCTGACAACACTGGATAAGCTCCAGTCCTTTCTGGAGCAGATCCAGAGCGGGAACTACGCCGACACGGTGTCCACCATCTATCTGCCGCCGGTGCAGTATGAGGGCGGCCTGCATCTGGATACCCGGGCCTATATCTTCATCGGCAGCGCAGACGGAGAGCAGCGCACCACCTTTACCGACACGGTGTATGTGGACGTGCGTACGCCGCAGATCGCCGAGTTTTCGGGCATCTCTTTCCGCGGATCGGGCGGCGTTGGCCTCTCGGCCCAGGAGAGCGCCATCCTGCGGGACTGCTCGTTCGAGGGCTGGGACATCGGCGTGGACTCCCGGGACGGCTCCTGGGTGGGCGCCTACAACTGCGACTTCATTGCCAACGGCGTGGGCTACCGCTTCAATTCCGGCAAGACCACGCTCTCCTCGCCCACCTATTCGGGCGACCGCTTCATCGGCAACGGCATCGGCTTCCAGATCCTCAAGACGCCGAGCCGCGTGGTGCTGAGCTTCCCGGGCTGCACCTTCGAGCGCAACAGCACGGACATCGACAACACGATCTACCAGGGCGTCAACACCAAAGGCGCGACCTTTATCAAGGGCGACTGAAAACAGAAAAAGCTAACCGCGGGAAGGATGTTTCCTTCCCGCGGTTTTCATGTGTTGGATTGTAAGGATTACTGCTCGGCAGGCTCAAAATCCTCTTTCCCGTGCTTGCACAGGGGGCATGTGTAACCCTCGGGCAGCTCGCCCTCGCAGGGCTCAAAGTGGCCGCAGATCTTGCAGACAAAGCCCTTCTGCTTTTTCTTTACTTCAGGCACGACATGCTCGAAGTCCTCTTTGCCGTGCTTGCACAGCGGGCAGACAAAGTCGTCGGGCAGCTCGCTTCCCTCATACACATAGCCGCAGACCTTGCAGACCCAGCACTCCTTCTGCTCGGGCGCGGGGTTCTTCTTGGGCTTGATGTGGGCGTGGTAGTAGCTGTAGGTGGCGGAGGGGGCGCTGGAGAGCACCTTCGCCTCCACGACGTTGGCCACGAACAGGGTAGAGGGGCCGCAGTCGACCACTTCCACGACCTCGCAGGAGAGGACGGCATTGGTGTATTTCGGCAGGTAGCGGATGCCGTTGGCCGTGCGATCGTTCCAATCCGCGTCGGCGAACTTGTCCACGTCCCGGCCGGACTGGAAGCCGAACTGCTTGAAGAGGCTGTAGGGCGCCTCCTCGGTCAGGATGGAGACGTTGAACACGCCGGACTTGAGGATCATGTCGCAAGTGTGGTTCTTCTTGATGACGGAGACGGTGAGCTTCTTCGGGTCGCCGGAAGCGGCCTGGGAGGCGGAGTTGATGATGCAGCCGTAGTCCTTGCCGTCGACCGCGGTGGTCAGCAGCTCCACGCCGTAGGAGAGCTTGTTGAAGGCCTTGGTGTTCACGGCCTCGGGATTGTATGCTCCGGCGGCGGGGACAGCGGGCGCCTCAGAGACGACGGGGGCCGGGTTCAGCTCGTCGGCGAAGGCCTGGGCCAGCGCCTCCAGCTGCGCTTCCTGCCCGGCGGCGAGGGCGGACTTGAGGGTGATGTTGTCGGCAATGAACTCGAGGTTCTTGCAGGGGGCCAGCAGCTCGCGCATGACCTTGCCGCTGGTGGGCGCCCAGGAGCCGTTTTCGATCACGGCCACCTTGCGGCTCTGCAGATTGTGGGCGGCCAGATCGTGCAGCAGGTTCTCCATGGTCACGAACACGCCGGCGTTATAGGTGGTGGCGGCGAAGACCAGGTGGCTGCAGCGGAACGCGTCGGACACGATGTAGCTTGCGGGGGTAACGGAGGTGTCGTACATGCGCACGCGCACGCCCTTTTCCGCGAGCTTGCAGGCCAGAATGTTGGCCGCGTTCTCGGTGTGGCCGTAGACGGAGGCGTAGGCGATCAGCACGCTTTTCTCCTCAGGGGTGTAGCTGGACCAGAGGAGGTATTTTTCCAGAAAATCGCCGAAGTGGCTGCGCCAGACGAAGCCGTGCAGCGGGCAGACATAGGCGATGTCCAGCTTCGCGGCCTTTTTCAGCACGGCCTGCACCTGGGGGCCGTACTTGCCCACGATGTTGGTGTAGTAGCGGCGGGCCTCGTCCAGATGCTCGCCGAAGAAGTCGGCCTCATCGGCGAAGAGACGGCCGTTGAGCGCGCCGAAGGTGCCGAAGGCGTCGGCGGTGAAGAGGATTTTGTCCGCCGCGTCATAGCTCATCATGACCTCGGGCCAGTGCACCATGGGGGCCATGACGAAGCTGAAGCTGTGTTTGCCGGTGTTGAGGGTGTCGCCCTCCTTCACGATCAGGAAGCGGCCCTCCAGATCCATGGGGAAGAACTGGCCGATCATGGCCTTGATCTTGGCGTTGCAGACGATCGTGGTCTCGGGGTGGCGCTGCAACAGCAGCTCCAGTGTGGCGGCGTGATCCGGCTCCATGTGGTGGATCACCAGATAGTCAAGCGCTCTGCCGCCCAGCGTGTGGGCCACATTCTCCAGAAACACGCTGAAAACCGCCTTGTCCACCGTGTCAAACAGCACGGTCTTCTCATCCAGCAGCAGGTATGAGTTATAGGAAACGCCATCGGGAACGCCGTAAACGCCCTCGAAGCAGGCAAGGCGCCGGTCATCCGCGCCGACCCAGATCAGGTCGTCCAGAACTTTTCTCGTGCAGTACATAATAATCTCCTTTCAAAATAGGCACCTTCGTCAAAAGAAGCTCGCTACATTCCGCTTCCATGGTTTGCGTAAGAGCCATGAAAGCTGCATATTCGCTCCCTCCCTGTTCCTCTCCAAATCAAAGCGTCCGCTTTGATTTGGGTAAGGAGAAACAAGGGCGGCGGTCATGGCAGGGGTGTTTACGCCCCTGCATGGCCTCTCGGCCTTGTTTGGACGTGGGGCGCTGCGCGAAACGCTGAGCGGGTGTGAGAATTGCCACTCAGTATTATAAAAAGAAAACGCTTGACTTGCAAGAGATTTCTGTTATCATCTAAATAGATTGCGTGCAATTAAATAGAAAGGAGCATACAAGATGGCTGAGAAAAAGTTTGCGGGTCTGACGGGCCCGGTGGAAAATACGGCGGTCACCGCCGACTATGAGTCTGCACAGAACTTTGAGGCCCTGCGCGTGGGCAAGCTGGGCGTCTATTACCGGGAGGGCTTCAAGATCCGCTTCTTCGCCTTTGAGGAGTTGGAGCGCGCCTTCCTGCGGGTGCAGGAGGTGCGGGGCAGAATGTGCTGCGGGCAGGCCTTCTTCGCCTATTTCCGCATGGTGCTGGTGGCGGGCGGCAAGGAGCACGACTACGCCATGAGTGAGAAGGAACAGCTCATGCGCGATGCGCTTGCGGCGATCGCCGCCAATGCCCCGGGGCTGCCCATCGGCGTCCCGGCAAAATAATACGGGTTGTCATCCTGAGCGCAGCGAAGGATCTCATAAACTCTTGAGATGTAGGCCGAGCATTGTTCGGCTGTCATCGCTCGCCGACCAATGGTCGGCGCTACGGCGCTTTGTCGACACACAAGGGATCGCCTTTTCGGCGATCCCTTGTTTTATGATGGCTACACATGCGCGAGCAGCGCGCAGAGCAGGAGACCGAAGCCTGTGGGCAGGGCAGCGGCCAGCGCCGTCCAGCCCCAGCTGCCGGTCTCTTTTTTCACGGTCAGCAGCGTCGTGGAGCAGGGCCAGTGCAGCACCGTGAAACAGAGAACGCAGCCGGCGGTGAGCCGGGTCCAGCCCTGCTGCAGCAGAATCACGTGCACGTTGGAAAGCGCGCCCGGATCGGCGAGACTGCCCTGCGCGGTGTAGATCATCAGCAGGATGGGCAGCACGGTCTCGTTGGCGGGAAGCCCCAGCAGAAAGGCCAGCAGGATCGCCCCGTCCAGACCGAAGAAGCGCCCCACCGGGTCCAGGGCCTTCGACGCGCGCAGCAGCAGGCTCTCCCCGCCGGGTGCGGCATGAGCTAGCAGCCACAGGAGCGCACCCGCCGGGGCAGCCACCGAGGCGGCTCTGCCCAGTACGCGCAGCGTCCGGTCCAGCAGGGAGCGGAGCAGGATCTGCCCAAGCTGCGGGGCGCGGTAGGGCGGCAGCTCCAGCACATAGGAGCTGGGCGTACCCCGCAGCAGTGTGCAGGAGAGAAGCCAGGTAGCGGCGAAGGTCGCGAGCACGCTGCCGCAGACTGTGAGCGTGAGCAGCAGGGAAGACAGGAGCGGCGGCGCGTGCAGCCCGGCAAAGAACATCGCGAGCAGCGCCAGCAGCAGGGGAAAGCGGCCGTTGCAGGGGACAAAGCTGTTAGTCAGCATGGCGAGCAGCCGCTCCCGCTTCGAGTCGATGATGCGGCAGCCGGTCACGCCGGCCGCGTTGCAGCCGAAGCCCATCAGCATGCTCAGGCATTGCTTCCCGCAGGCGCCGCAGGCCTGGAAGGGCCGGTCCAGATTGAAGGCCACCCGGGGCAGATAGCCCAGATCCTCCAGCAGCGTGAAGAGCGGGAAGAAGATCGCCAT
>CAMOXI010000092.1 GCA_946628965.1 uncultured Clostridia bacterium | reverse complement strand
TTGTACTTGGCGTTGACTTCGCCCCCGTCCTCAATGGCGGAGATCACGTTCTTGAGCAGATCTGCGCGATCGAGCACCCAGCCCTCGTCCCAGTCGTTGTAGTTGACCGGGGCGCCGTGGCGCTCCAGCGTCAGATACTTGCGCTCGATGCCGTCGGCCTTGTTGGATGCGATCAGCTCGTCCAGCACGGCGGCCAGCGCCTCTTCGTCAAAGGTCACATCCGCGCCGTTCTCGGTGGGGGAGACGGTGTAGGCCTCGGCCAGCTGCGCCTTGCCCAGCGTCACATCCAGACCCTCGCCGAAGTGGATGGTCACGCTCTTGCCCACGGCGGCGTCAATAGCGTCCATCTGACTCTGGAGCTTCGCCTGCTCGGCGGAAAAGTCACCGGGGACGCTGATGGTGGGCACGGCCACGCGGGCGTTGGTGTTCAGAGAGCCGCCCTTCAGCACACTCTCCAGCGTGGCGGCAGCGGTCGCAAGATCCGGCGCGGTGCCGTTCTGCGAGGGCTTGAGCTCCCAGCCGTTGGCGCCGTTGACCAGCTCCGGCGGGGTGGCGGCGGTCTTGCCGTAGTCGCCCACGGCGCCGGCGATCATAGCCTCCAGCGAGCCCTCATCCAGCCAGCCCAGGCTGAAGGAGCCGCCGCCCTGGCCCAGAACGGCCAGCGGCAGGAAGGCCTCATGCTGGGCGTTGAGGAGCTTCTGCACCTCGCTGCCCACATCGCCGCTGCGCAGCATGTCCAGCACATTGAGCTGGGCCAGCGCATCGCCGTTTTCATCGGTGAGCGTCACGGCCTTGTCCAGCTGCAGCGCGTTGGAGACGGCCTGCGTCGCCTCTTCCGCTGTCATGCGGGAGACGCTGACGCCGTTGATGTCGGTCATGCTGGAGAAGCGGTCCCGCTGCAGCATGTCGGCCGCGAAAGCCGCCACAGCCAGGATCACGGCCAGGATCAGCAGCGTGCGGATCAGCCGCAGCCAGCCGGGCGTGCGCCGCCGTCTTTTCTCGGATTCGGGTTCCCAGCCGGGTTCCCAGTCCAGATCGTTGTCATTGGAAGACGCAAATTCGGAATCCAGGTCGCCTTCCCAGGAGTCGTGCGGATTCTGCTCCGCGTACTGCTCCTCTTCCCATTCGTCGTCCCGGGGGGACTTGCTCGAAGGGGCGATATGCTTTCCACCGGTTCTCGCCATGGATCAAGCACCTCCTGTTGTTCTTTGAGAAATACCAGATATAGAGTTAAGATAGGCGATTCCTCACCACACTTACACTATATCGTACCACGGATTGAAAAAAATGCAAGAAAAAGATTGCAGATGGCAGAAATTGTGGCCCTTTTTTCGCGCCCTTTCCCCCACTTTTTGCCGCGGGGCGGGAAGACAGACGCAGAAAAAACTGTCATCCCGAGACGGGGTGTGACGAGGAATCTCTTCTATCGACCGGATGCGATCGCTTTGAGATCCTTCGCTCCGCTCAGAATGACAGGGTTCCGGGCCACAAACAGAGTGCGCCCGCGCTTCAGCAGCCGAGGGGCTGCTCCCGGTCCTTTTTCTCGGTCACGGTGATCTGAAAGCGGTTGCGAGAAGCCACCACATGCTCCATATTCACCACATAATCGATCTCCACCTTGCCGCCGTCCTCGTCCATGTGGTGCCGGATGCGGCGGGTGTCGATGCCCATGGTGGCGGCCCCGAAGGGCGTGGAGTACTGGAAAGCCTCGCGCTGGCCCTCCCGGAAGATCATGCGGCTGGTGATCATGCCGTCCCGGTCCACGACCACCTGGTCGGGCATGACGATCACGCTGGTGCGCGTGCCCTCCAGACCGGTGACCTCCGACTCCATATAGGTGAAGCAGCCGTTCTCGCCGTCGTAGTAATAATGCCCGTCGGTGGAAAACTCCAGCGAGTCCTCGTCCTCCTGGTCATAGCTCTGTATGCTGTTGATGGAAATCCAAACGTCCTTTAACATGAAAATACCTCTCAGAATGCCATAACGGGGACCTGCTCCGCCTCCCGGGCCAGCGGCCGGCCCAGGAAAGTAGAAGCTGCGCGGGTGAAGGCGGCCGCGTCACCGCTGACGAGGAGGCGCTCCTCCCCGCTGCCGCCAGTCAGGCCGTTTACGATCAGATACTGGGCAAGCTGAACCGCGCCGCAGACGGAGGCGCTGACCAGCCTGGTTTCTTCGCCCAGGTAATCGGCGATCGCCGGGCCGATGATGCCGTAGTGGGTACAGCCCAGCAGCACCGCGTCCGCCCCGCGCAGGGGCTCGCAGTAGCGCTCCACGGCCTCCCTCACGGCGGGATCCTCCGCGCCGTGTCCGCTCTCAATGAGCGGGACGAAATCAGGGCAGGCGACCGCCAGGATCTCGCGCCCGGGGCAGGCCGCACGCAGCGCGTGCTCAAAGGCGCCGCTGCGGATGCTGGCCGCCGTGGCGATCACGCCCAGCGGCCCCGTGCCCGGCAGCTTCTGCATCCCGGCTACGCCGGCGCGCAGCACGCCGAAGCTGGGGATCGCGTAGCCCTCCAGAAGATCCGCCGCGTTGGAGGAGAGGGTGCCGCAGGCGACGATGATGGCCTTCACGTCGTAGGAGGCGATCAGGTCCATATCCTGTACCGCCATGCGCCGCAGCTGCTCCCGGCTTTTCGCGCCGTAGGGCAGGCGCCCGGTGTCGCCGAAATATACAATGTTTTCCTCCGGCAGCAGCTCCTGCAGCGCTTTCATCGCCGTCAGGCCGCCCAGCCCGGAGTCAAAAATACCGACTGCTCTGTTGTCCATATTTACTCCTTCTCATAACCAGACACTTTAATATACAACATATATGCCGGCAATACAAGCAAAATTTGCTCTTGTTTTCCTGTGAAAAGGGTATATAATATCCTTTACCATCTTCAAAGGGGGCGGAAACATGAACATCGAACTGAGCGAAAAGGAATTCCGGCGGCTGCTGGACATGGTGTATATCGGCAACTGGATCCTGAACTCCGCCCGCGGCGAGGACCGTTTTGCGGACTATGACCATCTGCAGGAGAAGCTCTTTGCGCTCTGCTCGAAAAACGGCATGAACGCTCTCGCCACCTCCTGGATGGGGCACGTGTTCCCCTCCCAGGCCTATGAGGACGGCGGCATCCACGAGGCCATCGCCGACTATGAGGACGCGGTGTTCTACAACATCCTGGCCGAGGAGCTGGCCCGGCGCGACCTGGGCCTCACGGACAGCGACCCGGAGGACTACACGGAGCTGACGGCCCGGATGGAAGAGTATCTGAGCGAGTTTGACAAAAACGGACTTGATACTATTTCTATTGATAATATGTAAATTCTCAATTGCGAAACCCGTTTCGCAATTGTCTGCTCACGCTTATCGCACTCGGCTTACGATGGACAAGCCTCGTTTGGTCGGCGTGAGGGCTCGCTTGGCTCGCCTTAAAGTGTTTTTGCCGCGGCAAAGCTGCGCCAAAAACAGATTGGAACTGCTTCCGGGACGAAAACCCAAGCTGGCAAACATCGCCATTTCATTATTATATTGAGGATAACACACATTATGCATGACGAACTGACCCGCGAAGATATCCGCAAGATGCAGGAGGAGCTGGACTACCGCAGGCTAGAGTTGATGCCCGGCCTGATCGAGGAGGTAAAGCGCACCCGCGCATTCGGGGACTTAAGCGAAAACTTTGAGTACAAGGCCGCCAAGCAGGCCCAGAACAAGAACCGCAGCCGCATCCGCTATCTGGAGGGCATGATCAAGACCGCGAAGGTCATCGAGGACCGCTCCGGCGCCGATCAGGTGGGCCTCTTCGACAAGGTGGAGATCTACATGTCCGAGGATGACGAGACCGAGACCATCCAGGTGGTGACCACCGTGCGCTGCGACCCGCGAAAGGGCCTGATCAGCAAGGAATCTCCCTTCGGCAAGCAGGTGCTGGGCAAGAAGGTGGGGGACCGCTTCACCGTGCAGGTCAGCGACAGCTACAGCTATGAGGCGGAAATCCGCTCCATCACCAAGACCGAGGACGACGGCTCCGCCCCGCTGATGGGATACTGAGTGGTCAGTGATCACTGGCCACTTTTTTCCAAAACCCCTTGACAATTGCAAAAATGACGATATAATAATATGGCCTGTCTGTATGGGCAGGCCAAGAAAGCGATGATGAAACCGGCGAGAGCAGATTTCGAGAGCTTTCCCGATCTGATGACGGCGGTTTTTCGCAGGAATACTGGATATGTATTTCAAGAAAAACCGACAAAATCAGGGCGGGAAAGATCCGGAAGATGCCGACGGCGATTTTATCAGCGGTTTCTCAAATTCCTTGCTCCCACGGGCGGCAAAGCCGCTCAATTCCGTGTGGGGGCCAGAGACCAAAAGGAGGTGCAACCATGGCAAAAGCAAGCGAAAAGTACGAAGTGATGTACATCATCAACCCCAACTTCTCCGAGGAGGAGACCGCGGCGGTCGTTGAGAAGTTCAAGGCGCTTGTTGAGGCGAATGGTACTCTGGAAGAGTTGGAGGAGATGGGCAAGCGCAAGCTGGCTTACGAGATCAACTACATTTCCGAGGGTTACTATGTGCTGATGAAGTTCACCAGCGGCCCCGACTTCCCCGCCGAGCTCGACCGTATTCTCGGCATTACCGACGGCATCATGCGTCGCCTGATCACCCTGCGCGCAGAGTAAAGGAGAACGCACATGCTCAATCACATCGTTATCATGGGTCGTCTGACCCGCGACCCCGAGCTGCGTACCACGCAGGCGGGCGTCAGTGTGGCGTCCTTCACCGTGGCGGTTGACCGCGATTTCGGCGGCCGCGACGGCGGCGAGCGGCAGACCGATTTTATCGACTGCGTCGCCTGGCGTCAGACCGGCGAGTTCGTGTCCAAGTACTTCCACAAGGGCAGCATGATCGTTGTTTCCGGCCGCCTCCAGTCCCGCAAGTGGCAGGATCGTGACGGCAACAACCGCACCAACTGGGAGATCAACGCGGACAATGTGTACTTTGGGGAAAGCCGCGCCAGCGCCAACAGCAACGGCGGCAGCTACTCCCGCGATGACAACAGCTACTCCAACAACAGTTACTCCAACTCCGGCAGCTACGGCTCCTATGACGGCGGCCGCCAGAGCAGCGCTCCCGCTGCCTCTACCTTCTCCGAGTTGGATGACGGCGACGGAGAGCTCCCCTTTTAACTTGCGAAACGGCGTTTCGCAATCGGAAAACTGAGAATAGGAGGATACAGCTTTGGCTTTCGATAAGAACAATCCCAAGAACCGCAAGCGCAGAAAAGTTTGCCAGTTCTGCGTGGACAAGGCCACTTATATCGATTACAAGGACACCGCGAAGCTCCGCCGCTTCCTGTCCGAGCGCGGCAAGATTCTGCCTCGCCGCACCACCGGCACCTGCGCCATGCATCAGCGTGAGCTGACCGAGGCGATCAAGCGTTCCCGCCAGGTAGCGCTCCTGCCCTACGTGCTCGATTAAGTCTGCTTCAAAACCAAAACTCCCGAACCGTCCGGTTCGGGAGTTTTTTTGTTGCGATCAGAGGGGAAGCTGCCAAAGGAGGAGGATGAGGAACCGCCGCCGCGGGCGATTCGTGAATCGCCCCTACAGTTCAACCTTTGTCTTCCTGCGCAGGGGTCGGCGAGGCCCCTCAGCGTAGATAATCAAGGTCCGGCGAAGCGGGTTTGAATTTGAGAAGGCAAACAAGGCGGGCGGCAATCCTGCCGTCCACTTAAAAAACAAACGCAAAGCCCGTCTCAGCGGGTTTGATTGTGAGAAGGAAAACGAACACAGACGGCAAAGGGAGCCGCCCTCCGGGCGACTCCCTGATCTTGCTGTGTTTGTTTGACCTCAGGCTTCGCCGCGCTCGCGCAGGGCGTCCTTGCGGGAGATGTTCCAGCGGCCCTTCTCGTCGATGCCGGTGAACTTGACCCAGGTCTTGTCGCCCACGTTCAGCACGTCCTCGA
>CAMOXI010000091.1 GCA_946628965.1 uncultured Clostridia bacterium | reverse complement strand
CTCGCTATTTAAGCAGCGAGAAGAACAGTGTTATCGTTGTTCTTTAATTTATAAAAGTTGCCCATTTTAAGGATGCTAGGCGCATCCGCCCGCTATTCCTGCCTCCACGCCCCCGTCGAAACCAGTACACCCCCGTGTAAAGCTATACAAAACGCAGACGCTTTGCATAGCTTTACACGGGAATCCGTTCTGCAGGGGCGGCTCTGACCGCCCCTCGCAGAATCAGACGTAAAGTCAGAGAAAAAGTTTCAGCACTTCTCCGGTTCGGGATACTCGACGCCGAAGGTCTCGACTGTGACCTTCTTCATCACCTGGGGCACACGGGGCCGATCGTTGTAATCGGTACGCACGGCGCAGATATTGTCGACGGCCTCAATGCCCTCAATGACCTTTCCGAAGGCGGCGTACTGACCGTCCAGATGAGGAGAGTTCTGATGCATGATGAAAAACTGGCTGCCGGCGGAGTTGGGCGCCATGGTGCGGGCCATGGAGAGCACGCCGCGGTCATGCTTGAGATTGTTCTGAAAGCGGTTGGCCGTGAACTCGCCCTTGATGCTGTAGCCGGGGCCGCCGATGCCGGAGCCCTTGGGGTCGCCGCCCTGGATCATGAAGCCGGGGATCACACGGTGGAAGATCAGGCCGTCATAAAAGCCCTTGGAAACCAGGGAGATAAAGTTGTTCACGGTGTTGGGCGCGATCTCGGGATACAGCTCCGCCTTGATCACGTCGCCGTTTTCCATTTCAAAGGTGACAACAGGATTGCTCATTCGTAGTTCCTCTCTTTCATCATTCGGTCAATATCGCGTTTGGACTGCCGCTCGGCATCACTGTCACGCTTATCGTACAGCTTTTTGCCCTTGCAGAGCCCCAGCTCCACCTTCACGCGGCTGTCTTTGAAATACAGCGACAGCGGGATCAGGGCCACGCCGTCCTGCATGACACGGGCGTTGAGCTTCACGATCTCCCGCTTGTGCATCAGCAGGCGCCGGGGGCGCACAGGATCCTTGTTGAAGATGTTGCCGTGCTCGTAGGGGCTGATGTGCATGGCGCGGACGAACAGCTCCCCATCCTTGATGGTGCAGTAGGAATCCTTCAGATTCACCTGCCCCGCGCGGATGGACTTGACCTCCGTGCCTGCCAGTTCGATCCCGGCCTCAAAGCGTTCGAGCACGAAATAGTCGTGAAATGCCTTGCGGTTGTCCGCGATGGTTTTTGTGCCCTTCTGCTTTGCCAAAGATCTCACTTCCTTTCGAAGAGTTATTTTACCATAGATCTTATGAAAAAGGAAGCGGAATTTGCAAACCTGCCCGCTCACTGCGAGAGGGCAGGTTTTTCATACTCAGAGCTTCAGGATCTCCGCCTTACAGGGGCCGATGCTACCGCAGACGTAGCCCCTTCCGGCGGCGGTGCAGTCCGCCGTATAACGGACCGGGCCGTCGCCGCGGTTGATGACCGCGAGATACACGGCGTCCTCCGCGCGTTCGCCGAAGACGTCCCTTCCGCCCTCGATCCAGCGCAGGATCAGCAGCACGTCCGCAGATGCCGCCATGAAGCGCGCATGCCCGGTACTCAAAGCCGCGGAAGAATTCCGGATGGCAGCGTAATTTGCATAGCAGTCATGCAGCCCCTTGTCCCCCAGACGGAAGGGAGCGCGGTTGAAGGGATCGCAGACGCCGATCATCCCCTGTTCGTCGCCGTAGTACACACTGGGGACGCCGGGAACGGTGAACTGGATCGCTGCGCAGAGCTTCTCCTGCTCGATCGCCTGATCCAGCCGCTCCTGGGGAAAGGACAGCTTCAATTGATCCTCCCGCTGCAGATCGCGGATCACCGTATCCGTCGCGAGGGCGCTGCGCAGGCGATCCACATCATGGGAGCCCAGCAGGTTCATCAGCGAGTAATACAGCGGCTTCGGGTAATTCATCTGCTGCGAGCGCAGGAAATCCCGGAGGGCATAGGCGTCGATCCAGCGATGGGCAAATTTCAGCACCGCCGTGCGGAAGGGATAGTTCATCACCGAATCCAGCGAATAGCCAAGGGCATAATTGCGGCGGCTGCCATAACTCTCCTTGGTCACCGGATCCTCCCAGACTTCGCCGAGGATCGGCGCGTCGGGCTTCTCCTCCTTGGCCGCCCTGCGGATCAGCGCCAGCACCTCGTCCGGCAGTTCATCTGCCACGTCCAGCCGCCAGCCGGAGGCGCCGCGGCGGAGCCAGGTCCTGACCACGCTGTCATGCCCGGTCACGATCTGCTTCTGCCAGGCGGGATTTGTCTCCTCCACCTCAGGCAGATCGGCAAAGCCCCACCAGCTGCGGTAATCATCGGGAAAGCTGCGGAAATCATACCAGCTGTAATAGGGGGAATCGGGGCCCTGGCAGGCGCCCTTCCCCGCATAGTGCTGATAGCGGTTGAAGTAAACGCTGTCCGCGCCTGTGTGGGAAAAGACGCCGTCCAGCATGATCCGGATGCCGAGCATGCGCGCCATCTCACACAGATGGGAAAAATCTTCGTTGCTGCCGAGGATCGGATCGACCCGCAGATAATCGGAAGTGTCGTAGCGGTGGTTGGAGCGGGCCTCCACGATGGGGTTGAGATACAGGCAGCTGACGCCCAGCTCCTTGAGATAGGGCAGCTTCTGCTCGATGCCTTTTAACGTTCCGCCGTAGAAATCATCCGGGCTGTAGCTCTGCTCAAAGGGGCGCGGCTGCCAGCGCAGCGGCTCTTCCAGGCTGCGGTGCAGCTCAGGCGTCTGGCCCAGCGCGGTGTGATAGGCGATGCCGCGCTCCGCCGTACCGTCGTTCGAGAAAGCGAAGCGATCCGGAAAGACCTGATACATCACGCTGCGGCGGAACCAGGCGGGCGTCTCAAAGTCCTTCTTATAGACTGTCAGTCGAAAGCCCTCGGCCTCAGAGCCGAAAAGCCTGCCCTGGTGGCCGCTGCCGTCGGGACAAAGCCAGTGGGCGCTGTCCGGCGTCTCGATGCGGAAGCAGTACCAGAGGGCAGCCGCCTGTTCCGGCGCCGAAAAGCTGACCGTGAAGCCCTTCGCCGTCGCTTCCATGGGATACTCCTCATGGAAGCCGTCGCCGTTCAAAAGCAGGTAGGCCCGCTCTGCCCGGCCGGAAATCATGCGCAGGGAGAGCGTCACTGTCTCCCCTTCCCGCACGGCGCCCTGCGGCTGTCGGCAGTCGGGATCCCAGGCGTCATGGGCCGCCATGAGGTTTCCCCCGCAGCTGCGCAGAATGCTGATCACATGGGCCGTGCGCGGCTGCAGGCCATAGAGCTGGCTCAGCTCCACGCCGGCGGCGTGCAGATCGACACAGCAGCGTGCGGTGATCTGATAGGCGTCCTGCAGGGAAAAACCGCAATCGTCCATCAGAAGGCGCATCATCTCCGGCGCGGCCAGGGGGTTGCCGGGGTCGTGAAAGCGCTCGGGCAGCGCCGTCAGCGGCACACCGTTCTCGACGCAGGAGTGGGCCGCAGCGTAGACGGAGGCCGCCGCCTGAAAATACTGCTGAAACAGGGCGGGACACTGGGGCTCTTTCAGCAGCTCCACCAGCACCCGATCTCCGTCCACGGCCTCCCAGCGCCCATCGCCCCAGACAGCGGTGACGGCGCGGCGGTCATGGTAAACGATCGACAAGGTATAATCATCCGTCCAGTTTTCCTGATAGCTCCCGCCGAACCAGACGGTAAACGAACCTGTATATGACCCTTCCCAAACGGGCCGGGACATTACAGCATGCATAAGTAAAGCCTCGCATATTCCTCGGCCGAGAGTTCAAAGCCGAAATCTGCCTTCATGGCGTTGCCGATCAGGCTGTCCATGACCTCCTTGTTCTGGTAGCAGGAGAGGGCAGCGCGGATGGCGTCCCGCATCTCCCAGGCGTCATAGTTGGCAAAGCTGAAGCCCGTGCCCTCGCCGGTAAACTCATTGTAGGGCATGACCGTGTCGCGCAGACCGCCGGTCTCGCGGACGATGGGGATCGTGCCGTAGCGCATGGCGATCATCTGGCTCAGGCCGCAGGGCTCAAAGCGGGAGGGCATCAGATAGAAATCGCTGCCCGCGTAGATGAGATGGGCCAAATCCTCGTTATAACCGATATAGGCACAGACGCGGCCTTTGTAGCGGTATTCCGCGGCGCGCATGAAGTTTTCGAAGCGCTCATCCCCGCTGCCGAGAAGCATAAACTGCATGTTCTCATGACCCATCAGCTCATCCAGCACACAGGCCACCAGGTCGAAGCCCTTCTGCTCCGTCATGCGGGTCACCATGGCGAAAATGGGCACCTCCGGCTGGATCTCCAGGCCCATCTGCTCCTGGAGCGCTGCCTTGCAGACCGCCTTGCCCTTGAGATGCGCCCGGTCGTAGTGGGCCGGGATCAGGCTGTCCTTGTGGGGATTGAACACGTCCTTGTCGATGCCGTTGACGATGCCGGAGACCTCATGGGCACGGGCCCTGAGGATGCCCTCCAGCCCTTCGCCGTAGTAGTCGGTCATGATCTCTTTCGCGTAGCTGGGGCTCACGGTGTTGATCCGGTCGGCAAAGACGCAGCCGCCCTTCATGAAGTTGGCGCAGCCGTTGAGCTCCATGTATTCACTGGTGAGATACCGGTCTTCCACGCCGAAGAGATCCTTGGCGAGGCCGAAGCTGCACTTGCCCTGGAAAGCGATGTTATGGATGGTCAGCACATAGCGCATACGCTCCTGCATACCGCCGGGATACTGGGTCTTGGCCAGCATGGGCATCATGGCGGTGTGCCAGTCGTTGCAGTGGATGATCTCGGGCGCAAAGTCCAGATTGGGCAGTGCGTCCAGCACCGCGCGGGTGAAGAAGGCGTACTGTTCGATCTCGCCTTCCCCGCCCCAGTAGATCCGGTCGCCGAAGTAGTGCTCATTATCCACCAGATATACGGTCACGCCGTCGATCTCCAGCTTCTCGATACCGGCATACTCCCGTCTCCAGCCCAGCTGCACATAGAAGTAGAACATGTGCTCCACTTTGTCGGCGTACTTGTTCTTGATGCAGCGGTGGTAGGGCGTGATCACACGGGCGTCGATCCCCATGGCCTTGAAGGACTTGGGCAGCGTTCCCACCACGTCGGCAAGGCCGCCGGTCTTGGAAAGCGGCGCGCACTCGGCGGAGGCCAGCAGCACGCCGGGAAAGTCCTTCCTGCCCTGGCTCTTCAGATAATCACGAAACTCTTTTTTCATTTCTTTTCTCCCTTTTTCACGGTCTTGCGGGTCCGCTGCGCCCTCTGCTTGTACTCAAAGAATACGGCGGACATGGCCGGCAGCGTAATCGCGGCGGAAGCGGGCAGATCCAGGAAACCCTCGTTCCGGCTGCGGATGGATCCCTTGTTGCAGTTTCCTTCGCCGCCGTACTGCTCGTCATCGCTGTTGAGGATCTCCTTCAGCGTACCGGCGGCCGGCAGGCCGAAGACAAAGCCGGTATAGGTCACGGGCGTGAAGTTGCAGACGCAGACGACGCCTTTCTTCTTGTCCTTTCCGGTGCGCAGGAAAGCCACGGAGCTGCGCCCCGCGTCGTCCACATTCAGCCACTTGAAGCCCTCCCAGGAGCGGTCCACCTCATAGAGTGCCGGGTTGCTGGTGTACAGTTTATTGAGCGCCTTCATATACTCGCGCAGCTGCACGTGCTTTTTGTAGCCGAGCAGCATCCAGTCCAGCTCCTGCTGCCAGTTCCACTCGATGAACTGCCCGAACTCGCTGCCCATGAAGGTCAGCTTCTTGCCGGGGTGGGCGAACTGATAGCCGTAGAGCACGCGCAGGGAAGCGAACTTCTGCTCGTAGTCGCCGCTCATCTTGTTGATCATGGAGTATTTGCCGTGGACAACTTCGTCATGCGAGTAGGCAAGAACGTAGTTTTCCGAGAAGGCATACATCATGGAGAAGGTCAGCTTGTTGTGGTTGAAGCTGCGGAAGAAGGCGTCCAGCGACATGTAGTCGATGG
>CAMOXI010000090.1 GCA_946628965.1 uncultured Clostridia bacterium | reverse complement strand
TCATCTGGCCGATCTTCTCCTCCAGCGTCATGCGGGAGAGCAGATCCTCCACAAAGGCTTTCTGCTTTTCTGTCAGTTTCATCTTTCGTTCTCCTTACAGATCCTCGTATTCCGCCCAGGCGAAGGCGGCGCGGTTTTCGCTGTCACTGCCGTTGGAGCTTGCAAAGAGGGCCAGCATCTCGCCCACCATGCAGCCCACCTTTTCCGGGTTGATGGCGGCGCCGTCGGTGTGAGCCAGCTCCGTCAGCTGCGTTTCGTCTGCGCCGAAGCGGAAGATATAGTCGTTCCCGCAAAGCTCCGTCTCCAGCACGAGCTCTTCGCTCTCCCATGGCGCGGTCGCCAGCACTTCCCGCTTCGTCACCGCGGTAAAGCCCGGGATGTAGGGCTGCAGCGCATAGTCGGCGGTGAAGCGCAGCAGCTGCAGCACGGTCTGCCCGTTCTCCCGGGCAAGCTGCAGATGGTACTGGTGGTTCATGGCCTGGTACACGGCGATACCGGCGCTCTCTGCATTCTCGGGCGTAAAGCGCAGCCGGGCGGCAAAGCGGCAGTGGGGCTGCAGGCGGCGGCGGGCCAGGCAGGAGACGAAGTTTGCCTCCGAGTGGCTCAGCTCCATGCTCATGGGCTGCAGCGGGTCGGCAAGCGCCTGCTTCAGGCAGCGGAGGGAGAGGCCGTATTTGCCCGTCTGCCAGAACTGCTCATAGGGTCTGCCCCAGAAGCACCAGTCGAGGCCAAGCCCGTCCGCAAAGGTGTCGCGCACGGGCTTTTCGGGCAGCTCCGTCCAGGGAAGGCTCTCCGGGAAATCGTATTCCCACTCCACCCTGCCGGTGTCGGGGGTGAAGAGGGGCCAGTCCAGCTCCCAGCGCACGGGGACGATAAAGGTCTCCCGACCCAGGTTCTTGCTCTCCCCGCCGATCAGCCGGGAGGCCAGGAACACAGCGTACCAGCTGCCGTCCGGCAGGTCGATGAGGTCGGCGTGGCCCGCGTTCTGGATGGCGGCGCGCTGCCCCAGGTGGCGCATGGTCAGCACCGGGTTGGCCCTGCAGCTCTCATAGGGGCCGAAGACCGATTCGCTGCGGGCCACGGTGGCGGAATGATACTGCTCGGTGCCGCCCTCGGCGATCAGCAGATAATAGTACTTCCCGATGTGATAGATGTGCGGCGCCTCGGGGGAGGCAGCGCCCGCCATGGCGCCGCCCCAGAGGGGGTGGGGCTCGGAGGCCATGCGGAAGTTCTCGATATCATAGCTTGCCGCCCAGATGCCCTGACGCAGACCGCCCTTGCCGTCCGGCCAGTTCTGCGCCGTGCCCATGATGTAGCACGCGCCGTCGGTATCGAAGAAGATGGAGGCGTCGATGCCCGGCACGTCGGTCAGCCAGTGGGGCTCGGACCAGGGGCCGGCGGGGTCTTTGGCCGTGACGATGAAGTTGCCCCGGTCGCCGAAGTTGCAGTTGATGAGATAGAAGCTGCCGTCATGCCAGCGGATCGTCGGGGCCATGACGCCGCCGTTGCCGGTGTTTTTCTCCACATGAAAGCCGTTTTCCGGCGTCATAACATAGCAGAGCTGCTCCCAGTGCTGCAGATCCCGGCTGTGGAACAGGGGGATGCCGGGGCAGAGTTCGAAGCTGGAGCAGACGAGGTAGAAATCCTCACCCACCCGGCAGATGGAGGGATCGGGATAAAAGCCGGGCAAAATGGGGTTATGAAGCTTGTGTTCCATCCATGTCCTCCCGCGCGTCAAATGTTTGGTATCTTGTGAAGGGCCTCGTTCAGCTCGTCAAAGCGCTCGGTGTCGATGCCCCGCTCGGCCAGCAGCTCCCGCAGGGTCATCTTGCCGAGAGCCTGCATCATGTCCTCAAAGCTCATTTCCGGGGCAAAGGGCACGATCTTTTCCCGCATTTTCCCGATGGTGGGGGCCAGCACCCGCCGCGCCTCGGGATTGCCGAAGATGCGGGCAATGCTGCAGTCCAGGCTCAGCCAGGCCATGGCGTCGTCGTTCACATGGGCGCGGAGCACCGGCTCGGTCATGCCCTGGGGACCGAAGTCGCCGAAGAGGTCCCGCAGGAAGGCGATGCTGTCTGCCACCCAGTTTTCGCCCCGGCGGGGGAAAACGGTCTCCAGCCCCTGGAGGGAGGGATCCCCGGTGGAAAAGCCGTGGGGGCCGTAGGGATAGATGTGGCACTCAAAGCTGGTCTGGAAGCGGTTCAGGGCGTTCATCATGTCCAGGGTGTTCTGGATGGGCACCACGCTGTCGCTGCGGGTGGCAAAGAGGAAGCAGGGGCAGGTGTTCCCGTCCACCGCCTCGACGATGGAGGGCTTGTCCTCTCCCAGTTCGTGGGCGGTGTCCTCCCGCAGCACGGCATAGCCCAGAATGGCGGCGTTGGGGCGGTTGACGCTCATGGTGGCGGCGGCTCCGGCCAGGTGACCGCCGGCGGAGAAGCCGATCACGGCGATCTTGTCCGGGATCACATGCCACTCGTCTGCGCGCTCCCGGATCAGGGACATGGCCTGCTCGTAGTCGTTGAGGGGATTGGGCCAGGCGGCGTCCGCGCCAACGGAGTAGCGCAGGATAAAGGCGTGATAGCCCGCCTTCAGATAGGGCATGGCCACCGGGTCAGCCTCCCGGTCGGAGCAGAACATGTAGCCGCCGCCGGGGATCACCAGCACGGCGGGCCGGGCCTCGATGCCGCGAAACTCCCCGCCAACGCCCTGAACCATGGCGGTCAGGGTCACGTTGCGCTCTTGATTCAGTACGATTTTTTCGTATTCCATTTTAATCTCCTTGTATGGATATGACCGGATCACGCGCGATCCGGTCATAGGTTTTCCAGCAAACAGATGCTTTCTGGGAAAGTTCAGAGGGGGGGCTCCCCTCTGATTTTTCGCCGATGAAGGCGAAAAACAAAAGTTCGATCCGTTTTGGGCGGGGCTTTGCCTCGCCCAAAACACCATGAGCTGAGCTCTGCGAAGCCTTGCGCCGACCAAACACGGCGCATCCTCCGCGCGCCGTGTGCGATAAGCGCAAGTATTTCTCAAACTGGTCAGTCCTCAGAAGGACTGACCAGTTTGCAGAAAATTACTTGTCCCAGGCGTGCTTGCCGGCCTCCAGGTCGGCACGGATCTCGGCAACGCGCTTGTCATCCAGCTTGTACCAGAACAGAGGTACCATGGAGAGGACGCCGATCACGGCGGGGATGATGTTCACAACAACGTTGATGCCGGTGCAGGCGGCGGGAGTCTGGACGGCATTGGGAACGTAGCCCACAGCGGAGAGCAGCAGCACGCCAATAGAGCCGACGAAGGCGGTGGCGAGCTTTACGCCGAAGCTGAGGAAGGAGGCGACCAGGCCCTCCTGGCGCTTGCCAAGCTTCCAGTCGCCGTACTCGAGAGAGTCGCCGATCATGCCCGGGCAGATGTTGGCGCCGGAGTTGGCAACGCCGCAGATGAAGGACAGCGGGAACAGGAGCGTCTTGGTCGGGAACAGGAACATCAGGATGAAGCCGATGACCATGACGGCGTTCAGGATCAGCATCCAGTTGCGCTTGCCGAACCACTTGGTGGTCCAGGGCAGGATCGCCACGCCGATCAGGGCGGCGACGGTCATGGTGGTGAAGGTCGGGGAGATCAGGGCGAAGGGGTTATCGCCGCCGACAACGTAGACGATGTAGTAGAACAGCATGCCCATACGGCCGGAGACGCAGATGGCGCCGAACACAGTGGCCAGAACCACCATCAGCAGCTGGTCGTTCTTGACGAGCTCCTTGATGCTCTGGAAGAAGCCGATCTTCTCCTGGTGGCCGGCGTGGAGCTTCTCGGTGTAGGTCTCCTTGCAGCCGGCAGCGCACAGCCAGAACAGCGGGATCATCAGGACGGACAGGATCACGGTTGCGACGAAGTAGCCCTTGGCGTCGGCGATCTTGGCGCCTTCGGCGTTCATGGTCTGGGAGAAGTGGAGGATCATGGGCATCGCGACGAGGGAGAGGATGACGCCGATGATCTGGGAGCCCAGGCCGCGGGCGGTGGCCAGGTTCATGCGGACGCGGGAGTCAATGGCGATGACGTTCTGCAGCGCCTGGTAGGCGATGGAGCAGGCGGTGTAGGCCATGCCGGCGCCCACATAGGTGACGAGAGCCAGGACGACCTTCAGCCAGCCGGTCACAGGGAACACGGTGAAGGTCAGGATGTTGAAGATGGCGAGGACGGGAGCGCCGAAGATCATGTAGGGACGGAAGCGGCCCCAGCGGGACTTGGTGTGGTCAGCGATGTTGCCCATCATCGGGTCGTTGATGGTGTCCCAGACACGGGCGATCAGCATGATCATGGAGATCGCGCCGGCGGAGAGCGTGACGACGTCGGTGTAGAACGCCATCAGGTAGGTGTTGATCATGTACCAGCTCATCTGGCACGCGATCTCACCAAAGCTGTAGGACACTAACAGTTTTGGATTGGTTTTTTCCTGGGTAGGCATTGGTTTCTCCTCCTTAATATTCTCTATTTGCGCTGTGCGCAATAATAGATTCTTACATAATGAAGTTGTTGAGGTAGCGCTTGCTCAGGCGGATGGAGTTCAGGATGTCCTCGCGGGAGCCCTCGAAGGCCTTGTCTTCGACCTCGATGACGGCGTCGCCGTTGTAGCGGATGTCGTTGAGGGCGGAGACGTAGGCGCCCCAGTCCACATCGCCCAGGCCCGGGATCTTCGGGCTCATGTACTCCAGCGGATAGGCCAGCACGCCGACCTGCTTAAGCTTCTCGGGATAGAGCTTGATGTCCTTGAAGTGGATGTGGAAGAGCTTGTCCTTGAACTCATGCACGGTCTTCACATAGTCCAGACCCTGCCACACGTAGTGGCTGGGGTCGAAGTTCAGGCCGAAGTTGGGGCTGTCGATGATCGAGAAGAGCCTGCGGAAAATGGCAGGGGTGCACATGAGGTTCTGCCCGCCGGGCCACTGATCGGGGCCGAAGAGCATGGGGCAGTTCTCGATGGCGACCTTGACGCCGCACTCCTCCGCCAGCTTGATGATGGGCGGCCAGATCTCCTTGAAGAGCTCGATGTTTTCGTCCACGGTCTTGTGCTGGTCGCGGCCGATGAAGGTGGTGACCATGCCGACGCCCAGCTTGGCGGAGGCCTTGATGAGAGCCTTCAGGTGCTCAATGGCGGCCTCGCGCTTGGCAAGATCGGGGTCCATGGTGTTGGGGTAGTAGGCCAGGGACGAGATGTGCATGCCCTTGTCGGCGATGTACTTCTTCACAGATTCGGCGTAGGCGTCGTCCTCCAGGACGCGCTCGGCGTCGATGTGGCTCACGCCGGCGTAGCGGCGCTCGGCCTTGCCCGCGGGCCAGCAGGCGACTTCCAGGCACTCGAAGCCCATTTCGGCGGCGGTGTCCACGGCCTCCTCAAAAGTCCAGCCGTCCAGGATCGCGGTCAAAAGTCCAAAATGAATCATAATTTGTTCTCCCTTCGTTCGTGCCGTAGGGGCGGATATCATCCGCCCGCGGACACAGTGCAGACTTGACGGGCGGCTAATAGCCGCCCCTACAAGCGGATCTTAACGATTGGCGGGGATGTCCACGGCCTTGCCGGTTTCAGAGCTCTCCATGGAGGCGAAGACCGCGCGCATGGCGGAGAGGACGGAATCGCCGGAGATCGGGGATTCCTCGCCCTTCAGCAGGCAGTCCACCCACAGGTCGATGATGCCGGACTTGGTCTGGTTGTCGTTGGTCTGGATCTGCTCCACGTCGAAGTACTTGACCTCGCCGCCCTTCTTCTTGAGCACGATGGAGTGGGCGGGATCGTCGTAGATGCGCAGCTCGCCCTCGGTGCCGTAGATAACCGTGGAGTTGTCCTCGGCGGCATAATAAGTCCAGGAGGCGGTCATGGTGCCGATGACGCCGTCCGCCATCTCGTAGATGCAGATGGCGTTGTCGTCCACGCCGATGAGATTGCCGTCCGCGCCGCGCTTATCCAGGGTGGTGAGCTTGGCGGTGGTGCGCACCACGTTCTCGCCCAGCAGGAACTGGATCAGGTCGGTCTTGTGGATGCCGAGGTCTGCCATGG
>CAMOXI010000089.1 GCA_946628965.1 uncultured Clostridia bacterium | reverse complement strand
GAGCGCGGCGTGGAGGACTTCACCCTGGCCTGCGGCACAGGCTGCGGCGCCACGGCCGTGAGCCTGATCCTGCGCGGCCGCATCCCCGGCGACACCGCGGAGATCGACATGCCCGGCGGCCATCTCAGCGTGCAGCTCCACCGCGAGGGCGACAGCGCCCGGGACATCCTCCTCACCGGCCCCACCGCTGTGGTGGAGCGCGGGGAAATACAGTTTTGAGATTTGAGAGCTGAGTTTTGAGGAGATATCGGCCTGCCGTCTCAAAGCTCAAAACTCACGACTCAAAACTGAGACCGAGACTGCGAAAAACCAGCTTTTTCACAGTCTCGGTCTCTTTTTATATGAGCTGCAGCAAAAATACTACCGCGATGGCGGCGAGGACGCAGACGATGGCCGAGCGCTTCCGAAGCCCCAGCACCGCCGCGGCTGCCCCGCCAAGGAGGCCGATCCAGGGACGCGCGGCGTCCACGCTCAGAACGCCCGGGAAAATGAGCGCCGCCATGGCCGTGTAGGGGATCAGGCGCAGAAAGCGCTCCGCCCGCGGGGAAAAGCGCATCTTGTCGATGAGCACAAAAGGCAGCATGCGCGGCACATAGGTCACCAGCGCCATGCCGAGAAAGAGCAGGAGGACAGACAGATTATTCATAGCTCTCCTCCTTCAACTCTACAAAGAAGCTCCCGACAAAGGCACAGAGCAGCGTGGAGACGATCAGCGCCCAAGAGGACGCCATCACCCGGCAGAGCAGGGTATTGCAGAGCGCCGTCAGCAGCACCAGCAGGGCCAGCTTTCCGTTTCCGGGCAGATCTGGCATCAGGATACTGATGAACATGGCGTAGAGCGAGATGCCAAGGCTCGCCGTCAGGATCGGCGGCAGCAGATCCATGGCCAGGGCCCCCAGCAGCGTCCCCAGGTTCCAGCTCAGGTAGATGGCCGCGTGGATCCCGAGGAAGAAGAACACGCTGCGGCTCTTGCCTGTGCCGGTGGTGAAGAGGGCGAAGCTCTCATCCGTCACGCCGAAGGCGGCCAGCAGCCGCAGCGGCAGGGAGGTCGGCTCCATCCGGTGTATGACACAGGTGGACATGATGATGTGCCGCAGGTTCAGCACAAAGGTGGCCAGCACGATGGCGAGAAAGGCCCCGTGATCGGCCAGCATGCCCGCCGCCATCATCTGGCTGGCCCCGGCGTAGACCGTGATCGACATGAGGCAGGTCTGACCCACGGTAAGCCCCGCCTGCCGGGCCATGACCGCGTAGGCGATGCCGATGGGCACATAGCCCAGCATGATCGGGAGACCCGCTCTTACGCCGTCCAGCAGTAGCTCCCGTTTTTTCTCCGTCACGCTCCGTCCGCTCCTTCCATTTCCTGTTATTGCCGCTTATCTTACGCCGGATTTCGGCCACTGTCAACCAGAGGGGAACATCATCCTTTCGCCGTCTTTCTTGCAAGATGTGGTGTATGCTCATGCTACAAAGCACAAGATGAAGGAGGCGGAGGAAACATGCAGGCTTTGCGAAGCCGCCCCGCGCTGCGGCGGAGCGGGCTTCTGTACTTGCGCGCGGAGGACATTGCGCCGAATCCGGTGCAGCCGCGCAAACACTTTGACGAGGAGGCGCTGCGGGAGCTGAGCGAGAGCATCCGCGCCTACGGGGTGCTCCACCCGCTGACGGTGCGGCTGCGCGCCGGGAAATACGAGCTGGTGGCCGGGGAGCGGCGGCTGCGGGCCGCGAAGATGGCCGGGCTGCGGGAGGTCCCCTGTATGGTGGTGGATGTGAACCTGGAGGACGCGGGGCTGCTGGCGCTGGTGGAGAACCTGCAGCGGCGCGACCTGGACTTCCTGGAGGAGGCCCGCGGCCTGCAGCAGCTGATCCGCATGTTCGGCATGAGTCAGGAGGAGGCTGCCCGGCGTATCGGCCGCTCCCAGTCCGCGGTGGCGAACAAGCTGCGGCTCCTGAAGCTGCCGGAGGACGTACTGGAGGCGCTGCGGGAAAACGGCCTCGGCGAGCGGCACGGCCGCGCCCTGCTGCGCCTGCCCGATGCGGAAAAACAGCGGGCCGCGCTGGAGACCATTCTGGAAAAGGATCTGACCGTGGCGGCCACCGATGCCTATGTGGACGCGCTGCTGGCCGCGCCGGAGTCGCCGCCGGAGAAGCCCGAGCCCCGTCGCAGCTTCGTGATGAAGGACGTGCGCGTCTTTTTAAACAGCCTCTCCCACGGCCTCGACCTGATGAAGCAGGGCGGCATCGCCGCCGGCATGCGCCGGGAGGAGACCGACGACGCCCTGATCCTGACCATTTCGATCCCGAAAACCAAAACACCGACATAATGTGAGCGACACCTCCATAGATTGTGCTATGGAGGTGTTTTCTGTGATCGGATACTTTTCGGATCTGCGCTATAAGGAGGTCATCGATATCCACTCGGGCTACCGCCTGGGCTACGTCTTCGACGCGGAGGTGGACCAGGCGGAGGGGCGGCTCCTGTCCCTCATCACGCCGGGCCGCTCCAAGCTCTTCGGCCTGCTGGGCCGGGAGGACGACTACGTGCTGCCCTGGGCCAGCATCGTGCGCATCGGCGGGGATATCATCCTCATCGACGCCAAGGAGGAGCTGCCCCGCCGCAAACGGCCGCGAAAAAGCTTTCCGTTTTGAAACGTGTTAATTTCTTAGCGGCATCTTAACGTGGGCTATGGTATACTTATAATGAGATATTGTAGCGGGATGTGAGGGCGGCGTGCGCGATTTCCGGAAAAAAGTGAAAAGGCAGTTTCCGCTCTACGGGCAGGGCTGGCTGGTCTATGTCCTCGCGATGGCCGCGGCCTCCGTGCTCTGCCTGCTGCTGCAGCGGGTGAGCACCTCGGATGTGCACGTGCCGCTGGTGTTTGTGCTGGCGGTGCTGATCGTGTCGCTGCTCACAAGGGGCTATTTCTACGGCCTGCTGGCCGCGCTGACCAGCGTCTTCGCGGTCAACTACGCCTTTACCGAGCCCTATTACAAGATGGATTTCCTGTCCTACGGCTACCCGCTGACCTTTATGACCATGACGGCGGTAGGCTGCGCCGTATCCGGCCTGACGAGCTTGATGCAGGAGCGGCAGCGCCTGCGCACGGAGTCGGAGAGGGAGAAGGTGCGGGCAAACCTCCTGCGCGCCGTGTCCCACGACCTGCGCACGCCCCTGACGGGGATCAGCGGCTCGCTCACCGCGGTGCTGGAAAACCGGGGCGAGCTGAACGAGGAACAGACGCGAACACTCCTCGCGGACGCCCGGGAGGAGGCCGACTGGCTCTGCCGCATGGTGGAAAATCTGCTCTCCGTCACCCGGATCGGAGACGGCCCCAGCGGCAAGATCCACAAGCAGGAGGAGCTGCCGGAGGAAGTGATCGGCGCGGCGGTGCTGGCCTTCCGCAAGCACAACCCGGGCCTGCCGGTGCAGGTCTCCGTGCCGGAGGAACCGATCTTCGTCCCGATGGATCCGGTGCTCATCCAGCAGGTACTGGGCAACCTGATGGAAAACGCCGTCGCCCACGGCGGGCAGGTCAGCGCCATCGAGCTGCGGGCGGAGATGGAGCCGGGGCAGCTTCGCATCACCGTGGCCGACGACGGCTGCGGCATCGACAGGGCGCTGCTGGAGCATCTGTTTGACGGCAGCCGCCCCCTGCATGACGATACCGAGCGGGGCATGGGCATCGGCCTGACCGTCTGCCGCACCATCGTGGAGGCCCACGGTGGCCGGATCAGCGCCCGCAACCGCCCGGAGGGCGGCGCGGAAATTTCCTTTACCTTGCCAACAGGAGAGACAGCAAATGACGATCAAGGATAAAATACTGGTTGTGGAGGACGAAAAGAGCATCTCCGGCTTTATCCAAACCATGCTGGAGGCCAGCGGCTACGACGTGATCCTGGCCCATACGGGGAGCGAGGCGAGTTCCATGATCGCCTCCCACTGCCCGGATCTGGTGGTGCTGGATCTGGGCCTGCCGGACGTGGACGGGCTGGAAATCATCCGCAGCGTCCGCCAGTGGACGCAGCTGCCCATCCTCGTGGTCTCCGCCCGCACGCATGAGAGCGACAAGGTGCAGGCGCTGGACCTGGGCGCGGACGATTACATCACCAAGCCCTTCGGCGCGGCGGAGCTGCTGGCCCGCGTCCGCGTCGCGATCCGGCACACCCGCCTCGGCGCCAGCAGCGAGAGCGTGGCCGCCACCGGCAAGTTCACCGCCGGGGACCTGACCATCGATTATGACAAGCACCAGGTGCTGGTCGAAGGGGAAAACGTGCACCTGACCCAGAACGAGTACCGGATCGTGGCCCTGCTGGGCAAGTGCGCCGGCAAGGTGCTGACCTATGATTTCATCATGAAGGAGCTATGGGGCCCCCAGAGCAAGGGCAGCAACCAGATCCTGCGGGTGAACATGGCCAACATCCGCCGCAAGATCGAGAAGAATCCCGCTGAGCCTCAATATATTTTCACCGAGATCGGCGTGGGCTATCGCATGGTCGACCCCGACTGATACCGACAGGAAAAGCAGTCGTGAAAAACCCGGTTTTTCACGACTGCTTTTGGTTCTACTGATAAGAAGTGAGCAGCTCGCCGCGGTCGAGGGCGGCGCGGAGAGCTGCAGATATTCCGTGAGCGGCTCCTGTTTTCTGTTTACGATTCGTTGACCAGCTTTCCAGTCATGTGCTCGATGGTGAGCTCCAGCATCTGCACCCGGTGGATGTGGCCGCGGATCTCCTTCTCCACGTCCGCGGGGTCAGGATTGTACCTGTTGCCCAGCGCGCGCAGCAGCTCTTCAATGCCCGGCTCGTCCCAGGGCAGGATGCGGACGCGGCCAAAGACCACGACGCTTCTGATATTGAGCGCCCACTCGCCCTCCCGGCGATAGCCCTCGTCCATCACGCAGAAGCTGACCTTGTTGCAGCGGCGCAGGGCGTCCAGCTTGTGGCCCTCCCGCGCGCCGTGGAAATAGAGCTTCCCGTCCCGGTAGAGAAAGTCCAGCGGCACGGTGTAGGGGTATCCATCGTCGCCCAGCACGGCCATTACGCCCCGAGGCTCTTTTTTCAGAATCTCCAGGCATTCGGCTTCGGAGAGCTGCTGTTTGAAGCGGCGCATCCTCCGCCAGTCCCGTTTGCCGCCGTGTTCCCAGACCGCCCGGGTGAGGAAGCCTTCGATGACCTCGATCTGCTCGCCGTTTCGCATCAGCAGATGGGAGAATTCCGGCAGCATGCCGAGGCTGCGGTGCAGGGCCTCCGAGGCGGGGTTAAAGGAAAACCAGCCGCCGTTGACAAATTCCAGCGCCGGGTCTTCGGTGAAGAGCCGGTCGATGACGGCTCTGAGGGCCTCCTTCATCAGGCCCTGCCGCCGGTAGTCCCCGTGCAGGGCGAAGGAGAAGCTCCTGCCCTTCTTCCGGCCCCAGACGGGATCGGCCAGCACCGGCGGGTTCGGCTCGGATACCACGATGTGGCCGATGACCCGGTCTCCTTCCCGCAGCGCCACGGCCAGCACCTTCTCCGGGTTTTCCAGCCGCCAGGCGAAATCCTTCTCCAGATCCTCATCCGTCATATCCAGCCGGTAGCCCATCATGCGCCAGAGGTCCTTGTCCTTGAAGTAGTCATAATAGGCCTCCCAATCCGATTCCCGATAGGGACGGATAAAAAGGCGTTCGGTCGTCAGTTCCATGGAATCCACTCCTTTTCTGACAGTATACAGAGTTTCAAAAGAAAAAACAACGGTCGCTTGGAATTCTGTCAGGGCAAAAAGCAGCCATCCTGAGGAGAAAGCGACGAAGGATCTCTATCAGATGCGGAAACCAACGATAGAGATCCTTCGCTGCGCTCAGGATGACAGAAAAATGATTGTCAGCTTATCAGAATCAAAAGCCTTATTCCACGCGCTGGATGCGGCGGGTATCGCTGCCGCCGCCGGTGATGAGCGGCACCTTTTCCATAATGAGAGAGGAGGTGTCCAGCCCGTACCAGGTGACTTTGGAGCCCGCCAGACGGCGGATCAGGTACTTGGTGTTCAGGATGCGCTCGTCCAGGGTGCTCAGCTCCGTCTTGGTGGTGACGGACTTGTGGATGATGCAGAACTTGAAGGTGCC
>CAMOXI010000088.1 GCA_946628965.1 uncultured Clostridia bacterium | reverse complement strand
GGATGCCCTGCGCGGCCTTCATGCCCTCGATGTCCTCGGGGCTGGTCTCGAGACGGACCAGAACGACCTTTTCCTTGCGGGCAGCCCAGGCCTTGGCGTCCTCAGCGGAGAAGACGATCTTGCCGCAGGCGGCGCCGGGGGAAGCGCCCAGGCCCTTGCCGATGGGAGTGGCGGCCTTGAGCTTGTCAGCGTCAAACTGGGGGTGCAGCAGGGTGTCGAGGTTTCTCGGGTCGATCATCAGAACGGCCTTCTTCTCGTCGATCATGCCCTCGTCCACCAGGTCGCAGGCGATCTTCAGAGCGGCCTGCGCGGTGCGCTTGCCGTTGCGGCACTGCAGCATGTAGAGCTTGCCGTTCTCAACGGTGAACTCCATATCCTGCATGTCGCGGTAGTGGTTCTCGAGGATGCCGCAGACTTCGACGAACTGCATGTAAGCCTCGGGGAACTTCTCTTCCATCTGGGAGATGGGCATCGGGGTACGCACGCCGGCGACGACGTCTTCGCCCTGGGCGTTGGTCAGGAACTCGCCCATCAGCTTCTTCTCGCCGGTGGCGGGGTCGCGGGTGAAGGCGACGCCGGTGCCGGAGTTCTCGTTCAGGTTGCCGAACACCATGGGCATGACGTTGACGGCAGTGCCCCAGGAGTAGGGGATGTCGTTGTCACGACGGTAGACATTGGCGCGGGGGTTGTCCCAGGAACGGAACACGGCGCGGATGGCTTCGTACAGCTGCACCTTCGGGTCAGAGGGGAAGTCCTGGCCGATCTGCTTCTTGTACTCGGCCTTGAACTGCTCAGCCAGCTCCTTGAGGTCGGCGGCGGTCAGCTCGACGTCGTAGGTGACGCCCTTGGGTTCCTTCATCTGGTCGATCAGCTGCTCGAAGTACTTCTTGCCGACTTCCATGACGACGTCAGAGAACATCTGGATGAAGCGGCGGTAGGAGTCGTAAACAAAGCGCTCGAACTTGGGGTCGGGGTTGCCCTTGATCATGGCGGCGACAACGTCGTCGTTCAGACCGAGGTTCAGGATGGTGTCCATCATGCCGGGCATGGAAGCGCGGGCGCCGGAACGGACGGAAACCAGCAGGGGGTTCTCCAGATCGCCAAACTTCTTGCCGTTGATCTGCTCCATGGTCTCGACGTTCTTCATGATCTCGGCCATGATCTCGTCGTTGATCTGACGGCCGTCCTCGTAGTACTGGGTGCAGGCTTCGGTGGTGATGGTGAAGCCCTGGGGAACGGGCAGACCGATGTTGCTCATCTCAGCAAGGTTGGCGCCCTTGCCGCCGAGCAGCTCACGCATGTTGGCATTGCCTTCGGAAAACAGGTAGACGTACTTTTTGCTCATTGATTTCGTCCTTTCTTGATGTATCAAAAATTGACTTGTTTGCCACTAATTAGATTACCACATCCGGTGGAAAATAATCAATGCATTTTCCTTACAAATCCGCAGGGTCCAAGCTGTGTATTTCGTCAGTGATTTTTGCAAATCCACCAAGGTCGAGCACTTCTCCCCGGATTTTTGGGTCAAATCCACAGGAAATCAGCACTTTTTCCACCCGCTCCTTGGGAAGGCCCAGGCCCGCGTTCAGGGCGTTGACCAGCGTTTTTCGCCGCTGGTTGAAGGCGGCGCGGATCACCTTGAAAAGAAGCGCCTCGTCCGCCACCGCGACCGGCGGTGCTTCGCGTTTTGTGAGCCGGATCACCGAGGAGGTCACCTTCGGCTGGGGCACGAAGCAGGAGGGCGGAACGTCGAAGAGGATCTCCGTCTCGCAGTGCCACTGGACGAAGAGCCCGAAGGCGCCGTAGTCCGCCGTTTCCGGCGATGCGCAGATGCGCCGCGCCACCTCCCGCTGGATCATCACCGTGATGCGCTCAAAGCAGCCGGACTCGATCAGCGCGGTCAGCACCGGAGTGGTCACGTTGTAGGGCAGGTTTGCGCACACCACCGGGGTCAGCCCGGGGAAGCACTCTCCCACCAGTGCGGGCAGATCCTGCTTGAGCACATCGCCGAAGAGCACTTCCACGTTCTCGCAGCCGGTCAGCGTCTCAGCCAGGATGGGCTGCAGGGCCTTGTCCAGCTCCACGGAGAGGACTCTGCCCGCCCGTCTGGAGAGCTGCTCGGTCAGGCAGCCGATGCCGGGGCCGACCTCGAGGACGCCCACGTTCTCGTCCAGGCCCGCCTCCTCGGCGATGCGCTCCGGCACCCAGGCGGCGGTCAGGAAGTTCTGCCCCAGGGATTTGGAAAAGCGAAAGCCATGTCGGGCCAGCAGGGATCGGATTTCGTTGTAGTCGGTAAGGTTCATGTCGTCCTCGCAAGTTTCATATCGTCTCGCTTCCTCGCAGGCTCAGAAGCTCGCTCATTCCACTGCTCGTCCTCTCAAAATCAAAGCCGCTTCGCCGGTCTTTGATTTTGTATAACGAGCTATTTCTTCAGTATCTTCTCATAGGCCTGCCTGGCCGGGTCGTGGCCGGGCTCGGAGGCAACCAACACGTTTCCCCGGTAGCGGTAGCCGCTCTCCCGCAGCAGGCGCTGCATGGATTTGTTCTTCTTATGCGTATCGGTGCGCACGCAGCGCAGGCCAAAGGCGCGCGCCTGTTCCTCCACACAGCGGAGCATCTGCTCCGCCATGCCGCTGCCGCGCCATTCTCTCGCCACGGCGCAGCGGTGCAGCGTACAGTAAGCCTTGCCCTCGGTCCACTTGCCGTCGGTGATGGCGGCGTAGCTCTCCTCCTCGCGGGTGGATAGGGTGAAGAAACCGGCGGCTTCTTCGCCGTGCAGCAGCAGGAAGCACTCGCCCCGCGCCATGTCGGCGCGGAAAGCCGCCTCGTCCGGGTACTGCCCCTGCCACTGATCCACCCTGTGCTTTCTGAGAGAAACGCGGGCGTCCTTCACCATGGCGAGGATGGCGGGCAGATCCGCCTCCGTCGCCGTGCGGTAAGTCACCGGCTCTGCGATCTGCCGCCGGCCGGCCTCCTTTTCGATCTCGGCAAGCAGCTTCTGATCCTCGGGGTCGGCGGGCGCGAAGGCTTCAAACATGTCGGGGCGCTTGGCTTTGGTCCGCAGCAGCTGCTGTTTGCGCCGCCAGCGCTCCACCCGGGCGTGGTCGCCGTTTAAGAGGATCTCCGGCACGCGGCGGCCCTCCCACTCCTCGGGCCGGGTGTACTGGGGGTATTCCAGCAGCCCGTCCCAATGGCTCTCGCCGGTGTAGCACTGCTCGTCCGCCAGCACGCCGGGCACCAGGCGGCACACGGAGTCCGCAACGGCCATGGCCGCGATCTCGCCGCCGGTGAGTACAAAGTCACCCAGGGAGATCTCCTCGTCCACACACTCCTCAATAAAGCGCTCGTCCACGCCCTCATAGTGGCCGCAGACCAGCACCAGATGGTCATAGTCCCGCCTGAGGCGTTTGGCCGTCTCCTGGTTATAGGGCTTTCCCTGGGGGCTCATGTAAATCACGCGGCGGCGCCGCTCGCCCGCGTCGGCGATCACATGCTCCAGGCAGGATTTCAGCGGCTGGGCCATCATGACGCAGCCGTAGCCCCCGCCGTAGGGATAGTCGTCCACCTGGTTCTGTTTGTTCTCGGTAAAGTCCCGGATCTGGACGCAGTGGATCTCCACGATGCCCTTTTTGGCCGCGCGGCCGATGATGCTCTCATGCAGCACCGCGTTCACCGTGTCCGGGAACAGGGTCAGAATATCGATTCTCATTACATGCCCTCGATCAGATGTACCGTGATGACGCCCGCCTCCGCGTCGGTTTTCAGGATGAACTCCGGCACAGCGGGGATCAGGTGCTCTTTTTCCCCCTGCACCACATAGATGTTGTGGGCCGGGCGTTCCAGCACATCGGTGAGCTTGCCGATCTCCGTGCCGTTTTCGTCCACGACGGAAGCGCCCAGAATGTCCTGTACAAAGAAGGTGCCCCGGGGCAGGCGCACATCGTTCCGGTCCACGGCGATGGTCTTGCCCTTGAGCGTCATGGCGGCGTTCACGTCGTCCACGCCCTCCAGCTTTGCGATCAGGAAGCTCTTCTGCACCTTGCCGGACAGGAGCTTTTTCTCCGTCCCGTTGATGAACACTCGGGGGAAGCGGCGCAGGAACTGCGGGCTGTCCAGCCAGACCTCGATCTTCACTTCCCCGGCCACGCCGTGGGTGTTCACGATCTTCCCGGCCTCGATATACTGCTGTTTTTCCATGGGGCATCCCTCCATATCGGCATAACAGATATAGTATAACACAGTTCCCGCCTTTTGTCTCCCGGAAATATCGGCGTTTCCGCGGGGACTGTCATTCAGAGGAGGCGATGCCGACGAAGAATCTCCTGTGAGATCCTTCGCTTGCGCGAACACTACAGCATCTTTGCGGCTCAGCCGCTTAGATGCTGTGCGTGCTTTAGTAGGAGGACAGCGCGGACGTGCTGCTGTTCAGTACCCGGCTCTGTCCTCCTCCAGTCCGTTTTCCGTCAGGCGCAGGACGCGGTCACAGACCTCGGAGATGAACTTCCGGTCGTGGGAGACGGCGAGGATCGCACCGGGAAAAGCGCGGAACATCGCCCGGATCTCCGGCCCGGAGAGGGGCGAGAAGTTTCGCGTGGGCTCGTCGAGGAGCAGCACATCCGTCTCGGTCAGTCCCAGCTTTAAAAGCAGCACCTTGGCCCGCTGGCCGCCGGAGAGCTCCCGCAGCGGCCGCTCCATCTCCCGGGCGGTATAGCGCAGGGCGCCGAGGCAGGTGCGCGCCTCGGTCACCGCCGCCTTTTCCCCGGAGGGGGCCAAAAACTCGACCGGCGTCAGCGCATCGTCCAGCAGCTCGCCGTAGTCCTGGGGCATATAACAGACGTGCAGGTTCTCCCGCGCCTCCAGCTCCCGCCGGATCTGCCGCAGGAGCGTGGTCTTTCCCGCGCCGTTTCGTCCGATCAGGCAGAGCTTTTCCGGTCCGCGCAGCGTGAGCGCGAGGTTCTTCGCCAGCAGCCGCCCGTCCGGGGCACGCAGTTCGGGGAGCTGCAGCTCCAGCACCGTGCGGCCCGCGGGCAGCGGGCGCTGATAGTTGAGTTTGATGTTGATCGCGTCTTCGGAGACGGGGATCTCGGTCATCTCCGCGTGCTCCCGCTCAAAGCGGCGCTCCATGGCCTTCACGGAGGCCATTTTCTTTTTGAGGAGCCTCCCGCCCGCGGGGTCTGCCCGGCTGATGACCTTCTGCTCGTGCTCCACCCGCTGCTGGATGCGGCGAAATTTCTCCATGGCCTTGCGCTCCTCCCGCCGCTCGCTGTACGCCATCTGCTCCTGTTTGTCAAAGCCGCGGCGGCGCTCCTCGGCAAACTGCGCGTAGGGCACATTCGCCACCGTCCAGCGGCTGCGGGACTTGTGGAAAAGCTGCTCCAGAAGGATCACCCGGTTCGCCGTGCGCTCGATGAGCGTCTCGTCGTGGGAGATGAAGAGCAGGATCCCGGGAAAGGCCAGGATGCGCGCCTCCAGCCACTCCAGGGTCTCGATGTCGATGTCGTTGCTGGGCTCGTCGAGGAGCAAAATGTCCGGTTGCTCCAGCAGCAGGCGGGCCATTGCGACCTTGACCCGCTCGCCGCCGGAGAGGGAGGACATCGTCTGCTCGCTGTAAAACACATCCCCTGGCAGGCCCAGCTCCCGGCTGAGCTGCAGCAGCTCCCGGTGCTCCGTATTCCAGAAGCCCTCCGCAGCGCTGAAATACTCGTAAACGCTTAAAACGCGCTCCTCCTCGGGCAGCTCCTGGGGCAGATAAGCCATGCGCCCGTCCCAGACGCGCTCGCCCTCCGCCTCCACGTAGGGCTCCGCCAGCGCCGGGTCATAGATCCATTTGAGCAGGGTGGACTTGCCGTTTCCCTCCTCGCCGATGATCACCGCCCTGTCGCCGGGGTTCAGGACAAGGCTGAAGTCTGAAAGCAGGACGCGCAGATCCTGCCGGTGGGTAAAAGTCAGATGTTTGATTTGCAGCATATGTTCTCCTGTTCCTTCCGCAACAGAAAATGCGGAAAACAAAAATGATCCTCCCGCGTGCGGGTAGGATCATCGGCAGTTCAAACGATGCTGCGGCGCGGGGCAGCCTCAGCAGCTTCCCCTCGGACAGACGAAACGGCAGTGATCCGATCCGGCGCACGCAGTCG
>CAMOXI010000087.1 GCA_946628965.1 uncultured Clostridia bacterium | reverse complement strand
GCCCTGCGCGACGTGCTGGGCGATCATGTGCACCAGGCCGGCTCTCTGGTGGAGCCTGACTTCCTGCGTTTTGACTTTACCCATTTCTCCGCCGTTACCCCCGAGCAGCTGCGTGAGGTGGAGGACGCCGTCAACGAGGCGATCCTTGCGGGCTATGAGATCAACGTCAAAGAGATGCCCATCGCGGAAGCCCGTGCCGCCGGCGCCACCGCCCTCTTTGGCGAGAAGTACGGCGACGTGGTGCGCGTCGTGAACATGGGCGACTACAGCGTGGAGCTCTGCGGCGGCACGCATCTGAACAATACTGCGAAGGCCGGCGCTTTCCACATCGCGTCTGAGGGCTCCGTGGCCTCCGGCGTGCGCCGCATTGAGGCCACCACCGGCTTGAAGACCATGCAGCGCCTGCATGAGGACATCGAGGCAATCTCTGCCGTCGCGGCTCTCTTCAAGGCCAATCCCAACGATATGCTCCAGAAGGTGGAGCAGCAGGCGAGTGAGCTCAAGGAAGCCAAACGCCTGATCCAGCAGTATAAGGACAAGGAGTCCGCCGGCGGCGCCGATGCGATGCTGCGCTCCGCGAAGGAGATCGGCGGCCTGCATGTGGTCACTGCCAGGGTCGAGGGCGACGCCAACGCGCTGCGCAAGCAGGGCGACGCGCTGCGCGACAAGGATGCCGCTGTCGTTGCTGTGATGGCCGCCGTGAACGGCGAGAAGATCACCTTCCAGTGCGTCTGCGGCAAGGACGCAGTCGCCAGGGGCGTGAAGGCCGGGGATATCATCCGCGCCATCACTGCCATTGCCGGCGGCAAGGGCGGCGGCAAGCCGGATTCCGCCATGGGCGGCGGCAACGACGTGAGCAAGCTCAGCGAGGCGCTCAATGCGGTTGAGGGCCTGGTTGCGGATAAAATCTGAGGAGGTAAAACCATGAAGGACGAGAATTGCCTGTTCTGTAAAATCATCGCCGGGGAGATCCCCAGCACAAAGGTGTACGAGGATGACGACGTGTTTGCCTTCCGGGATATCAATCCCCAGGCACCCGTCCATATCCTTGTGGTGCCGAAAAAGCACATCTGCTGCGCCCGCTGCATCAATGAGGAGAATTCCGGTGTTGTTGCCAAATGCTTTGAGGCTGTTGCCAAGATCGGCAAGGCCGAGGGCCTGGATAACGGTTACCGCGTGATCAACAACTGCGGTGAGGACGGCGGCCAGTCTGTCATGCATCTGCATTTCCATCTGATCGGCGGCAGAAAGCTGGGCGAAAAGATCCTCTGATTACAGCGTCATTTCAAAACATCCGCAGGGTTCCCTCTGCGGATGTTTGTTTAAGGGAAGGGGAGTGGACAGATCGTGCGTGTGCTGGCAATCATCTGTACGGCCTTTGCGGCATCGATTTTTGCCGCGGTCTATCTGCTGCCCTTTGCCGCGCTTTTCCCGCTCGCGGCGCTTCTGCTGGTGCCGGGTGTGATGCTCCTGAAGCAAAAGCGCGTCACACAGCGTCCGCTGGCGCTTTTGTGCCTGGGCGCTGCCGTTGGCTTCGGCTGGTTTGGACTGCATGATCTTTTCACGGCGATCCCGGCAAGGCTGCTTGACGGCAGTGAGCAGATCATAGAGGCGCGTGTCCTCGACTATCCCCAGGTCTATCCGGAGTATGCGCGCGTCACGGTCAGCGCGAAAACGGAGGGAATACTGCCGCTGCAGGCGCTGGTTTATGATCCTTCCCGAAGCCTTGCTGCGGCACAGCCTGGGGAGGTATACCGCTTTTCGGCAAAGATCACACCGGCGAATCGCCGCTTCGGCGAAGCCTTTGACGCCTATAATGCCCGGGATCTCTATCTCAAGCTGAATGTGCGCGGGGAATGCCGCCTGCTGCGGCAGGGAAGCCCTTTGTCCGCGCTGCCTGTCCGCATCAACCGGGCGCTTACGGATCACATGGAGCGGGTCTTTCCCGCCGACAGCAGGGCATTCATGAAATCCCTGCTTCTCGGGAACAAGACGGAGCTCTATAAAAACGAAGCGCAGTATCTGGCTCTCAGCCGGGCGGGGAATATGCATGCGCTGGCGGTGTCCGGCCTGCATATCGCGTTTCTTGTGGGGATGCTGCAGCTGCTGTTCGGAAAGCAGCGCCTCGGTTCCCTTTTCTGTATAGCGCTTGTCTGGATCTTCGCGCTGGTGACCGGCGGGACGCCGTCCGCCGTTCGCGCCGCCGTGATGCAGAGCCTGATGCTGCTGGCGCCCGTCCTGCGGCGGGAGAACGACACGCCGACCACCCTGGCCTTCGCGCTGGCGGTGATCCTGCTGCCCAATCCGCGGGCGGCGGCCAGCGTGAGCCTGCAGCTTTCCTTCGCCGCCATGGCAGGCATCCTGTGTTTCGGCGAAAGGCTGTATGCGCTGTTTACCGGATCTTTGCCGCGTAACAGATTCGGACGTATGCTCGGAAAGATCCTTGCTCCCGTGGCGAGCAGTTTTGCGGTGCTGCCCTTTACGCTCCCGCTCATGGCGGTGCACTTCGGCTATCTCTCTCTGCTTTCGCCGGTGACCAGCCTCCTGTGCAGTCTTGCCATCTCGCTCTGCTTCTGCCTGGGCTATCTGTCCTGCCTGCTGACGCTGCTTTATGTCCCTCTGGGGCAGGGAGTGGGCTTGCTCACCGCGTACCTTGCGCGCTATATCCTCTGGGCCTCCGGGCTTGTCTCCGCGGTGCCGCATTCGGTGCTGTATATGGAACTGGGATGGAATATCCCCTGGCTGATCGGCGTCTATGCGCTCTTCATCGGGATGCATTTTCTCCCCCTGCGCAGGGCGGAAAAGCTGCTGTATCCTGCTCTGATCGCGGCGCTCAGTCTGCTGCTCCTGGCAAGCGGCACGAAAAACCGCTATGAGACCCGGGGAGAATACTTCGCTGCGCTGGATGTGGGGCAGGGGCAATGCCTCTGCGCACTCTCCGGAGATCGGACGGTCGTGATCGACTGCGGCAATATACTCAGCCCGGATAACGCGGGGGATGTGGCAGGGCGCTGGCTCCTCTCACGCGGACGGGAGCGCATCGACACCCTGCTCCTGACGCACCTGGACAGCGACCATGTGGACGGTGTGAGCCTGCTGATGGAAATGATGCCGGTCGATCAGATCATTCTACCGGATGCGATCCCGGAGGGCAACGAGTGGCTGCCGGCGCTGCAGGACTGCGCACTTCGGCATGGGACAAGGCTGCGCTTCCTGAAAAGCGACGGTGTTCTCACAGCCGGCAGTCTTTCCTGCGACGTCTATGCGCCGCTGAATACGGCGGCCGATAACGAGAGCGGACTGTTCATCGTGCTGCATTTCGGTGCCTACGACGTGCTGGTGACGGGCGACGCCTCTGCGGCGACCGAGGATCAGTTCCTGCTCCACGCGCTGCCCACGGATCTGGAGCTGCTTGTCGTGGGGCATCACGGCTCCCGCTATGCCTCGGGTGAGGAACTTCTGCGCAGCTGCGGGGCAAAGACCGCGGTCATCAGCACTGGCTACAACAGCTTCGGACACCCGGCGCAGGAAACCCTTGATCGTTTGCTCGCCTGCGGTTATACTGTGTATCGGACGGATCTGGACGGTACGCTGGAATTTCAGATTGAGGACGGCTATGGCAAAGAAAAACGCGAAAGATGAGGCCAATGTAAATTACGCGGCTGAGGTGCGCGCGCTCAGGGAGCGCGGGCCGGAGCGGCTGTATTTTCTCTGGGGGCCTGAGGACTATCTGCGGGAGCAGTTTTTGCTCACGCTGAAAAAGTGCTGTCTTCCCGAGGGGGATGACAGCTTCAGCTTCAAGCGCCTGAACGGGCCCGAGATGGACGTGCACGAGCTGCGGCAGGCGGTGGATGCCATGCCCTTTCTCACGGAGCGCAGCTTTGTGGAAGTGCGGAATGTGGATCTGAACCGGGCAAAGGAGCCGGAGGCGATCCTGGCGGTCTTAAATGATATTCCGGACTACTGCACAGTCGCCTTTGTGCAGAGCGCCCAGTTTGAGCCGGACGGCCGCATCAAGCTGATCAAGGGACTGCGTTCCGCCGGGAAAGATATGCGTTTTTCCCAGGCTGCGCAGAACCAGCTCATCGACTGGATCATCCGCCGCTTTGCCGCGGCCGGAAAGCGCATCGAGCTGCAGGCGATTCATCGCCTGATCTTTATCAGCGGCGATCTGATGAACCGCCTGATCCCCGAGATCGAAAAGGTAGCGGCCTATGCCAAAGGGGAGAAAGTCACGGTGTCCGACGTGGATACCGTGGCCAGCCATATTCCCGACGCGGATGTTTTCAACATGACTGACTATATTGCCCGGAAGGAATACAACAATGCCATGTCCGTACTGGCAGAGCTTCTGGCGGATAAAAACAATGAACCGATCTCGATCCTCGCGCTGCTGGTCACACAGATGCGGCGGCTTTACGCGGCGAGGATCGCTATTGACAAGGGGCTTGGCACCAAGTATGTGATGGAAGTCACGGGCCTGAAATACGATTTCCTGGTCAGACAGCTGATGCAGTCGGCCCGCGGCTTTACGCTCCCGCAGCTTCGGCGCGCGGTGGAGCTCTGCGCGGAGGCGGACTATAAAATCAAAAGCAGCTCTCTGGACGACAGAGAACTGCTTACGGAAGCGGTGCTGCGGATCGCGGCGGGGGAGGATCATGCGCAGGGTCAGTGAAGTCATCGTCGTCGAGGGCCGCTACGATAAGAATACGCTCAGCCAGGTGGTCGACGGCGTGATCCTGGAGACTTCCGGTTTCGGCATTTTCAACGACCGGCAGAAGCAGAAGCTCCTGCGCGCCATGGCGGAAAAGCACGGCTTGATCGTGCTCACAGATTCCGACGGCGCAGGTTTTGTGATCCGGAATCGCCTGCGCTCCATCATTCCTCCGGAGCAGCTGAAACATGCCTATATCCCCGATAGATACGGCAAGGAGCGGCGGAAGCGGATCGCCTCAAAAGAAGGTAAGCTCGGCGTCGAGGGGATGGAGCCCGATGTCCTGCTGCAGGCCCTCCGGCGGGCGGGTGCCACGTTTGAAGAGAGCGAGACGCCTGAATCACGCTCCGAACCGATCACCAAGGCTGACCTATATCGGAAAGGACTCAGCGGGGGAGAGGGGAGCCGTGAGCGGCGGCTGGCGCTGATCCATATGCTGGACCTGCCGGAGCGTCTCTCGGCAAACGCCCTGCTGGATATCCTGAACGCCCTGATGACGCGGGAAGAGTTTCTGGCGCTCAATCCGGAAGCTCCTGCAGGCAGGGCGGAAGAATGACCGCCCCGAGAAGCGCGAGCTGCGCCATCTCCTGCAGCGTACCGGAGAGCTGAAATAACGGGTAGGATCGCAGGGGATCGGCTTCCCAGGCGATCAGCAGGAAGGCCGAGCAGACAAGAAGAAAACAGGCAAGCTGCAGACAGCGGAGAAAAACCCGCCATGCCGCCTGCTTCATATGTAAGAGAAAGCGGATCGTTGCGCGAAACTTCATGGGACACACCTCATGCAGAGTTTAGCGCGGCGATCCGTTTCTTTCAACCCGCAACATTTTCCAGAGCCCAGCCAGAACGGTGAAAGTTTGATTGTGTTCTATTCAATATTGACATTTTCAGGGGACGGGACTATAATCTGTTTTGTTAAAAATGTTGAATTAAAAGGATCAAATTCGTATTTCCCGGCCGAGAGGCCGTCGAAAATAAAATGAGGAGGATACAAAATGAAGAAAATCATTGCCCTGCTGTTGGCTCTGATCATGGTTCTGGCCCTGGCCGCCTGCGGTCAGAGCGCAGCACCCGCTGCCGAAGCTCCGAAGGAAGAGGCACCCGCTGAGGCCCCGGCTGAAGAGGCCGCTCCCGCGGAGGAAGCTGCTCCCGCTGAGGCCGACCCGATGGCCGAGCTCGTCGCAGCCGCCCAGGCGGATGGTGAACTGGTCGTCTACGGCTCCTGCGAGGAAGAGTATCTGGCCGCTGCCTGCGAGAACTTTGAGAAGCTCTACGGCATCAAGACCACTTACCAGCGTCTGTCCACCGGCGAAGTTCCCGCCAAGATCGAAGAAGAGAATGGCAATCCCTCTGCCGACGTGTGGTTCGGCGGCACGAACAACCCCTATGACGGTCTGGCTGCCAAGGGCTTCCTGGACAATTCCTATGTCCCCATGAACGCCTCTCACCTGACCAAGGACATCTACAAGGATCCCAACGGCTACTGGTACGGCATCTACACCGGCCTGCTGGGCT
>CAMOXI010000086.1 GCA_946628965.1 uncultured Clostridia bacterium | reverse complement strand
TGCAGAAGGGCGGCAGCGCCCAGATCGTGGACGTGCTGGAGTATGCCGAGCCTGTCACGAAGAAGGGCCTCAACCTGCTCTCCGGCCCGGGCAACGACCTGGTCTCCGCCACGGATCTGACCGCCGCGGGCGCCCACATCATCCTCTTCACCACCGGGCGCGGCACCCCCTTCGGCGCCCCGGCCCCCACGGTGAAGATCTCCACCAATTCCGCCCTCTACAACAAGAAGGGCAATTGGATCGACTTCAACGCCGGTTCCGTGGCCGAGGGCGAGAGCCTGGACGACGCGGGCGACCGCCTGCTCGACTATGTGCTGCGCGTGGCCAGCGGCGAAAAGACCAAGGCCGAGAAGCACGGCGCGAAGGAGATCGCCATCTTCAAAGACGGCGTCACTCTTTAACTGATAAGTCCCCTTGAAAGGGGACTTATCAGTTAAGGGTACTTGCGCTTATCGCACACGGCACGCGAGATGCGCCGTGTTTGGTCGGCGCAAGGCCTCGCACAGCTCGGCTCAGGGTGTTTTTGCCCAGGCAGAGCCCGGTCAAAAACGGATTACAATTTTGTCGGGGAACTGACGAAGGCAAAGAATATCACAATACTTGGAGGACAAGACATGGCACTGCATGTGATGGAGGAGGCCAACCGCTGTCTCGGTTGCAAAAAGCCCAGATGCCGGGAGGGATGCCCGATCCATACCAATATCCCCGAGGTCATCAAGCTGCTGAAGGCCGGCAAGCTCAACGACGCGGGCTGGATGCTCTTTGAAAACAACCCCCTCACCACGGTTTGCTCCCTGGTCTGCAACCATGAGAAGCAGTGCGAGGGCCACTGCATCCGCGGCATCAAGGACGTGCCGGTACACTTCTCGGTGATCGAGAACTACATCTCCACCACCTACGCCAACCAGATGGTCAAGGGCCCCGCACCCTCGAACGGGCGCAAGGTCGCCATCGTGGGCGCCGGCCCCGCCGGTCTCACCATCGCGGTGATCCTGGCCCGCTACGGCTACAGCGTCACGATCTTTGACAGCAAGGACAAGATCGGCGGCGTGATGCGCTACGGCATCCCCGATTTCCGTCTGCCTGACGCGGTTCTGGATGACTTCGCCTACCGCCACCTGGAGCTCAAGGGCATCCAGTTCCGGCCCAACACCACCATCGGCGGCTCCCTCACCATCGACGACATGTTCCGCGACGGCTATCAGAGCGTGTTCGTGGGCGCGGGCCTGTGGAAGCCCCGGTCCCTGCACATCAAGGGCGAGAGCCTGGGCCATGTGGCCTTCGCCATCAACTATCTGGCTTCGCCTGAGGCCTTCCGCCTGGGCGAGCGGGTCATCGTCATCGGCTCCGGCAACTCCGCCATGGACTGCGCCCGCACGGCCATCCGCAACGGCGCCCGCTATGTGACGGTCTTCAACCGCCGGGACAAGATCGCCGCCAGCCAGTACGAGTCGAGCTACGCAAAGCTCGAGGGCGTGAACTTCGAGATGATGAAGAGCCCCGTGGAGATCATGGAGGACTGCGTCGTCTTCGCCGACAACGAGTTTGACGAAGAGGGCAAGCTGCACGCCATCCCCGGCTCGGAGAAACGCTATCCCTGCACCGGCGTCATCGTCGCCGTCAGCCAGGAGCTGGGCAGCAGCATCATGAACAGCACCAAGGACATCCAGACCAAGCAGACCGGTCTGCTCATCGCAGATGAGGACGGCCGCACCTCCCGCCCCGGCGTCTTTGCCGCGGGCGACGCGGCCCACGGCGCCAGCACCGTGGTGGAAGCTGTGGCCAACGGCAAGCGCGTGGCCGAGACCATGCATGCCTACATGCAGTCCCTGCCCATGCCCGAGCCCTCGGCCTATGCCGACGCCCCGCTGGTGGACGCGGTGGAGCCCTCGGTCCTGGCCGAACAGGTCATCGGATAAGCCGGAAACAAAGAAAAAAGGCATGAGAAATTCTATTTCTCATGCCTTTTTTCCTTTGTTCAGTTTTGAGTTTTGAGCGTAGAGTTTTGAGGAATTGGTTGGTTATGACGCGATCCGGAAATGGAGACGTGTGCCCTGTCGGGGAATCGGCGCTCAAAGCTCCACGGTGAAGACCAGCGTGTCCTCGCCCTCCATTTGGGCGGAGATGCTGCCCTTGTGGAGCGAGACGATGGCCTGCGCCGCGGAGAGGCCGATGCCGAAGCCGCCGTTTTTTTGATTGCGGGAGCTGTCGGCCCGGTAGAAGCGGTCGAAGATCCGGTCGGTATCCACCGGGGCGGAGACGGTGTTCGAGAGCCGCAATACGGCCTTATCGCCCTGCCGGAGGGACAGGGCCAGCGTGCCGCCCTCGGGGCAGTATTTGACCGCGTTATCCAGCAGCGTCGAGAAGAGCTGCGTCATCTGCACCCGATCCGCCTGCGCACTCACGCCGGGTGCGATCTCGCTCTCAACCCGGAGACCCTTGAGCTCCGCCGGGGCGCGGAACATCTCCAGCTGCTCGGCGGCGAGGGCGGAGAGATCCACCGTCTCCGGCTTCAGGGGCACACTGTTTTCATCGAGCCGCGCCAGGGTCAGCAGATTCTGGGTCAGGGTTCCCAAACGAACAGCCTGGCTGCGGATGTTGCGGCTGTATTTGTTCTCGCCGCCGGTGAGCTCCATCGCGTCCAGATTGGCCTGGATGATGGCCAGCGGGGTCTTGAGCTCGTGCCCCGCGTCGGTGACGAACTGGCGCTGCCGCTCCATGTTCTCCGCGATGGGACGGATCGCCCGGCGGGAGAGGGCCATGACCAGCACCAGCATCGCGCACCAGGCGAACAGACCCGCCAGTGCGGACAGGGCCGCTACCCGCAGTACGTTGTGCCGCTGGGAGCTCACGTCGAGGAAGATGACGGTCCGGCAGCCATCCGCGGGCTCCACGATCTGGAAGCGGTAATCGTCCAGCCGCCCGTAGCCCTTGCCGCTCTCGACGGCGCGCAGGGCCAGGGCCGCCGCCTCCTCCTCGTCTACGGAGGCGATGCGGCGCAGATCGGTGCTCTGCACGGCGCCGCTCTCGTCCAGCCGGACGGTGAAGTAGAGCGCGGCCATGCGCCGATCCTCGGTCAGCGGCTCCTGCATGAAGCCGCGCCGGCCCCGTGGCAGAGCGTCGAACTGCTCATCGAACTGCCCGTCCAGCATCGGCGCGGGGCCGAAGCCCTCCAGCATGGCGAGAGACTGGAGCAGCCGGTCGTTTTCGGCGGTCTGCGTCACGGCGTTCACCACATTGATGACGCCCAGCAGCACCGCCAGCAGCACCGTGACCGCGATCATGGCCGTGACGGTGAATTTTCTCTGCAGCGTCCGGATCATTTCTCATCCCCCGCGCTCAACAGATAGCCCACGCCGCGCCGCGCCCGGATCTCCACGCTGGAGCCCAGAGCCGCAAGGCGCTTGCGCAGGTAGGAGATGTAGACCCACACCACGCCGAGATCACTGTCTGTGTCGTAACCCCAGACCTTGACCAGCATATCTTCCGTGGAGAGACAGATGCCGCGGTTGAGCATCAGCAGCTCCATCAGCTTGTATTCCAGCTTCGGCAGCACGACCGACTTTTCACCGCAGGAGAGCTCCGCGCTCTGCTGGTTGAGGCACAGGTCGCCCACCTTGAGGATATTCGGTGTGAAGTCCTCCCGCCGGCGCAGCATGGCCCGCACCCGGGCCAGCAGCTCACCCATGGCGAAGGGCTTGGGCAGATAGTCGTCCGCGCCCAGATCCAGACCCTCAATCCGGTCCTCCACCTCGGCCTTGGCAGTCAGCAGCAGCACGGGGGTGTTGATGCCCTCGGCCCGCAGCTGCCGCAGCACCTCAAAGCCGCTCATCTTCGGCATCATCACGTCCAGGATGATGCCGTCATATTGTTCGTTTCGCGCGTAGTCCAGCGCGTCCTGCCCGTCGTACACGGCGTCCACGCTGTATTTGTGATAGCTGAGGATATCGGTCACGGCCTCGGACATGGCCCGTTCATCCTCGGCGTACAGCAGCTTCATGCGTTGCTCCCTCCTGTGATATAGAAAGGGATTGCCGCCCCAGCCCGGCGGCTGGCGCGGCAATCCCTTTCGCAGTTTCCCTTATGCTTCCGCGGGGCGGCTGGCCAGGTATTCCTGGATCTGCGCCATGACGGCGTCGGGATCAAGGCCGTGAACGTAGCAGGCCTCTTCCAGGCTCTCGCCGATGGAGGAGGGGCAGCCCACGCAGTGCATGCCGCACTGCATCAGAACATAAGCAATGCCCATATCGTACTCGAGCATCTGGCCCATGGTGGTCTCTTTGGTGATCTGCATATCTTTTATCCTTTCTGGAAGTTTATTCAATTGCATTATAACAGCTATCCCGAAAAATGCAAGCGGGAGAAAAAGCTTCAGGAAAAGTTCACAAAATCAGCTTAATAATAGTTTAAACACTTGCTTATGTGCATTAAAACCGAATAAAATGGCAAATTTTGGTTATAATTGCCATATTGTCAATCACACTGTAGTGTGTTAAAATATGGCAAATTGGAAACTGGGACCAGAAGTGTTGTTTTCGTTCCTTTGTGCTTCCGAGAAAGGGGACACTGCATGTACCTGACCAAAAATGAGATCGAGATCATGGATGTTCTGTGGAGAGAAAGCCGGGCTCTCTCCCGCGGCGAGATCCTGAGCCTCTCGACAGACAAAACATGGATGGACAGTTCTGTCCACATCCTCCTCAACAGCATGCTGAAAAAAGGCGCCATCCGGGAAGCCGGCTTCGTCAAGTGCGGCAAGACCTGCGGCCGTGTGTATGAGGCGGCCTTCAGCTGCGAGGAGTACCATGTCAGCACGCTGGATTCCACCGTCTGTGTGCCTGATCCCGTGAAACTGATGAAGGCCTATATCGCGGCCCGCGGCCTGAGCAGCGAGGCGAAGGCCGGGATCCGGGAAGAGCTGGACAAGGCGGAGTAAGGCGGCCTGCCTGTGGGATCCCGCCAATTGAAAACGTGAACTGAATGCGGATCGTTGAGAATGCGCGCGTCTTTAGACGCGCGCTTTTTTCTTTGCCGCGAGGGGAGAATAGCGGAATGACGACAGGGGAAGCATCCTCTGACCGAAAAGCGCGCGAAACCCGGATAATCTTTTTACGCCGGGGCCGCCTGTGTCTAAACAGGAAAAAGCCGCCAGTCGGAAAAGATTTGTCAAATTGCACCAAAAAGCCCGGATTGGACAATTTTATAGTGTTTATCTTGCATATTCAGAGGGGCTGTGTTAAAATGTCAACGATAATGCATGATGGTCGTACTATGCGCTTTTTTGCCTGGCGGCCGTCTCAGAAGCTATTCCGACAGGGGGGAAGCAAATGGAGAAGAAAGCCAAGATCATAACCGTGGCGGGCAAGGGCGGCGTCGGCAAGACCTCAATCTGCGCGTGCATTGTCCGTACGCTGGTCGAGAAATATCCCGACAAGAAGATCCTCGCGATCGACGCGGACCCCGCCGTGGGCCTTTCCGTTGCTCTTGGCGTAGATGTGAAGCTGACGCTGGACGATATCCGTATGAGCATCGTCGACAGCGTGGAAAACGGGGAAACCAAGGAGGCTCTCGAGCTTCTCAGCGAGGCGCGCTTCCGCATTTTTGACGCGCTTGTGGAGATGCCGGGCTTTGCCTTCCTGGCGATCGGACGGCCGGAGAGTTCCGGCTGCTACTGCAAGGTAAACTCTTATCTGAAAGAAGTCATCGGCATCCTCGCCAACAGCTTCGACTACGTCGTGATCGACGGCGAAGCCGGCATCGAACAGATTCAGCGCCGCGTAATGGAGAAGGTCAGCCACCTGCTTCTGATCACCGATCAGAGCAAGAAGGGCGTGCAGGTCATCACCACCATCAAGGGCGTGGCGGACGATCTGATCTCTTACGACCGGATCGGCGCCATCATCAACCGTGTCACCAATCCCGAACTGGTCGCGCTCATGGAGTGCCCGGTGGAGGTGCTCACGGCCATCCCCGCAGACAACACCTTTGCCGCCAATGACATTCGCGGCAAGAGCGTCATGGAGCTGCCTGCGGATTCCGTTATGCTCAAGGGAGTGGAGGAAGCACTCCGGAAAATAGACATACTGTGAAAGAAGAGGTGTAACATTTGAAAGATCTTAAGCATCTGATCTACTTTGAGAGTCTGCTTGAGAACGCTGACAATGAGCTGGTGGAGAAGGCAAAGGCCGACGGCGGCGTATGTCTCGGCTATACCTGCTTCCATATCCCCGAGGTTCTGCTCAACGTCGACAATTGTTTCTCGACCAGACTCCGCGCCCCCAACACCGGTTCCATCGATATCGCCACCTACTACATGTCCAACTACACCTGTGAGTTCGCCCGCGCCCTGCTGGAGCGCGCGATCGAGGGCGGCTACCAGTATCTGGACGCGCTGATCGGCGT
>CAMOXI010000085.1 GCA_946628965.1 uncultured Clostridia bacterium | reverse complement strand
GCTGTCACCGTCTATTTGAACAAAATTTTCAGAAAATATTTGTATTGAAATTTTCTTTCACTGCTGATAGTATAGAATCACAAAATAATCGTAAGGAGTGCTGCTTATGGACAGAAGCAAACTCATGGAGAGCCGGGAGTGGATCCGCGCGGAGCTTTCGCGCTGTGTGGACTTCTGGCTGAAAAACGGCATGGACCCGGTCAACGGCGGCGTGTACACCTGCCTGGACCGGGAGGGCAAGATCTTCTCCACCGACAAGAGCGTCTGGATGCAGGGCCGCTGCGGCTGGATCTTCGCCTGGCTCTGCCATCTCTACGGCGTGAAGGACGAATGGCTGGCCGCCTCGAAGAGCTGCCTGGACTTCATGGAGGCCCACTGCCTGAACCATGAGGCCGGGGAGCGCATGTACTTCACCGTCACCGCCGACGGCAGGCCCCTGCGCCAGCGCCGCTACTACTTCTCCGAGGCATTTTACGCCATGGCCAACGCCGAGTATTACGGCGTGACCGGCGACCGGGAATGCCTGGAGCGGGCGCGCCGGGCCTATGATATGTACTGGAACCTTGCCCACGGCATGGAGGACCCCACCGGCCTCGGCCCCAAGACCATTCCGGAGACCCGCACGGGCCGCGCCTTCGGCATCCCGATGATCTATCTGAATGTGACGAGCGTGCTGCAGCGGGTGGATCCTGAGCACCGCGATCTCTACGAGGAGCGGGCCGCCTCCTGCGTGGAGGATATCTTCCGCTACCATGTGAAGGACGATCTCAAGTGCGTGCTGGAGAACGTAGGCCCCGAGGGCGAGGCGCGCCTGGACGTGACCGAGGGCCGCATCGTGAACCCCGGCCACGACATCGAGGGCGTCTGGTTCCTGCTGGAGTACGCCAAGCGCAGCGGCAGACCCGAACTCGTGGAGAAGGCCGAGACCATCTTCAACCGGGCCATCAACGCCGGCTGGGACAAGGAGTACGGCGGCCTGCTGTACTTTATCGACTGCCTGGGCCGTCCGCCCGAGGCCTATGAGCACGATATGAAGCTCTGGTGGCCCCACGACGAGATCCTGATCTCCTCGCTCATGCTCTACCGCGACACCGGCAAGGAAGAATACCTCGACTGGTTCTACAAGACCCTGGAGTACAGCCAGAAATACTTCTCCGACCCCGAGTACGGTGAGTGGTACGGGTATCTGCGCCGGGACGGAAAGCCTACTGAGCCCGCCTGCAAGGGTTCCACCTTCAAGGGGCCCTTCCATCTGCCGCGCATGCTGAGCATGGTGGACGTGATGATGGGCGAGATCCTGGGGGAGTGAGACACCCATGGCCGACAATGTATTCGAGACCATCAGCCAGGCCTATTACGACCTGACGGCCGCGGAGAAAAAGACGGCCGACTTCGTCATGAAGCACCATGACGAGACCCAGTATATGTCCATTGCGGAGCTTTCCGAGGCAAGCGGCGTGGCGGAGGCCACGGTCTCCCGCTTCTGCCGCCGCCTGGGCTACAAGGGCTACAACGCCTTCAAGCTGGCCATCGCCAACGCGGCCGCCCTGGGAAAACAGGAGAGCGAGCAGCTCTCCGGCAGCATCCTGGAGGACGACAGCCTGGAGGATATGAGCCGCAAGCTCTATTCGGCCGACCTCTCCGCCCTGGCTGAGACCCTGGAATGCGTGGACACGGCAAAGATCAGCGCCGCGGCGGACTGCCTGGAGAAAGCCGGGAAAGTCCTCTGCATGGGGCAGGGGGGCTCCATGGTGATGGCCGAAGAGGCCTCGCACCTCTTCTCCACCGTGAGCGGCAAGTTCTTCCCGATCAGCGACTCCCATATGCAGGTCATCGCGGCGGCCAACATGGAGGCCGGGGACGCGCTGCTTTTCTTCTCCTACTCCGGCGCCACCCGCGAGATGGCCGAGACGCTGAACGTGGCCCGCGCCCGGGGGGCGAAGGTGATCCTGATCACCCGCTTTCCGCGCTCGCCCGGGGCCGCCCTGGCGGACGTGGTGCTCTGCTGCGGCTCCAACGAGGGCCCGCTGCAGCTCTCCTCCGTGCCCGCCAAGATCGCCCAACTCTTTCTGCTGGACATCCTGTTTTCCGCCTTCTGCCGCCGCAATCTGGAGCACTGCCGCGAAAGCCGCGCCCGCGTGGCCCAAGCCCTGGCGGAAAAGCATCTGTGAAAGAAATTTTCAGAGATTGATAAAAATGACGGTCTATCGCTTCCGGTGGACTGTCATTTTTACTAAAACGGAGCGAATGGATTTGTGAAAAACATAAAATTAAATTTCAAAGCCAGTAAATTCTGAAAAAAACTTTCAAAATCCGATTGACAATGCTTCAAATCTTCGGTAGAATTCAGATGGTAAGACCGGCGGAAAAACTCCGCCGCGAAAAATAACGAATAGGAGGAACATCATGAAGAAACTGTTTGCACTGATGCTCGCGCTGATCATGGTCTTCGCGCTGGCGGCCCCCACCGCTTTCGCCGATGACACGGTCGAGATCACTCTGTGGACCTATCCCATCGGCGGATGGGGCAACTCCGACACGGTCGACGAGCTGGTCGCCGCGTTCGAGGCTACCAATCCCGGCATCAAGGTCACGGTCGAGTATCTGGCCTACGCTGACGGCGACGACAAGGTCAACACCGCCATCGAGGGCAAGGCCGCTCCCGACCTGATCATGGAAGGTCCCGAGCGTCTGGTCGCCAACTGGGGCGCCAAGGGCTACATGGTCGACATCGCCGACCTGTGGGATGACGCCGACAAGGAAGAGATCCTGCCCGTCGTGGCCGCCGCCTGCTTCAACGCCGAGGGCCAGAGCTACGAGTATCCCCTCTGCATGACCGCCCACTGCATGGCTGTGAACCTGAACCGCTTCCAGGCTGTCGGCGCCGATCAGTACCTGGATCTTGACAGCCACACCTGGACCACCGATGACTTTGTCGCGGCTGTCGGCCTGCTGGCTGCCGAGAATCCCAATGTTGCTGCCGTGTTCTGCGGCGGCCAGGGCGGCGACCAGGGCACCCGCGCTCTGATCAACAACCTCTACAGCGGCACCTTCACCGATGCCGAGCACACCAAGTACACCGCCAACTCCGAGGAGAACATCAAGGCTCTTGAGCTTCTGGTTGGTCTGGAAGGCGTGAACTTCGATCCCGCCATCGTCGGCGGTGACGAGATCCAGCTGTTCCGTCAGGGCATCCTGGACATGGCTTTCTGCTGGAACATCGGCATGCAGCTCAACAGCGACAACAATGACGCCGGCCTGACCAACGACGGCGATGAGATCGTCTGCATGGCCTTCCCCAGCGATGACGGCGTGCCCGAGCTCTGCGGCGGTATCTGGGGCTTCGGTATCTTCGACAACGGCAGCGAGGCCAAGATCGACGCTGCCAAGACCTTCATCAAGTACATGGCTGACAGCGCCGCCACCGCGGACGCCGTCAAGGCCTCCACCTACTTCGCCGTGCGCGACAAGTCCGACGACGTGGATCTGTCCAACATCTACGAGGGCAACGACATCATGAGCGAGTACAGCAAGCTGATGCCTTTCCTGGGCGACTACTATCAGGTCGTTCCCGGCTGGGCCGAAGCCCGTACCGCCTGGTGGAACATGCTCCAGCAGATCGGCGGCGGCGCTGATGTGACCGAGACCGCCAATGCCTTCTGCGAGTACGCCAACGCCGCTGCCGGCGCCTGAGCGTAAACGCGAAGCGGAGCAAAGCATCGCATAAAACGCATATTCAGCGGCACTGCGCACCCTCCCTGCCTCCGCGCGGGGAGGGTGTTTTTTGAAAGCCTGTTTTGAGGGAGGGAGTTCATTCCTATGAGAAAATCATCCTCCGGCCTGAGCCGGGCTCTGGTGCGGCGGGAGACGATCGCAGGCTATCTGTTCCTTCTGCCGAGCCTGTTCTTCTTCATAACCTTTGTCATCTACCCGATGTTCATGTGCATCTACACCAGCCTTTTTGACTCCAACATGGGCAAAAACGCGGTGGACGTGTTCATCGGACTCAATAACTACAAGGAGCTCTTCCAGGACAAGATCTTCCTGGGAGCGCTGAGAAACACGCTGGTCATCGTGGTCGTAGCCGTGCCGACGGTCTGCGCCTTCTCCCTGTGGGTGGCCTCCGCCATCACGGACATGCACCCCGCGCTGACGAGTATGTTCCGCGTCATCTTCTATCTGCCCGTGGTCACCGGCTCCGTGGCTGTGACCGTGGTGTGGAAGTGGATGTACAACAACTACTACGGCATCTTCAACTACCTGCTCAAGGGCGCGGGCCTGATCGAGAAGAACATCAACTGGCTGGGCGACGCGAAATACGCCCTCTGGTGCATCATCATCATTCTGTTCACCACCTCGGTCGGCCAGCCCATCGTGCTGTATGTCTCGGCCCTCGGCAACGTGGACCAGACCCTGGTGGAGGCCGCCGAAGTGGACGGCGCCACCCGCACCCAGGTGTTCTGGAAGATCAAGTGGGCCCAGATCATGCCCACCACGCTGTATATCCTGGTCATCACCACCATCAACTCCTTCCAGTGCTTTGCGCTGATCCAGCTGCTGACGTCCGGCGGCCCGAATCACAGCACCGACACGGTCATGTACTACATCTACTACACGGCTTTCAAGCTCTACCGCTACGGCTACGGCAACGCCATGGGCGTGGTGCTGATGATCATCATTGCGATCCTGTCCGCCATCCAGTTCAAGCTGGGCCAGTCCAGCGATTAAGGGGGTGCAGCTATGAGAAATCAGAAATCCATGGCCTACCGCGTGTTCGCGCTGGTTTTGGTCATCCTGCTCGCGATCCTCTTCACCTTCCCGCTCTACTGGATCATCACCGGCTCCTTCAAGACCGCCAAGCAGATCAACTCCACCACGCCCGTCTGGTGGCCCACCGAGTGGACCATGAAGAACTACCAGAAGCTGATGGATAAGTTCAAGGCGCCGCTCTGGGAGATCGCCGTGCCCTTCGGGCAGTACTTCTCGGAGGACGGCACGGCCAGGGTGATCTCCGCCGGCCCCACGGTCCCGGCGGCTGTCCGCTGGCTTCTGAACACGGTGTGGATGGCGGTGGCCTCCATGCTGCTGACCTGCCTGACCTCGGCGCTGGCGGGCTACGCGCTGGCGAAAAAGCGCTTTGTGGGGCGAACATTGGTCTTTACTCTGATCGTCTGCGCCATGGCGCTGCCAAAACAGGTCATCCTGATCCCGCTGATCCGGGAGATGTCCGCTCTGAAGCTCTACAACACCATGAGCGCGGTGGTCTATCCCATCGTCGGCTGGCCCTTCGGCGTGTTCCTGATCAAGCAGTTTGCCGAGAGCATCCCGGGTGAGATCCTGGAGGCGGCCCGCATCGACGGCGCGAGCGAGCTGAAGACCTTCAACACCATCGTCTTCCCGATGATCAAGCCGGGCGTGGGCGCCCTGGCCATCTTCACCTTCATCAGCTCCTGGAACGACTATTTCATGCAGCTGATCATGCTCTCCTCCACCAAGAACCTGACCATCTCCCTGGGCATTGCCAACATGCAGGCCGAGAACACCACGGACTTCGGCCTGATCATGGCAGGCGCGGCCTTTGCCGCGGTCCCCATCATCATCGTCTTCGTGATCTTCCAGAAGTACTTTACCAAGGGCATCACGATGGGCGCCGTCAAGGGCTGAGCCTATGATTTACGGACAGTTGTCGGACGCCCCGGCCTACCGGGGCATCCATCCGCGGCTCGACCGCGTGCTGGAGCTGCTGACGCCGGAGTTTTTCGCCACCGTCGGCACGGAGCGGAGAAATCTGGACGGGGACAGCCTGTATGTGACGCGCTTTGACGTCTCCACCACGGCGGACGATTCCAGGCTCTTCGAGTATCACCGCCGCTATCTGGACGTCTTCGTCACCGTGCAGGGCAGCGAATGGGTCGACATCGCACGGCCCGAGGCCCTGGAGCTGCGGGAGCAGCACGACGACTACTGGGGCGCTGCGGGCGAATCGGAGCAGGGGATCCTCCTGCGCCCGGGCCGCTTCCTGGTGCTCTTCCCCGGCGACGCGCACCGTCCCGGCATGGCTGCAGCCCAGCCCGAGGCCATATCCAGGATCGTCTTCAAGATTCTATACAAGGAGTAACGAATGAAAAATTTGAGTAAGTACCAGGGCATTTTCCCCGCCTTTTATGCCTGCTATGACGACAAGGGCGCCATCTCTCCCGAGCGCGTGCGCGCGCTGACCGAGTACCTGATCGGCAAGGGCGTGACGGGGCTGTATGTGGGCGGCTCCTCCGGCGAGTGCATCTACCAGTCGGTGGCAGAGCGCAAGCTGCTGCTGGAGAACGTGATGGAGGTGGCCCGCGGCCGCATCGTCATCATCGCCCATGTGGCCTGCAACAACACGGCCGACAGCATGGAGCTGGCCGCCCATGCCGAGAGCCTGGGCGTGGACGCCATCGCGGCCATCCC
>CAMOXI010000084.1 GCA_946628965.1 uncultured Clostridia bacterium | reverse complement strand
CTTGAGCGCCTCGGCGGAGAAGTAGCACAGGCCGTAGCCGGTGGCCTGGGTGCGGGCCAGGGAGCCGCCGAAGGTCAGGCCCTTGCCGGTGAGCACGCCGCCCTCAAAGCGGTCGACGATGCGCTTGTACTGGCCGTACATATAGGCGACCTCGCGGGCGCCCACGCCGATGTCGCCGGCGGGGGTGTCGGTGAACTGGCCGATGTGGCGGTAGAGCTCGGTCATGAAGCTCTGGCAGAAGCGCATGACCTCGGCGTCGGACTTGCCCTTCGGATCAAAGTCGGAGCCGCCCTTGCCGCCGCCCATGGGCAGGGTGGTCAGGGAATTCTTCAGGATCTGCTCGAAGCCCAGGAACTTCATGATGCTCAGGTTCACGCTGGGATGGAAGCGCAGGCCGCCCTTGTAGGGGCCGATGGCGGAGTTGTACTGCACGCGGTAGCCGCGGTTGACGCGCACCACGCCCTGATCGTCCACCCAGGGGACGCGGAACTCGATCACGCGCTCCGGCTCGACAAAGCGCTCGAGCAGGGAGGCCTTCTCCCACTCGGGATGCTTGTCAACGACCAGCTCCAGGGACTCAAACACCTCGCGCACAGCCTGCAGGAACTCGGGCTCGTGCGCATCGCGGCGCTCAACGTCGGCGTAGACTTTTTTCAGATATTCATTGGTAAGCATAAGCAGTCATGACCTCCTACATTTTTTCCCATTTATGGGATCACACTCAGTATAGCACAGCAGTTCGTTGATGACAAGCACTTCATTTGTGAATTGTAAATCACGGAGAGCTGTGCTATACTGGTTCCGTTGTGAAAAACCGACAAAAGGAGACGGAAAACATGGTCACGAAATCGTTTTTTGGAACGTATGAGCTGTATACGATCGAAGCCGGGGAGCTCTCCGTTTCGATCACTACCCTGGGCGCCACGGTGACGGGGCTGCGTTATCGCGGCAAAGACTGCGTGCCCTTCTATGACAGCCCCGAGGGCTACCTGGGCGGCACGGCCTATCTGGGCGCTGCCATCGGCCGCTACGGCAACCGCATCGCCGGGGCGCGCTTTTCCCTGAACGGGAAGGAATATCTGCTCCCCGCAAACGAGGGGGCAAACCAGCTCCACGGCGGGCCGGACTCCTATGACAGGCGGCCCTGGACGCCTGAGGTGCTGGAGGACGCGGTGCGCTTTACGCTCTTCTCCCCGGACGGGGACAACGGTTTCCCCGGCAATCTCACCGCCGCCGTGACCTACAGCGTACAGGGCAGCATCCTGCGCCTGGACTTTGAGGGTGACAGCGACGCGGACACGGTCTACGCCCCCACGAGCCACATGTACTTCGATCTCTCCGGCGGGGAGAACTGCCTCGCGGCTTCCCTCTGCGTCAACGCCTCCCGCTATCTGGAGGTGGACGGGGCCCTGATCCCCACCGAGGTGACGCCGGTGGAGGGCACGCGCTTTGATTTCCGCGCCATGCGCCCCATCAGGGAGGCCTATGACCACTGCTTCGTACTGGACGGGGAGACGGCCTGCGTCCTGAAGGACGGGAACACGCAGATGACGCTGACCACCGATTTCCCGGCCCTGCAGGTCTACACCGGCGAATTCCTGCCGGAGCCCTTCAAGGCCTTCGGCGCCGTGGCTTTGGAGCCGGAAGCCTATCCCGACAGCCCGAACCGCCCGGATTTCCCCGACACCACCCTCCGCGCCGGCGAGCATTACCACCGCTGGGCCGAATACCGCTTTGAGACGGTGTGAGCGCCGCGCCATACAAAACAGACAAAGCCCCGGATGCTGCGGCTGCAGCATCCGGGGCTTTTCTCAGCCCGGAACGCCGTCATAGACGGCATTGATCAGGTAGTAGTATTCCTGCACGCGGTTTCGGGCGTATTCCCGGGCCCGTACCTCGCAGGTCTGCACATAGTAGGCAAGAAGGTCATCTTCACCGTCAATGTAATGGTCATTCTCCCACTGGTAGCGGGGGACGTCCGCAAACGGGAGGAGATCCGCATAGGCGGGATCCACCGTGTCATACAGGTCACAGAGCCGGGCCTGATAGGCGTGGAAGCACTCGTGGCACACGGAGTCCAGCGACTCCTCGGCCGTGGAGTCATCGAACATCTCAATGTTCAGGGAGATCAGATGGTTGCTGTCGTTGTAATAGGCCAGCGTCTGCTCCGTGCTGAGCGTAACGACGACGTTCAGCTCATGGGGCAGCCCCAGGTATTCCCGCTCGATATTGGCGGCCACCTGGAGAACGCCGGCCTTTTCCGCCGAACTGAGGGTGTTCCAGACCTCGGGCCGCAGATCACCGAGTCGGTCGATGTGCTCCGCGATCCCGCCGTAGGGCGTCTGCTTCCGTGGCACGGCCTGCTCTGGATTGTGGATCAGAGAATCACCCAGCAGAAGCCCGAGGGCCAAAGGCACAAGCGTCGCGGCACAGACCAGGGTGACGACGGTGCGGCTGTGGAGGATCGGGAACACGAGCTGGGGAAAACGCCTGCGCCGCTGCACGGAACGCTCGCGGAAAAAAACGAGACATCCGAGGAAAGCAGCCGCGAGCAGCGTGACCGCATATACAACCGGAAAGCTGCGAAAGTAGCTGAGGAAGGTGTAGACCTCAAACACACCGAGCACGGTGATGAGCGTGGAATAGCCGTTTCGGGCGTGATCCATCGTCAGAAGCACGCCGCCGAGCATCAAAAGCACGAACACGACCCACAGCAGGATCCTGGACTGCCGAAGCGTCAGCCAGGAGAGACTTCTGAACAGCCGGGAGCGATACCAGAACATGGCCAGTAAGCCCCAGTAGGCATTCTCTCCCCAATATTCCCATGTTGCTTTTCTGAATTCCATTGCGCCTGTCCTTTCCCGGCCTAGAGTGCCGTCAATTTGACTGACGGCGAAAAACGACGATTGTTCCGCCCGGACGCGGCTCCGCGGCGGCACTTCAGACTGTGGACAAGCCTTCGTCCATGCGGCAGAAGAAAGATGCGCATGGGGAGAGCGCGAGAGGGGATTGGTTATTCCCTCTCGCGTTTGATATCCTCAAAAATGAGAACTTTTTCGGAAGTTCTCATTTTTGATGCTCAAGGTGTCGATCCTTTGTCGACACCTTGAAGGGCCGCCGCGGAGCCTTACGGCTCTGCGGCGGCCCTTGAGGGACAGCGGCGCGGTTCAGGACCACTCGCCCTTGTATTCAGAGAATTTGACGTAGACCACGTCGTCGATGATCTGGATGGAGCCGTCGTTGGGATAGAGCGGCATGTCCTGCGTGCGCGCGTCCGCCGCCAGGGCCTTGGCCTCCTCACGCTCGGCGAATGGCATGCTGGCCCCCAGATACCAGCGGAAGAACAGCGGCTCGGTGGAGCCGTTGAACTGGGAATGCACCAGGATCTGCCCGTCCACGCCGTAGATGTCCGGGTCGTTGACGAAGAGCTCCGGGATCTCCTCCAGAAAGTCGCTGGCCGAGTCGTAGACCGCGACGCGCATATCCTCCCGGTAACCGGGGAGGGAGCGGATCTGCGTCACCAGGGTGGTGGCGAGGGAGTAGGCCTGCTCATAGTGCAGCTCCAGCTGCAGGTAGCTCCGGTTCGCGTAGATGATGTTCACCAGCACGACGAGGGCCAGGGCCAGACAGCCCAGATCCTTCCCGGCGTTTCGGAAGCGGCGAGGCAGCTGCTCCAGGCCCAGCAGCACCAGCACATACAGACACACGAAGCCGTAGAGCACCAGCGTGTGGATCCTGCCCCAGTCGATGATCAGATACAGGCAGCAGAGCGCCAGCGGCAGAAGCAGCAGGCAGAGGAACAGCAGCAGGGTCTGCCGCGGCTTTTTCGCCCGGACCTGGCTGTACACCAGCCCTGTGGCGCAGAGCAGGAAGGCCAGAAAATGCAGCGCCCGGGAGAACTTGGAGACGATCAGCATGTTGTAGCGGGAGGTCAGATTGAAGACAAACATGCTGTAGGCCGTGGCAATGCCCTTGAGAAGGCCCGGTCCCATGTAGAGCGCCTCATTGGTGTATTCGTTGGCGTCGATGCCCTCAATGCGCAGCGCGATGTTGATGGACACCCGGTACAGCACCGCCCCCACCGCAAGCAGCAGCAGGTAGCGCAGCCCCCGGCGGAAGATCTCACCGGAGCGGTCCTCCTCCCCGGCGTCCAGAATGTCCTTCACCAGCAGCAGCAGGAGAAGCCCCGCCGCGATGGACACGTAGCCCTGGTAGATGCTCAGCGCGAACACCAGCGGCGGCACAAAGCAGAGCCAGGCGCGCCAGCCCCGCAGGTTCCTGGCACTCCACACCGCGAAGACCACCAGCAGGAAGGCCAGGGCGTAGCTGCTCGCGACAAACATGAAGCTGAAATTGCCGATCTGGGAGGGAAAGACGATGAGCAGCGCGGGCAGCAGGATCTGCGCGAGTTTGCTCCTGAACCGGAACATCCGCACGATCAGGCAGGCGGCGATCGCCAGAAACAGCAGGCTCGTAACGCCGTGCAGCCAGGGCATGGTGAAGTTGGGGATCAGTGCCTGGATCAGCACCAGACCCCAGCGGCCGGAGCCCACGGTCTCGCCCTTGCCGAAGAGATAGCGGATGCCGTCGTAGTTCGGCAGGTTGTTGGTGAGCACATACATGTGGGCCAGCAGCCCCGCGATCAGGGCGGAGAGGAGCGGCAGCCGGTTTTCCCGGTACACGTCCCCGAGTTTTTCAAACCAGCGCTCCAGCAGGCTTTCGTTTGTGTCGGTCATAGAAGGATCTCCTAAAGCACAGGGGCGTGAAGATTCACGCCCCTTTTCAAAACTCAAAACTCAGCCCTCAAAACTGCTGTCCAGCTCCGCCAGGAAGAGGGCAGCCTCGCCGTCGGACGGCATGCGGAAGCCCACACGCGGGGAGACGGTGAAAGCTTCCACCGCCGGGCCGTCCATCAGGCAGCTGCGCTTGAACTGCTGGGAGAAGAGCCGCTTGCACCAGCTGGTGAGCCAGCGGTGCAGCTCCTCGTCCGTAAACTCGTTGGCATAGGCCAGCTTGGCAAGCCGCAGGGTCTTGGAGGGCGTGAAGCCCTCGATCAGGATGCAGTGGGTGAAGAAGTCCTGCAGACTGTAGGAGCCCACGGCCTCCTCGCTCTTCTGCTCGATCTGATCGTCGTGGATGGGCAGCAGCTCCGGCGTGACCGGGCACTCCAGTACGTCGTAGAGCGCGGCCTTGAGCACGCGGTCCTCAGTGGTGTCGGCGATGTGGCGGACATTGGCGCGCACCTGGGTCTTGGTCAGGCCCAGATTCACGTCGTACATGCTGGTGTGGTCGCCGTTGTAGGTGCACCAGCCGTCGATGTACTCGCTCAGATCCTCGGTGCCCACGTCGAGACCGTTGACCTTGTTGGCGATGTCCATCAGCACCTGGGTGCGCTCGCGCGCCTGGGCGTTTTCAAAGGCGATGGAGTAGTCGTCATGGGCGTGGCCTATGTCGTCAAAGTGCTGGTAGACGCTCTTGCCGATGTCGATGACGCGCACTTCGCAGCCCAGCTGTTCGGCCACGATGATGGCGTTGGACTTGGTGCGGCTGGAGGTGCCGAAGCAGGGCAGGGTGCAGGCCACGACGTTGGTGGCGGGCAGACCCATCTGTTTGATCGCCCGGGCGCAGACCATCACGCAGAGCGTGGAGTCCACGCCGCCGGAGATGCCGACCACGCAGTGGTCCAGATGGGCGTACTCCATACGCCTGATGAGTCCGGAGACCTGCATGTCCAGCATGCGCTCGCAGTAGGCGGGCAGCTCCTCCGCCGTCTCAGGCAGATGGGGGTGCATGAAGAATTTGCGGGTGAGCGCGGTCTCGGTGGCCTCGCTTCCCCAGGCGTATTCGCTGCAGTCGCTCTCAAACTCGAAGTCGGAGCAGCCGCGGCGCAGGTTCCGGAGCAGATCCGCGTCGATCTCGGTGACGGCGAAGCTGTCGGCGCCTTCCCCGGCGGCCAGAATTTTGCCGTTTTCGGCACACAGGCACAGGCCGGAGTAGACATAGTCGGTGCTGCTCTCACCCCTGCCGGGGGCGGCCAGCAGCACGGCGGCCTTCCAGTGCTTCGACTCGAAGCGGGCCTGCAGCTCGGCGTCCGCGCGGGAAGAGACGGTCTCCGGGAAGGAGGCCATCTGCACCACCAGGGTGGCCCCGGCGCGCACCTGGCGCAGCGCGGGGGATTCCAGCGCGTCCCGGTCGGCGCCCAGCTCCACGCAGATCTTCAGCGCGGGCAAGGCTTCACAGACGAAGAGACTGTCGCAGCTCTCCACCGCGGTCTCCGTCTCGCCGATCTTCACGAAGCGGGTCTCCATGGCGGGGGCGGAGAAGGGACTGCCGTCCACGTTCTCCCGCGGGATCAGGGCCAGGATCTCCCCGTCATACAGGGCGGCGGCAGTGGAGTAGACACGGCTGCCCACCGCGAGGGGCAGGCCGACAAAGCTCAGCATGTCCAGCCCTTCACTGGCTTTCGCCACGCGGGCCAGGGCCTTCTTGGCCCCGTCCAGCAGCACGCTGTGCTGATAGAGATCATAGCAGCTCACACCGGTCAGCGTCAGCTCCGGGAAAGCCAGAACCTTGACGCCCTGCGCGGCCGCTTTCTGCATGCAGTCGATCACACGGTCGGCGTTATATTCCGCGTCGGCCACCCGGATGACTGGTGCGGCCGCCGCGACTTTCACAAAACCGTTCTTCATAATAATCCTTTCCTTATAGCCTTCCCCCTTGGGGGAAGGTGGCGCGAAGCGCCGGATGAGGGGTGTTCGTCCCTCTGCATCCTCAGACGCTGCTCACGCCTTCACTCTCTCCGCAATGTAGGCCTTGACTTCGCTCACGGGGATGCGGACCTGCTGCATGCTGTCGCGCTCGCGCACGGTCACGCAGCCGTCGGTCTCAGAATCAAAGTCATAGGTGATGCAGAAGGGGGTGCCGATCTCGTCGGCGCGGCGGTAGCGCTTGCCGATGGAGCCGGTCTCGTCGTACTCGACCATGAAGTCCTTGGCCAGTTCGTCCCGGATGGCCATGGCGGGTTCGGCGAGCTTCTTGGACAGAGGCAGCACGGCGGCCTTGATGGGGGCGATGGCGGGATTCAGGTGCAGGACGACGCGCACGTCGTTCTTCTCTTCGTCCACGACTTCCTCGTCGTAGGCCTCGCACAGCAGAGCCAGCACGGTGCGGTCCAGACCATAGGTGGACTCGATGATGTAGGGCACGAAACGCTCGGCGGTGAAGGGATCGATGTACTCCAGCTTCTGGCCGCTGTACTCCTGGTGACGGCTCAGGTC
>CAMOXI010000083.1 GCA_946628965.1 uncultured Clostridia bacterium | reverse complement strand
CGGACCAGCACGTACATGATCACCGAGGCGATGATCGTGGTGACCATAAAGGTCAAAACCGTGGTGCCCATGAGCTTGCCCGCGCGTTTGACGCTCTTCATATTGGCGATGGAGGAGGAGATGGAGAAGAAGACCATCGGGACCACCACGCAGAACATCATATTGATAAACAGGGTTCCCAGCGGCTCCAGCGCGCCGGCGCCGGGCCAGGCGAAGCCCACGACGATGCCCAGGACGATGCCCAGGATCATGGTGAAGAAGAACCAGTTGTTCTTCAGAAATCCGCCTTTGTTGTTACTCATGTTTGATGCACTCCTTTTTTCAGGGTTCTGCCATATTATATTTGCAATCTTCTGCAAAGTAAATTGCATCTTATGCTTGAAACATTGCAAAAAGTGCTGTATGATAGTGGCCAGTGGTCAGTGATCAGTTTGGAGGACTTGCTATGAAACAAAACCAGGCCTTTACCCGCGAGGGTTATCTGGAGGAAAATTACCACTACTTCCACCTGCGGGACACCGCCGGGCAGGAGCGCGACTTTCACTACCACGAGTTTGACAAGATCGTGCTGCTGCTGGCGGGCCGCGTCGATTACGCCGTGGAGAGCGTCTCCTATGCCCTCCGCCCCTGGGACATCCTGCTGGTCAAGCATCACGCGATCCACAAGGCCCTCATCGACAAATCCGAGCCCTACGAGAGAATTATATTGTATCTGGACGGCAAATATTTCGACCGGCTGCTGCCGGACGCGGGGCTGATGGACAGCTTCGAGCAGGCCGACCGCACGGGCGAATACCGCCTGGTGCCGGACGCCGAGCAGCGCAAGGCCCTGGAGCAGACCTTCCTCGCCTATGAACAGGCAGCGAAGGATACGGCTTTCGGCGCCCAGACCCTCTGCGACACCTATATCCTCCAGCTGCTGGTGCTGATCGGGCGCATGAACGCCGCCCCCCGGCGGGAAGAGCAGCGCTTTGACCCCAAGATCCGGCAGACCCTCTCCTACATTAACGAAAACCTGAGCCGGGAGCTCTCGGTGGAGCAGCTTGCCGAGCAGGTGTATCTGAGCCGCTACCACTTCATGCGCCTCTTCAAGGCGGAGACCGGCAGCACGGTGCACGCCTATGTGCGGCAGAAGCGGCTCCTCTACGCCGCGCGGCTCATCCGGGAGGGCGCGCCCGCCAACCAGGCCGCCGAGGCCGCCGGCTTTGCGGACTATTCCGCCTTTCACCGGGCCTTCCGCCAGAGCTTCGGCATCAGCCCGGGGCAGCTGAAGAAATAGTTTCGAGTTTTGAGGCGCAAGTTTTGAGGAAAACGAGATTACCAAGCTGAGCTGAACCTCCGTCCTCTGCAGAGAATTTCCCGATCATATGAATAAGAAAGGGACTGCGTGAAGAGAGCGACTCATCAACTTTTTGTTGGTGAGGACTCTTCCGCAGTCCCTTTTTCTCAAAACTCAAAACTCACGGCTCAAAACTGTTTACGCCAGATTCAGCCCGCGCTTGAGACCCAGGACGGTGGCGACGTACAGCACCGCGGTCTGGACCGCCTCGACCAGCAGCATCTCGCCCAGCATGGCCTTGGCAAAGCGGATGGCCTCCTGCGCCGTGTCCAGTGTGACGTCCATGCTCTCCAGACTGTAGAAACGGCCGGCGCTGTAGCCGGTGGTGGCCATGCTCAGCACGAAGCTGATGGCCACAAAGAAGACGATGGACAGCAGAATCTTGTCCTTGGCGAACATGTGGCCCAGGCTCATGGCCGCATAGAAATGCAGGCAGGTGAACAGGCTGCCCACGATCACGCACAGCAGCGCCTCAAAGCCGATGAACCACAGGTCGCCCAGGCGGATGCCGTACTGGTCCAGACCCTCGCGGATCTCCGCCCAGCTCGGGAAGCCGGCGAAGAACTGTGCCAGGCTGGTATCGGTCTGGATGATAGCGGTCAGCAGCAGCACCAGCCCGATCACCGCGAAGGTCGCGGCAAACCAGACGATGGAGACGATCATCTTGCTCCACACGAGCCCGTGGACGCTGACGGGGAGCGTGTGCATCAGATAGCCCTCGTCCTTGAGGTAGTTGGTGTAGAAGCGCTTGACCATCAACACGAGGGTCATGACGCCGGCCGCGACGACGCAGATACCGAAGGCCGCGACGATCAGCCCGAAGAAGATGGAGAGCAGGGGTCCCACGTTCCCGCTCAGCATGCGGATCGAGACGTTGGCCAGCACCGCCAGCACCACGACCGCGCCGTAGACCGGCAGCATGGTGCGGCCGGTGGCACGGAATTCGTGCTTCAACAGTTTTCCTAGCATTTGAATACCTCCCTGAAGTAAGCGTCCACGCTCTTGCCCTTCTCCTCGCGGATCTCATCCACCGAGGACTGGAGCGTCACATGGCCGTTCTGAATAAAGATCACGTCGTCCAGCACCTGCTCCACGTCGGCGATCAGATGGGTGGAGATCACGACGGCGGCGCTGGGGTTGTAGTTGCGGATGATGGTGTCGAGGATGTAGTCCCGGGTGGCCGGGTCCACGCCGCCGATGGGCTCATCCAGCAGGTAGAGCTTTGCCTGGCGGCTCATGACCAGGATGAGCTGCACCTTCTCGCGGGTGCCCTTGGACATCTGCTTGATGCGCATGGTCTCGTCGATGCCGAGGCGGGTGAGCATCTCCTTGGCGCGCTCCCGGTCAAAATCGGCATAGAAGTCGGTGAAGAAGTCCATGAGCTGTTTGGCGCTCATCCACTCGGGCAGGTACTCCTTGTCGGAGAGGTAGGAGACGATGGCCTTGGTCTCCTTGCCGGGGGCCTTGCCATCGATCAGGATCTCGCCGGACGTGGGCGTGAGCAGGCCGTTTGCCAGCTTGATGAGGGTGGTCTTGCCGCTGCCGTTGGGGCCCAGCAGACCCACGACCCGGCCCGGCTCGATTTTCAGATTGATGCTGTCCAGCGCCTGAATTTTGCCGAAGCGCTTGGACAGGTCTTTGCATTCCAGAATAGCCATTATGCATCCTCCTTGAGCAGGGCGATGATCTCTTCCCGGTCAAAGCCCAGTTCTTTCATTCCCGCGAGAAAGCTTTCGATCTGGCCGCGGGCCAGCGTTTTCTTGACTTCGTCGATGGCGGCGGTATCCTCCGTCACAAAGCGGCCTGCCGTGCGCTGGGAGAAAACCAGGCCCTCCCGCTCCAGCTCCTGCAGCGCCCGCTGCATGGTGTTGGGGTTGACGCCCGCTTCCATCGCCAGATCCCGCACCGAGGCGAGCCTGGCGCCGGGGGGCAGCGCGCCGGAGACGATGCCGAGCTTAATTCTGTCCACCAGCTGGGAGTAGATGGGCAGATCGTTGCGGAATACCCATTCCAATTTGCAGCACCTCCGTATGTGTTATTGTATTAAGCAATTAGTACAATAACACATATTTGCGAAATGTCAAGGGCTTTTTGCAAAAAAGTGAAAAAAATTATTGCGGACCCCGGCGGCCTTCGATGTGGGACCGGAAAACACAAATTGCCGCGCCGGTGAAAACCGGCGCGGCTAGGAGGAAGAATTCTTATGAGTATACGCGTCTGTAGACGCGGCGCGGCAGGGCCTCCCCTGCCTTACGGCAGCACATAGACCCTGATGCTGCGCGTCACGCCCTGGAAGCTCGCCGTCAGGGCAACAGGCCCTTCCACGGCCGCCTGCGGGATCACGGCACAGTGGTCATAGTCCCGCAGCTCCAGAGAAACTGCGTTCTCGTCCGAGACGGACCAATTGGCCTTGACCTTCTCGCCTGAACTCAGATCCACGGCGTAGACCTCCACCGGCTCGTCATCCACGTGCACGGTGAACTCGTCCAGGCTCTTTTCATAGAAGCGGATATCCAGCGCGGCGTCCGGCTCCGGCAGATAGATCCGCACGCTGGCGCCCAGGCCGTCGTCCGTATGGGCCACCAGGACCACACCTTCCGGGGCCGGATGCTTCGGCGTCACGGTAATGCCGCCGTCCTCGCTGGAGCCCGAGAGCGATACCGCGTCGCTGTTTACCGACCAGGCGGCGATGACGCGCTCCCCCGCGGCGTTGTAGGCGTAGAGCTCCACCGGCTCCTCGGCCAGATGGAGGGTGAACTCGTCCAGGCTGAACTCGTAGTAGCGGATGTCCAGCGTCCGCGCAAGATCGTTTTCGGCTGCGCCGCCGCCCTCGGTCAGTATCGTGCCGCGGACAGTCTGCACCAGGATGGGAACTTCTGTGACGGTGCTGCCGTCGTCCGCGAAATATTCGCCGATCAGCTCGAAGGGCGCGTCCGAAGGCTGCCGGGCCGTGAGGACCAGGCGGCCGTACTCGTCGTGCTCAAAGTCGAAGGTAAAATAGGGGGCGTTCGCGGTGTTGATCGCCTTGAACTTTTCATCCGGCATGCCGAAGAGCTGGGTCAACAGGTAGGATCGCCCTGAAACCAGCTCGGTCACCATCGGGGTGTTTTCATTCGGCGTAGCGGCCGGGCTGGGCGCTGCTGCGAGCAGCTCCGGGCTCGGTTCGGCCTGCGGCCGCTCCACCGGGTCGGTCAGGAAGCAGACGGCCAGCACCGCGCAGAGAAGCACGCCCGCGAGGAGCACCCAGACCGTGGGCTTTTTCCAGGAGAGCACATTCCGGATGCGGCCCTTGGCGTCGGATTCGCCGAAGGCCAGGGGACAGGCGGCGATGCGCCGGCGCGAAACGCTGCAGTCCAGCAGGGCGCGGGAATAGGGTTTGCGCGCCTCGGGGCCGAGGACGGAGAGCACATGCTCGTCGCAGGCAAGCTCGATGTCCCTGCAGAAGAGCACATAGGCGATCCACGCCAGGGGATTGAACCAGGTGATGGCCAGCAGGGCAAAGCCCAGCGGCTTCCACCAGTGGTCGTGCCGGGTCAGGTGGCCCTGCTCATGGGCCAGCACCAGGGCCATGTTGTCCTCCGGCAGGCCGAAGGGCAGGTAAATGCGCGGGAATACAAGACCCAGCACGAAGGGCGAGTCGATCTTATCGCTGAGATAGATGTTGTCGTGAAAGAGCACCGCGTCCGCCACCCGGCGGCGCAGCAGGACGAAGCTCACAAGCGTGTAGCAGAGCATGAGCGCGAGCCCGATGAGCCAGAGCAGCGCCCCGATGTGCAGCCAGATCTGGGCCGGGTCGGCGCTGGCCGCGGGCGTCGGCGCAAGACTCCCGGCCAGGGCGGGGTTGATCGCCGCATCTACCGCGGCAAAGCCGCTCTGCACCCTGGGCGCCGCCCCGGGCGCGACCGTGATGGGCGCCGCGGAGGGCAGCAGGCTCAGCGGGCTTTTCAGCCGCGCGGGCAGAAGCAGCCGCAGGGCGGCCAGCGCCCAGAGCAGGCAGCGCAGGTTCTTCGGCGCTTTCCGGGTGAGGGGCCGCAGGAGCAGCACCGCCAGCACCAGCCAGGAGGCGGCGAGGCTCCGGTTCAGAAGCTCCAGAAAAACGGCGTCCATCAGTCCTCCGCCTCCTCGATGAGCTTGCGCAGGGCGTCGGCCTCCGCGGCGCTCAGCTTTTTATGGCGGCTGAAGGCGGCCACAAAGGCGGGCAGGGACCCGCCGAAGGTGTCCTCCACCAGTGCGTCGATGCGGGCGTTCTCGGCCTCCTCCCGGGAGACCAGGCTGGTCACCACCGCGTCCTCACTCTGCACGACGCCCCGCTCCGTGAGGCGCTTGATGACCGTGTAGGTGGTGGCCTTGCTCCAGCCCAGCTTCTCTTTGCAGAGCTTCACCAGCTCGGTGCTCTTCACCGGCTCGCGCTCCCAGAGGATCTGGCAGAAGCGGTATTCGCTTTCAAAGATTTTCGGGGTCGGCATGGGGATCTCCTCCTTCTCGCAGCGTGTCATTCTGAGGAGCATCAGCGACGAAGAATCTCTGAGATCCTTCGTCTCCGCTTCGCTCCGCTCAGGATGACAGAACAAAACAGGTCGAACGCGTTAGACTATCATGAGTCTAACGCGTTCGACCTGTTTTGTCAAGGGATCTTTGGAATTGTTAAGAATTGGCCGCCATCAGCTTCTGAAAATCCGCATAGGCCGCGGGGCCGCCGGCGAAGACCGAGGGCCGGGAGCCGTCGTAGGGCAGGGCTGAGCCGTCGATCCGGGTACAGAGGCCGCCGGCTTCCTCCACCAGCAGGGCACCCGCCGCGTAATCCCAGAGGGAGAGGGCCAGCTCGAAGTACAGGCCTGCGCGGCCCGCCGCCACGCTGCAGAGATCCAGCGCGGCCGAGCCCTCCCGGCGGATGTCCAGGCTCGCGTCGTAGGCAAGGCGCATCAGGCGGAAGGTCTCCGCCGAGCTGCCGCTTTCGTAGGGCGCGGTGCCGCAGACCACCAGGGTCTCGGCAAGCGGCGCCCCGTCCACGTGGATGGGGCGGCCGTTCAGAAACGCGCCGCCGCCTTTGACGGCGGTGAACAGCTCGTCCGCGTAGGGGTTGTAGATCGCGGCGCAGAGGCGCTCGCGGCGGCTGGTATAGGCGATGGAAATGCAGCTGTGGTGCATGCCGCGCACGAAGTTCATGGTCCCGTCGATGGGGTCGATGATGAAGAGGTGCTCCGCGTTCAGGTCGTCGTGCCGGTCGTTCTCCTCGCAGAAAAACTTCGCCCCGGGCAGGGAGGCGGAGAGCCGCTCCGTCAGCAGCTCCTGCACCCGGCGGTCATACTCGGTGACCACGTCGCGGCGCCCGGTCTTGCACTCGGCCAGGATGCCGTGGGCGTGGAGGATCAGCGCCGCGGCATCCTTCTCGGCCGCGACAATGGCGGATAAAATATCCTGTGTGTTCATGTTTTTCTCCCAATGCAAAACGGGAGGGGAATCCCCTCCCGTCAGCGTGTTGCTAAACTGTTTTGAATCGTTTTTGCCGTAGCTCTGCCACGGCAAAAACACCCTGAGGCGGTCGCAAAGCGCTGCCCTCGCGCCGACCAACGAGGCGTTAGCCGAGGCGATAAGCGCGAGTGAATCAAATGGAAGCCCAGCGCAGCGGGTTCCATTTGAAAAAATCAGAACTTGCCCAGGGAGCCGGAGTTCTCCTGGTTCGGCATGTACTCTTCGCGCTTGCCGGGCAGGATCGCGTTGAGCAGGATGCCCACGATGGAGGCCACGGCCAGGCCGGACAGGGAGATGGTCATGTTGCCGACGGCGAAGGAGATGGCGCCGCTGTCGGAGAAGTTGATGCCGAGGGCCAGGCCCAGGATGACGGCAGCAACGATGACGTTACGGGACTTCTGGAAGTTGGTGTGGTTCTCGACCATGTTGCGGACGCCGACCGCAGAGATCATGCCGTAGAGGATGATGGACACGCCGCCGATGGTGGCAGCGGGCATGGCGGAAAT
>CAMOXI010000082.1 GCA_946628965.1 uncultured Clostridia bacterium | reverse complement strand
CCGCCGAGACCCACTCCATGTCCATGGAGTTCTTCGCCTGGCCCTATATGGACAGGTTCTTCGGCGAAGACGCGGAAAAGTACAAGTTCATGCACGCGCTGGAGTCCTTCTCCTTCATCCCTTACGGCACGATCGTGGACGCGTTCCAGCACATCGTGTATGAAAATCCCGACATGACGCCCGCCGAGCGCGACGCGGCCTGGCTGGAGCTGGAGGCGAAGTTCCGCCCCTATATCGACCAGAGCGGCATCCCCTATCTGGAGCAGGGCACCCGCTGGCAGTACCAGATGCACATCTACGAGAGCCCCTTCTACTACATCGACTACTGCCTGGCGCAGACCGCGGCCTTCCAGTTTTTGATGGCTAGTCTGGAGGATTACGACGGGGCCTTCGCCCGCTATCTGCGCTTCTCAAAGCAGGGCGGCGAGAAGGTCTGGACCGATCTGCTGCAGGAGGCGGGCTTCCCCTCCCCCTTCGAGCCGGGCGCTCTGAAGGAGCTTGCGCAGAAGGTGGAAGCGCTGCTGGAGAAGCTCAGCGTCTGATGATAGCAAGAAACCGGAATGCGATCGCATCCCGGTTTCTTCGCTTTAGCAGCAGGCGGCGTACTTCTGCTTCACCTGCTGGATGGACTGGGGCTGGGCCTGCTGGGTCGTGTACCAGCCGTGCTCGCTCATTTTCTGATAAATGTCGCTCTGCATGCAGAGGGCGCTGTCCAGCGCGGAGTGGAAGGCCTGGTGCACGGTGGGCGTGGCCGACTCGATGGAGCCGTGCAGATACAGGTCGCAGACGCCCTTGGCGGTCAGGAGCAGATTCTCCATGATTTCCTTGTCGTTCATCGTTTTTCCTCCTCAGACCAGCTTGTAGAATGCGTCAAACAGCTTCTGGTTGTCGTCGGCAAGCTGCTGGGCCTGCTGTTTGAGCACAGGGTCGGTCAGCTGCGCCGCGGCAGCGCGGCACTGAGCGGTCAGGAAGCTGGTGTGCCCCAGCGCGTCTTCGATATAGAGCAGTTCTTTGGGACTCATGATCTTCACCTCATCAGTAACGGTACACAGAGCGGTTCGCCGTCCTGCGTTCGATTCTATTCTGTGCAGATCGGTGAGGAAAAAACGCATAAAAATCTTCCTGCCGCAGATTGGCAAACGGCAGGAAATGTGCTACACTTTCAAATAATCATAAGCTTGATGAAATCAGGTGGTTTTCATGAAAATCGCACTTGCCGTTCTCGTCGGCATCCTCTGGGGCGCGCTCGCGGCGCTGATCAATATGGCCATCAACAGGAATGCGCTCGCGAAGGGCAATACCAACGCCCTGCTCGCGGCAAATCTGGGCCGCACTGCGGTGGATCTTGCCGCCCTCGGCGTCGTCTTTCTGCTGCGGAAGGTGCTCCCCTTCCCCTATGAGGCCATGATGCTGGGCACGGCGATTTCTCTGTCGCTGCTGACGGTACTGTTTGCCTTCCGCATGGCGGGAAAAGGCAAGAAGTAATCACAGGCCGTCGTATTCTCCGCCGCAAGGATGATGACTGGCGCCCTACGGGAAGGCAGAACAATCTGAAAAGGAATCAGGGCAAATCCGAAATGAGTACGGATTCGCCCTGATTTTGCTTTGGGATTCTGTTTCACCGCGCGGGCGGCTGATAGCCGCCCCTGCGAGCCGGTGCGGACTTTTTACTCGTCCTTCTTGAAGGTCTCGTCGATCGCGTCCTTGACGTCTTCTACGATCTCGGAGGTCTTGTTCTGGATCTTCTGGCTGTCCTCCTCGCTCAGGACGTTGACGATCTCGCCGTCGTCCTTGACGACCTCGACGGTGCAGCCGAAGCCCACGGTGGCCAGCGCAGCGGCCAGCATGGCCCATTTGGCGGCGGTGATGCCGACAACGGCGCCGACAACGCCCACGGTCACGGGGACATTCAGGATCACCTTATCGTCCTTGCGGATCACGACGCGGGAGACATTGCCCTTGCTGACCAGTTCCTTGATCTTATCCAGGGCGGCATTGACGTTAATATTCATATTCATTGCTCCTTTCCAAGCTTTTGATTGGCTTTATTATATGCCGTTTTTTCGCCGATTCAAGTCCGAATTGTAAACAATCACGCCGCGCACCTGAAGCTTGAAAAACGTCATAAAACCTTGTACAATGCAGTAGACGAAAAAACAAAGGAGATGTTCCCATGAGAACGCAGGAACAGGTCAATGAAATCGTCCGGCTGCTGCTGGAGGAGTATCCGGAGGCAAGCTGCACCCTGGATTACGACAAGGCGTATGAGCTGCTTTTCTCCGTGCGCCTCGCGGCCCAGTGTACCGACGAGCGCGTCAATCAGATCACGCCCGCGCTCTTTGCCCGCTTTCCGACACTGGAGAGTTTCGCGGAGGCGGACGTGGCCGAGGTGGAGCAGTATGTGCATTCCTGCGGCTTTTTCCGCGCCAAGGCCAGGGACATCGTGGCCTGCGCCCAGGTGCTGCTGGAAAAACACGGCGGCCGCGTGCCCGACACGATGGAGGAGCTGACGGCCCTGCCCGGCGTGGGGCGCAAAACCGCGAACCTGATCCTGGGCGACGTGTACCGCGTCCCCGGCTCCACGGTGGTGGACACCCACTGCATCCGGCTAAGTAACCGCATGGGGCTTGTGGATAATCTCAAGGAGCCGGTGAAGATCGAGATGGCCCTGCGTAAGATCCTGCCGCCGGAGCGCTCGTCCGATTTCTGCCACTGTCTCGTGCTGCACGGCCGGGCTGTGTGCGACGCGAGAAAGCCGGACTGCGAACACTGCTGCGTGAAGCATCTCTGCCAGCATTTTTCGGGCTGATAAAGGAGGACAATATGAACAACCTGCAGAAATGGAAGAAGCTCTCGGGGCTTCTGGATGAAATCGAAGCCTACTACCGTTGCCTCGGGAAGGTGCAGTTCGATATGGAGTGCTGCGCGCCGGAGGAGGGCATCGCCCCCGCCGGGGAGGACATGGCCATTCTGGGCAAGCAGGTCTTCAAAATGACCCACGCGAAGGGCTATGAGAAGCTCATCTGCGAGCTGCACGCCGACCACGAGGGTCTCACGCCCGTACAGGCCAGGGCCGTGGATCACCTGTATGACCGCTACGCGAAGGTGAAAAACATCTCCGCCGATCTGGACTTTGAGATGGACATGGCCGCAAACCGCGCCTACGGCGACTGGCTGAGCGCGAAGAAGGCCGACGACTTCTCCCTGTTCCGGGATTCCTTCGCCGCCCTGATCGGCTATACACGCAGGGCCATCGACCTGCGGGACGAGAAGAAGGCGACCTATTACGACACCTGCCTGGACGACTATGAGAAGGGCGGCAGCATCGAGCAGCTGGACGCCTTCTTTGCTGCGCTGAAAGCGCGCATCGTCCCGCTTATAAAGCGCATCGAAACTGAGGGCAAGCCCATCCGGGAGGACTTTCTGACCCGCCCTGTCCCCATCCCCCGGCAGGAGGCCATGTCCCGCTATCTGCTGGAGCTGGAGGGTCTTCGCAAAAGCGCCCTGGTGCTCATGACCACGGAGCACCCCTTCACCGACCACTACGGCCCCAACGACGTGCGCGTCACCACCCACTATTACGAGGAAAACTTCATTTCCAACATCTTCTCCACCCTGCACGAGGGCGGGCACGCGCTTTTCATGCAGAACGAGCCGAAGGAGCTCTACGACAACCACTGCGCGGACAACATGACCTCTGCCATGCACGAGTGCATCTCCCGCTTCTTTGAGAACATCGTGGGCCGCAGCGAAGAGTTCATCCACTTCGTGACCCCCAAGCTGCGGGAGCTCTCTGGCGATACCTTCAACGACGTGAGCGAGCGGGAGCTCTACGAAGCGGTGAACATCGCCCGGCCCGGTCTCATCCGCATGGAGGCGGACGAGCTGACCTACTGCCTGCACATCCTGGTGCGCTACGAGTTGGAGAAGGCCTTCGTCAACGGCGATATTACGGTGGATGAGGTCCCCTCCCTGTGGAAGGCCAAATACAAAGAGTACCTGGGCGTGGAGGTCCCCGACGACGCCCGCGGCTGCCTGCAGGACGTGCACTGGACCGGCAGCTACGGCTACTTCCCCTCCTACGCGCTGGGCAACGCCTACGGCGCGCAGATCCTGCGCACCATGGAGAAGGACTTTGACGTGTACGCCGCGATCCGCGCGGGCGAGCTGACGAAGCTGCGCGACTGGCTCACAGAGCACGTCTTCGGCATCGGCTCCATGATGACGCCGGACGAATGGATCCGCGCCATTACCGGCGAGGGGCTGAATGTGAACTACTATCTGGACTACCTGGAAGAGAAGTTCACGAAGATCTATGAGCTGAAGTAAGCAAATCAACAAAAAACGGATTGCCGCGCCAGTGTGTACTGGTGCGGCAATCCGTTTTTCTTTTTCGGGCCGCCGAGGGCGTCGGCCCCACCCATTCAATACTTGAATCGCATCCGGAAGAAGGGCTTCTCCCCTTCGCCCTGGAGGAAATATTCGCCGCTCTCCTCGCCCCAGGAGACCGTGAAGCTCTCACCGAAGCGGGCCTCGCTCACGTACTCGGTCTGGATGCGGCGGAGCATCTTGCCTTCCGCTGCCGCCGGGATGCAGTCCTCCGCCAGGTCGAAGTAGCGGGTGTTGTTCATGTGACCGTTCAGATCCACATAGCTGTAGGGCACCGTAAAGGTGCGGCTCTCCGTGCACTCCAGCCGTTTGGGCGCAGAGGGCAGGGCGATCTCCTCGCCTGTCATGACGCCCTCGATCTCCACGCCGTAGCGCTCTGGGAAGGCCATCTTGCGGGTGTTCTGATCCACCAGGCCCCAAAGGGCGCTGGCCGAGAGCAGATGCTCCCCCGCCGCGGTTTCCATGCGGTAATAGCGGGGAAAGAGCAGGTGCATGGTCCTGCCTGGCCAGCTTTTGAGGACGATCCGCTCGTCATACTCCGGCATGCGCGCGATCTCGGCGGTCTGCAGGAGCAGCACCCAGAGGATGCCCTTGTCCAGGGTCTTGTCGCGCCCCATGCCCAGCTCCTCGGTGTGCCGGATGGAGGCCTCCTGCAGGAGCTTAAAAAGCTCTGAGGTGCGCAGGCGGCGGAACATGTCCACGTCCTTGCTGCGCAGCAGCAGCTCTTCCCGGTAGATGCTCATTTCTTCTCGACGCGCTTGTAGATGGCGTCCACCACGTCGCCCAGGGTGGAGAGCTTGTTCCACTGCCGCTCGGGAATGCGCACGTCAAAGAGCGCCTCCAGCTTGCAGATGACGAGCACGAAGCCCATGGAGTCGATGGCCGTCTCGGTATTGATGACGCTGTCCTCGGTCAGGGCATTCACGTCCATGTCGGGGAAGCAGTCGGAGATCACTTTTTTGGTTTTTTCAAGAACTTCCTGTCTGGTCATGGTATTCAACCCACTTTCTGCTGGAGCTCCCAGCGTTTGATTTTGCCTGTCGCCGTGCGCGGCAGGGCCTCGTCCGTAATCAGAATGCCCGCGAGCTGCTGCCCTCTGGGAAGCTCCGCCATCACGCCCCGCAGCTTCTCCCGCAGCGCCGCCTCCTCCGCCTGGCCCACGAACACCAGGATCGGCCGGCCGTCGCGCAGAGTGACGGCAAGCTCCGTATGCCCCAGGGCGGACATGAGCCGCGCCTCATACTCGGGCAGAAAGATCTTCGTCCCGTCCGGCAGGACCAGCATGTCCTTCTTCCGGCCGGTGATGTGGAGCTTTCCGTCTTCGTCGAAGCATCCCAGATCGCCGGTGTGGAAGACGCCGTTTTGCAGCACCTCCCGCGTCGCGTCGGGACGCTTGTAGTAGCCCTGCATCATGCAGGTGGGGGCTTGGATGAGGATCTCCCCGTCTTCCGCCAGCGTGATCGTATCGTCCGGGCAGATCTCCATGGCGTAGGGATCGCCCCCCACGCTGATGGCGACGCCGGAGCTGGTCTCGGTCAGGCCGTAGCCGAAGCTGACACGGATGCCCCGCGCCCCCGCCGCCTGCAGGAGCTTTGCCGGGCAGTCCCCCGCGCCGACGAGGATGAGCCTGAGCTCGGGATTGACGCAGTTGTGCTGCAGCAGGAAGCCCAGCAGCAGCGGCACCACGGACACCGCCGTGGGCTGATAGTATGCGCAGTCGTCCGCATAGTGCCGGGCGCCGCGGCCCAGGGCCACGCAGGCCCCGCAGCTCAGGCCCCAGAGAAGGCCGCACACGAAGCCGAACACGTGCCCCAGCGGCAGCATACACAGCAGCGTATCCTCCGGCGAGAGCGGCAGCTTGGCAGAGCCGTTCCAGGCGCTCTGGCACAGGGAGTGATCGGTGAGCACCACGGCCTTGGACTGCTCTGTTGTGCCGGAGGTGAAGAAGAGGATCTTCCCCGCGCCGTCCTGTACGCCGCCCATGCGGGCAAGCGAAAGATCCTCGCAGAGCTCCTCATCGCCCCAGAGAAGATCGATATCCGTATAGCGGATCAGGGTTTTCAGCAGCGGTTCGGGCGCCAGCGCGTCCAGCATAACGATCTGCAGCCCGGCGAGGTTTGCCGCGAAGATCTCTTCCACGCACTTCAGGCTCCCGTCGGCCAGGATGCCGATACAGGTTTTGCCGCCGGTTTTCAGTTCCTCCGCGCGTCTGCATACGTCCTCATATAATTCGGAATAGCTTCGCGTCTCGCCGCAGTACCGCAGCGCCGGCGCATCCGGGCGCTCCTGCGCCCACCAGGAGAGCATATGGCGAAAAGATTCAAATCGCATAGGGGTCCCCCTTTTTCCGTATTCTGTCTGCGTCTTTTGTTTAATATAACACAGAGAGCGGGCCTTGAAAAGGGCGAGGCGCAGATTTTGCAAAAATTTTGACACTGCAGCGAAAATATATAATGCATTTTAAACGGGCTTGTTGTATAATTAACGCAGCAAAATAATTACCCCGCGCAAACTAAAAAACGGAGGAAAAAATATGGACAAAAACATTCGCATCTGCATCGTCGGCGGCGGCCCTGCCGGCCTGTCCGCTGGCATGTACCTGGAGAAGAAGGGCTATAACAACTACACCATTCTGGAGCGCCAGGACCGCGTGGGCGGCAAGTGCTGGTCCCCCCACTACAACGGCAGACGTTACGAGATGGGCGCCATCATGGGCGTGCCCTCCTACTACGCCGTGCATGACGTGGAAGAGTTCTGCGGCATCACCCACGACGGCCCCCAGCTCAACCGCAACTACAAGGACGCCAACGGCAACGTGATCGAGCCCTTTGCCAGAACCCTGGGCAACATCATCAAGAACCCCTGGCTGCTCAAGATGAAGGGCCAGCTGAAGAAGTTCGGCGAGCTGCTGGAGACCAAGTACAAGGGCTATGAC
>CAMOXI010000081.1 GCA_946628965.1 uncultured Clostridia bacterium | reverse complement strand
GGACGAGGATCTGGCCCACCATGCGCCGGGGCTGCTGCTCTGCTCCCAGGCGGAGGTGCAGCGCGTGTTCTCCGACGCGACCTCCGGCACCACCGGTGCGGCGAAGCGCGTGTTCTATACAGAGGGGGACTGCGAACATACCATCGAACTCTTTATGGCTGGACTGGGAGAGCTGATTTTTCCCGGCAGCGTCACGATGATCTGCTTTCCCTTCTCCGGGCCGCACGGCCTCGGGGAGCTGATCGCGGAAGCGATCGGGCGTCTCGGCGCAAGGCCGCTCAGACTCGGCGTCGGGCTCAGCTACGGCGAATTTGCCAAGCTGCTGGAAAAAGAAAAACCGGATACCTTCGTCGGCATGCCGGTCCAGCTCCTCTCACTGCTGCGCGTCTGCGGACGGAGCAGCCTGCGGCGGGCTCTTGTCAGCGGCGACGCCTGCCCCGACGCCGTTCTCAGCGGCTGCGAGGCCATTCTGCAAAGCCGCCTCTTCCCGCACTACGGCTCGCGCGAGATGGCGCTTGGCGGAGCCATCTGCTGCAGCGCCCACGAGGGCATGCACCTGCGGGAAAACCATGTGCTCGCCGAGATCGTGGACGGGCAGGGCCGCCCGCTGCCGCCGGGCGAGATCGGGGAGCTGATTATCACCACCATCGGCATGGAGGCCATGCCCCTGATCCGCTACCGCACCGGGGACTATACCCGCGTGCTCCCGGGCCGGTGTCCCTGCGGCAGCGAGGTGCTGCGGCTCGATACCGTACACCGGAAGGAGACGGCGGAACTCGCTGCGCTGGATGAAACACTGTTTTCGCTGCCCTTCGTTGCCGATTACCGGGCGGAGAGACGAAACGGACGGCTGCACCTTCAGATCCTGACCTGCGGCGATGGCGTGCTGCCCGCGCTGGATGCCGAAACAGAAGTACGCCCGGCGAGGCCGGAGGATCGCAGCCTTTATGCGGGAAAAAGAAAGGTGGAGGAAACATGACGGTAATCGAAAAGAAACAGACGGGAGAAAACTGCTGCTGCCCGCCTTCTCCCGCGGCAGATCGGCTGCAGCACAAAACGGGCTGCCTGCTCTGCGGCAGGCCCCTGGTCTATTTCGATGAGACGCGGCCGCTGCGCTGCGCCATCTGCGGGAAAGAGGCTGACGCCAACTGCAGCTGTGAAGACGGACACTTCGTCTGCGACAGCTGCCACGCATCCTCGTCCATTGCATTCTTCGTCCCGCTCCTGCTCGCCAGCGCGGAAAAAGACCCGCTCGTCCTCTTCGAGCAGGTGGTCGCGCTGCGCCAGGTGCACATGCACGGGCCGGAGCATCACGTCATCGTCCCCTGTGTGCTGCTGACTGCCTATCGCAACAACGGCGGCGCAATCGATCTGGAGACCGCGCTGAAGGAGGCGGTGCGCCGCGCCTCCCAGGTGCCAGGCGGCACCTGCGGTTACTGGGGCGTCTGCGGCGCGGCGACCGGCGCCGGGATCTACATGAGTATTCTGCTGGGCTCCAACCCCGTGCATAAGGACGCCTGGCCGATCCCGCAGCGGCTCGTGGCCGACGTTCTCAATACGCTTGCCGACGTGGGCGGCCCACGCTGCTGCAAGCGCACCGGCCGGCTTGCTATCACGCGCGCCGCGGCCTTCACCGCAGAGCTCCTGGGTGTTGAGATGCCGCTGGGCAAGGTCTCGTGCCGCTATTTCCGTGAAAACCGGGAATGCCTCTTCCGGGATTGCCCCTATTTCCCCGCATAAGGGATAGAAAGCCGGCAAACTTCATCTTCAAGAACCACGTGATTTCGATTGACCGCACAATCTGATACTTGACGGCATAATGCTGTATGTTCCCCTGTTCCTGTTTGCCTTGTCCGATTCACGGTTGATCCATCCGTCTGATCATCCCAATGGCGCACTTCTATACGGGTCAGCTTCGGCTGGCCCGTTTGTGCGTCCTGTGGAGCATGCTGGAACGCCCGAGCGCGTTTTTTGCGTCGCGCTGCTCCGTGCAAGGGCTTTGCCCTTGCACTGCTTGGCAGCTGTCCTCCTCTTTTTGTCGCAGATTACCTGGAGCATTTCCCGCGAAGAGAACCGTCATAAAAGATTGACCATATGCTCCGCTCTCCCAACTGCCCCTTTGTGGGCTTCGTCGGAAAAAAGAAGCTGGTCAAGCGGAGGGAATTCGAAGAATTTATCCGAAACAAATTGGCAATTTGAGGGCTCGCGGTCTTGAGAAAACGGCGGCTGTTTGGTATAATACTTCTCGTTGCAGCGGCCTCCTGTTCTCAAAGCAGGGAAAAAGCGGTACGCATCACGCCGGATTTGACGACAGATTTGGCGAAGAGCACGGAAAATGCTTCAAGACGCTTCCGGCGGCCCGCAACCGGCTCGACGATCCGGCAGATGTCCATCGCCATGGGCAGGGTTTTTCATGTGACCGATGAATCGCATGACAAAGCCGTGCGCCAGTTCGAATCCTGTCAGATCGCAAATGCAGCCAGAAGCGCGTAAATAGTGCGTGAACGCCGGAAGCACAAAACCGAAAACCGTTGAAAACACTGGATTTTTTGAAGGAGATCAAAGATATATGAAACTTGGTATCGTGGGTCTGCCCAACGTGGGCAAGACGACGCTTTTTAACGCGCTGACGGGCTCCAAGGCCGAGACCAGCAGCTACTCCAACGCCTCTGCCAAGCCCAACATCGGCACTGCCAAGGTGCCCGACGAGCGGCTGGACTGGCTGGCCGAGTACTACCACCCGAAGAAGTATTCCCCCGCGACCATCGACTTTGTGGACGTGCCGGGCGTCAGCGGCGGCGGCAAGGGCAACGAGGTCTTTCAGGCCATCCGCCAGGTGGACGCGCTGGTGGAGGTCGTGAGATGCTTTGACAATGAGGACATTTTTCTGGAGCCGGCCGACGCCGTGCGCGACGCGGAGAGCTTTGAGCTGGAGCTGATCCTGGCCGACATCGAGATCGTGGAGCGGCGCCTTGAGCGTGCGAAGAAGAACGCCAAGGGCGGCGACAAGAAGTATAAGCGCGAGGCGGAGATGTGCGAGGCGCTGATCGCCCACCTGACCGAGGAGAAGCCCGCCCGCGAGTTCGAATTCACCGAAGACGATCAGGACATCCTCATCGACGGCGGTCTGCTAACCGTAAAGCCCGTGATCTACGCCGCGAACCTGGACGAGGACGGCATGAGCCACGTTTCCGAGAACGCGAATTTCAAGGCCCTCTCCGAGTATGCGGCAAAGCACGGTGCGGCGGTGCTGCCCGTGGCAGCCAAGTTTGAGGAGGACATCGCCGACATGGATGCCGAGGAGGCGCAGATGTTCATGGAGGATCTGGGCCTTACCGAGACCGGCCTTGACCGCCTGATCCGCACCTCCTACGATCTGCTGGGCTACATCTCCTTCCTCACCGCCGGCGAGGACGACGTGCACGCCTGGACCATCGTGCGCGGCACCAAGGCGCCCCGCGCCGCCGGCAAGATCCACACCGACATCGAGCGCGGCTTCATCCGGGCAGAGATCGTGGCCTTTGAGGATCTGAAGGCCTGCGGCTCCATGCAGGCCGTCAAGGAAAAAGGCCTGTTCCGCCTGGAGGGCAAGGAGTACGTCATGCAGGACGGAGACGTGACCATGTTCCGCTTCAACGTGTAAAGGGTATTGTTCTGAATATAGCTTCGGAGGCCGCGGTTTCGCGGCCTCCGTTGCTTTTTCGTTATCTGCGGTGAAATATCCGTCCCACCATGTAGGGGCCGACGCCATCGGCGGCCCGAAAGCCTTCTCCTTGCGGAGTTGCCTCGTAGCGCCGAGCATCGCGAGGCGGATGAGGTGGAAACCAGGTACCGCGGCGGACAAAAAATGCAATACCTTTCTTCAAACGGCTTTATATAGGGTGAGAGGATCCTCAGAAAGGAGGCAATGGAATGGAAGACAAAGAGATCGTAGAGCTGTACTGGAGGCGGCAGGAGGAGGCAATCCCCCAAACCGCGAAGAAGTACGGCAGCTACTGCCGCACCATTGCTTATAACATTCTTGCCGATGAGCAGGACACGGAAGAGTGCCTCAACGATACCTGGCTTGGCGCGTGGAACTCCATGCCGGACAATCGCCCGAACAGGCTCGCGCCCTATCTGGCCAAGCTGACCCGCTGGATCAGTCTGAGCCGACTGCGCGCCCAAAACCGCCTGAAACGGGGCGGGGGAGAAGTGTGCCTTGCCTTGGATGAGCTGGCCGAGACGCTGGACGGCGGAACGGACATGGAGAGGGAGCTGGAGCTTCGGGAGCTGAAAACGGAACTCCGGCGCTTCCTCGCCGCGCTGGAGGAGACGGAGCGACAGGTTTTCCTGGCCCGCTACTTCTTCCTGACTTCTATCCCGGAGATCGCAGAGAAGTTCGGCTATAGCCGCAGCAAAGTGACCAGCATGCTCTACCGCACCCGGCATCGGCTGCTCAACCACCTGAAGGAGGAAGGATTATGCTGAGAAGCGAAAAAGTGCTGTTTGCGCTGAACGACGCGGAGAACGACGACATTGAGCGGACTTCGGAGCGCCTGGGATACAGGGCAAAGCGCGTGTGCGTCCGCCCGCGCAAAGCCCTGCAGGTGCTGCTGATCGCGGCGATCCTCTCCGTGTTGTTTCTGACCACGGCCTATGCCGCGGGCTGGCTGGGGATCGGCGGACTGAAAAAGGCCCAGCTATTCGGCGTGCCGGTCGTGACGGTCGAGGGCCTGGCGGAGAGCCCGGAGGGGCAGGCGACAGCCGCATGGCTGGACTACTACGAACTGCACCGCGATGACGCCTTTGACCCTGAGGAGGCCTATGCGCTGCTGCAGGAGGGCTATGGCGCTTACGGCGCGACGACCCGGGAGATGGCGGACAGGATCGACAGACTCTGTGAGCAGTACGGGCTGCGCAAGCTGGGTGCCATGGAGGCGACCGACGATGAAAAAGCATATTATGAGGCAGCCGGCGTCGGTAAGCTGACGCAAAACACCAAAGAAACCGAGAACGATTTTTATGCTGGCTATTACTACGACAGCGGCAGTTTTCAATATGACGGCGCGCTGTTCCCCAGCGGCAAGAACTACAGCCTGCCCTATCAGTTCCGTCGCGCAGCCAAGGGAACCCTGGGCTATGTGACGGTGAACCTGGGCTCAACGGAGGACTTTGACGAATGGAGTTACCGCACAAAAGATGGTGCGGAACTGGGGCTTGCCAACCGGGACGACGTCTCCCTGCTGCTGTACGACGATGCGGAGTCTTTCGTTATGGTGCTGATCCCCCACAATACCCACGCGGATTTTGTAGGCGACGGCGTGATTGACGGCATGGGCGATGAACCCGTTAACGTCACGCTCACGCGCGCTGAGCTGGAGACGCTGGCCGAGAGCTTTCGCTGGCCAGCGCTGCAGAACCCCTCGGCCGGAATGGATGAGGCTTTCACAAAACATGTCTATGCAGAGCGCGTGGCGGAAAGCCTTCTGTATCCGGACGCTGACCTCTCTCTGATCCCGGAGGCCTGGCGCTATCCCGCAAGCGCGGTCTACATCCAGCAGATCGCCCCCTATGTCAAGGACTTCAGTCTCATGGACTACTCTCTGGACTATATGGGCAACTCCGTCTGCGGATGGCTGCTCTTCCGGGCGGAGGCAAAGACAGCACTTCCCTGGCAGAAGATCCCGACGGCGGACGGTGACCTCTACTGCCGCAGTCTGAACGTGCACAAGGGTGGCGAGAACGGGAGCTGGATCGCGGAGCCCGGCTTTGACATGCTGCCCTATCCGGAGCAGAGCGACACCCGGAACATCGGAACGGCGGACGCACCGGACTATATCTGGCTCGGGACTGAGCTGGGAGAACTGACTTCCGCCTCCCTCTACGTGCAGCAGACCGGGAAAACCTACACCCTCGATACGCCGGAGGCGCTGGAGAAGCTCCGCGCGATGCTGCAGTATAACCAGGTGGCGGAGGGATCCGACTGCCCGGACTGGAACCCGTTGTACCTGAATTTTGCCGACGGCAGCCACAGCACTGTCTACACAGCCGCGGACGGCTCGGACTCTGTGCGCATCTACGGCAATTCCCAGCGCTACGGCCTCGGACTCAGCATCTTTGAACTCTTCGGGGTGCCGCTGCAGGCGAAAGGTTATTCCGAGCAGGACGGCGTTGTGACCGCGCGGCTGGAATACCCGGATTCCGACTTCATCCCCTGGGTAGAGATTGCGTATCAAAAGGACGGCCCCGCCATCGCCCGCCACGCCATGAGCGATATGCTGCGCGAGGCACACTATGAATACGATGAGCTGGGCCGCATCGTCCGCGAAACCTGGTGGGAGGGCGCGACCATGACCGTGGAACAGACCTGGACATATGGGGAGGACGGAAAGCTCCTCCAATGGAATAGCAGCTCCGGAAACCGCTGGGAAACCGTCTCCTACGAGTACGACGCGCTTGGCCGCCTGACCGCTGAGATCCACCGCGACAACGACGATCTCCCCGGTGCCACCGGCGGGAACTTCTACTACAGCTACGATGAGGACGGCAACTGTCGCCGAACGCTGGGATAAGAGCGCATCAACTCCGCAGGGGAGGGGCTTGCCTCTCCCACAAAAAACAGGGCCGGTGAGGCAGAACGCCTCGCCGGCCTCAGACTGTAGACAAACTCATGCGACGGAAGCAGGACACGCATGGGGAGAGCGCGAGAGGGGGATTCATTTAGTTAAGGATACAAATAACCAGAACTCACGCTTACGATACTTCCAAATATGATTTTGGAGGTATAACCCATGAAAATGCGAAAGACCTTTTATGAGCAGAACGGCGGCACTTATACACAGGTTGGCGATGTACTCATCCCTAACCTTACCATTGGTGAAGGTGGACAACAGCCCATCGGCAAGTATGGCCGGATGCGGAAACATTATCTGAAAGAACAGCATTCCGTACTCTATTCGGAACTGTTGCTGTCTGGGAAACTGAATTCGCATCTGCTGGAGATCGACGAAGCCTGCGAGGCGCGTATGGAACTGCTTGCCCTAAAAATGGCAAAGCTGGAAGACGTAACTGAAACGCTCAAGGCTGCTAATCAGATGGAGTGGGTACGCCGCATGAACAGCATCCAGAACCGGGCGGAAGAGATTGTCCTTCACGATCTCGTCTACTGCTGAGGAGGTGTCGAGATGCTGATTTTGGAAGATCTTTACCTCGGCGATGTTCGTCCCAGCGAGCGCGGCTTCAAGCGTAACAGTCAGTATGCGAAAGCTCTGGATGACCTTGTGAAAGCCGGGGATGCGCTGACCGACACGCTCACTGAAAAGCAGAAGGAAATGTTTGAGGACTACATGACCGCCCAGCGGGAGGTCAATGTGCTCACGGATTGCGAGACCTTCATCTATTCTTTTCGTTTGGCATCAAGGATCATGATCGATGTGCTGACAG
>CAMOXI010000080.1 GCA_946628965.1 uncultured Clostridia bacterium | reverse complement strand
CTGAAGTTCATCCCGGACAAGGTGTCCTTCTCCCAGTACATCACGGGCCTGATCAAATCGCCGGAGTACCTGCTCAAATACTGGAACAGCATCCTCCTGGTGGTGCCCATCGTGATCTTTCAGGTGGCCATCGCCTCGGTGGCGGCCTACAGCTTTACCCGCTGGCGCGGGAAGATCCGCAGCGGCATCTTCTTCTTTTACGTGATCCTGATGCTGATGCCCTACCAGGTCACCCTGGTGCCGAACTATCTGGTCAGCGAGTGGCTGGGCATCCTGAACACCCGCTGGTCCATTATCCTGCCGGGCATCTTCGCCCCCTTTTCCGTCTTCCTGCTGACCAAGTTCATGCGCCGCATCCCCTATTCGCTGATCGAGTCGGCCAAGGTGGACGGCGCGGGGGAGTGGGACATCTTTACGAAGATCTGCCTGCCCCAGTGCCGCTCGGCGCTCTACTCCATCGCGATCCTGGTCTTCATCGACTACTGGAACATGGTGGAGCAGCCGCTGATCCTCCTGCAGGACGCGGAATCCCAGCCCCTGTCGGTGTTCCTCTCGTCCATCAACGCCGGGGAGATCGGCCTGGCCTTCGCCATGGCCACGGTGTATATGATCCCCTCGCTGCTGCTGTTCCTGCACGGTGAAGAATACCTTGTGGAAGGGATCGCAAACTCGGGCAGCGTCAAAGGCTGATACAGTTTTCAGTTTTCAGAGTTCAGTTTTCAGACGGCTGAGGCCTGAACGATCTGGAGGTTTCTATGGAGAATAAACCGAAAAGCAGAGATTGGGTCAAGAATGCGGCCATCGTGTTTCTCGCGGTGCTGCTGGTACTGACCTTCTTTTCCAATACCATCATGAACCGGAGCCTGCCGGAGGTCGCCACACAGGATGTGCAGAGCGGCTCCATCACGGCAAAGGTGCGCGGCACCGGCACCGTGACCGCCATCGGCAGCCACACCGTCAAGGCTGAGCAGACGCGGGAGATCCGCGCCGTCATGGTCAAGGCCGGGCAGACCGTGGAGGTCGGGGACGTGCTCTTCGTTCTGGGCGAGGGCGAGAGCTCCGAGCTGGAGCAGGCGCAGGAGACCCTGCGGTCCCTGCAGCTGAGCTATCAGCGCGCCGCCATCGGCGTGCCCACCGTGAGCTATGCCGCGGAGGAGCGGGACATCCAGCGGGCCAGGGAAGACCTGGAAGACGCGAAGGAAGCCCTGGAGGAGATCAAAAAGCGCGCCAGCCGCGACATCCCCTCCGCCCAGCTGGAAGCGGCGCAGCAGGAGCTCTATGAGGCCCAGGAGGCGCTGCAGGCGGCGGCCGACGCGGTGGCCGACCGCACGGCCGACCTGGAGAGCAAAAAGATCGACCGCGACGCGATCCGCACCATGTACAACGACAAGCTCAATCAGGCCATCGACAACCGCCAGTTCTGGCAGGAGATGGTGGCCGATCAGCAGGCGCTGGTGGACGCGCTGAAGAAGGAAAAGCAGGAGGGCTCCGAGGATCCCGACATTGATCAGAAGATCCTGGAGGCCGAGACCGAGCTTGCGGAAGACCAGCTGCGCCTGCAGGAGGCGCTGGCCCGGGAGGAAGCCCTGCTGAAGCCGGAAAGCCAGATCGAGCTGACCGAGGCCGAGCGTCTGGTGCAGGAGGCCGAGGCCAAGCTCAAGGAGGCCGAGGACGACTATGCGGACGCTGATCTGGCCGTCGCGAACGCCCAGGACAAGGTGGACGCGATCCAGGCCGTGATCGACGAGATCATGGGCACCGAGACCATCAGCGAGGAATACAAGAACGCCAAGCAGACCGTTAAGGACGCCGAGGACCGGCTCTTTACCCTGCAGAACAATCTGGAGCTCAAAAAGATCAGCGACGCCAAGAGCCAGTCGCTCAGCTACCTGGATCTGACGGATCTGGGCCAGCAGATCGAGCGGGCCAAACAGAAGCTGGAGGAGCTCTCCGGCGGCGAAGAAAACCAGATCCTCTCCAAGGTCTCCGGCACGGTGCAGTCTGTGGAGTGCATGGCCGGCGACACCAAGGCCAAGGGCGATATCCTGGCCACCATCGAGGTGCCGGATCTGGGCTACAGCCTGTCCTTCACGGTCACCAACGACCAGGCCCGCCGCCTGAAGGTGGGCGATTCCGCCACGGTTTCCAACTACTACTGGGGCAGCCAGATCACAGCTACGCTGGAGTCGATCCGCACGGATCCCAAGAACCCCCAGACCAACAAACTGCTGACCTTCAACGTGGACGGCGATGTGAACGCCGGCTCCGAGCTCACGATCTCCGTGGGCCAGAAGAGCGCGAACTACGATCTGGTCGTGCCGAATTCGGCCATCCGCAGCGATGCAAACGGCCAGTTCGTCCTGAAGATCGAGGCCAAGAGCTCACCCCTGGGCAACCGCTACATCGCGCGCCGCGTCAATGTGGAGGTGCTGGCGGAGGACGATATGAACTCCGCGGTCACCGGCGACCTCTCCAGCTGGGGCGAATTTGTGATCACCACCTCCAACGCGCCGGTCAAGAGCGGCGACATGGTCCGCCTCGCGGACAACAGCTGATATGGGAAAGCGGAAAAGCAAAAAGAGGCGGCTGCTTCTGCTGCTGGTGTGTACCGTGCTGTGTCTGGCAGCCGCCGGCTGCTTTGTGACGCAGGCCGTGCTGGGCAGCACGCTGGAGTCCCAGTACGCCGCCGAGCGCTGGCAGGGCGAGAGCACGCTGCCCTACACGCAGCTGTCCTGCTATGTGCCGGTGGACGGAAAACTGAGCCTGAATCAGGTCTATCAGTTCCGCACGGAGATGATGAAAAAGCTGCACGAGGCCGCGCTGGACGTGGACAGCGAGGAGACGCTGTTTGTGGACGCCTGGAGCTGCACCGGTAAGACCCTGGCCACCACCGACCTCGGCAAGGGCGACGCCAGCGTTATCGCGGTGGGCGGCAACTTCTTCACGTTCCACCCCCTGCGGCTCATCAGCGGCAGCTACATCCGGGAGGGCGACCTGATGCAGGACCGGGTCCTGCTGGATGAGGAGCTTGCCTGGGTCCTCTTCGGCAGCAGCGACCTGCAGGGCCTCACGCTGAAGCTCAACGGTGTGCCCTTCGTGATCTCCGGCGTGATCGAGCGGGAGCAGGATTTTGCCAGCCGGAAGGCTTACACCGCCGGCATGGGGCTCTATATGTCCTATGACGCGTGGAAGAGCATGAACGAGACGGCGGGCATCACCACCTATGAGCTGGTGATGGCGGAGCCGGTCAAGGGCTTTGCGGTCAACTTCGTGCGGGAAAAATTCCCCATCGGCCAGGGCGAGATCGTGGAGAACACGGGCCGCTTCGGCATGGGCAGGCTACTGTGGCTGGTGACCCAGTTCGGCAGCCGCAGCATGCAGAAGCTGGGTGTGCTGCTGCCCTATTGGGAGAACGCTGCCCGCTGCATGGAGGATTACTGCTCACTGCTGTGCTTCCTGGGCTGGCTCTGCCTGCTGATCCCGATGATCACCGCGGCCGTCACGCTGACCCGGCTGCTGAAGGCGGGGAGAACAAAGCTTACGGAGGACCTGCTGCCCAGCCTGGGCGAGAGTGTCGAGGAAGCGATCCGGAAGCGCCAGCGCCGCCGCTGGGAGAAAAAGCACGGCAGACACGAATCCCTGTAAAACTAAGAAATATTAAGAGAAATCCCTCCTGGCGTATGGTATACTTGATCCATAAGATCAAGCCATAAGACAGGAGGGTTTTTCTATGAAGAAAATGATCTCGGTTTTTCTCATGCTCTGCATGCTGCTGAGCGTATCCGTTTTTGCCTCGGCTGAGGAGGCCGACTGGCAGGAGGCCTATGCCGAGATCCTCAGCGAAAAAGAGGCGGAGCTGCAGGCTCAGTCACAGGACAGCTGGATCGACACCACGCTGGGCTGCGGCTACAGCCTCTATGATATCGACAAGGACGGCGTGCCGGAGCTGATGACCAAGCTCGGCACCTGCGAGGCGGACTATCACGGCGAGATCTACACCTTCCGCGACGGGCAGGCGATCTGCGTCTGTGAAGGGATCGGCCTCGGCCACAGCAGCTATTACAGCGACCCTGACGAGAACGGCATCGTCCTCTTCGGCGGCCACATGGGCTATGCCTGGGCGCAGCGGCTGACGATGGAAGGGAACAGCATCCGGAGCGAGGATCTGTACGAGGACGATCTGAACGCCCGCCTGGAAAAAGACCCGGAGGCGGAGTATGTCTATCCCGGCGATGTGATTCCCGGCTCTGTGTATCTGCCGCTTTTCCGCATGGCGCTGCGGCTCCCGCTGGAGAAGCTGGACGAGATCGAGGCTTGCCTTTCCGGGCGCTTCCCCGGCGCGGCGGCCGATGTTGTTTTCCCGGAAGAGGAGCTGGCGTTCTACGAGAGGCTCATCGCCTCGAACGACGTGGTGATCGCCGTCTCGGCGGACGGCTACACCAACAGCCCCGGCCCCATCGGCTTCCAGGATCTGCTGCGGCAGGATGCGGCGGATAGCTATATGAGCGGCGATCTCAACCTGCAGTCCGCACAGCCCGCCGATCTCAACGGGGACGGCAGACCGGAGTACGTGCTGTTTCTCTCCACGGCGGACGGCAACAGCAGGCTCTGCTGCTGCCTCCATGAGCAGGACGGCACTGTCTACGCCTATCTGCTCTCCTATTACGCCCCCGCGGCGTCGGTGGACAGCAACGGCAATCTCTATTTTTCGTCGGAGTATTATCAGGAACTCCACCGCCTGATCTTTGACGGCGAGGAGGCTTTGACGCTGACGCTGCCATTGAAATACTACATGCCCTGAGACAAAAGAGGATGTGAACAGAGTTCACATCCTTCAGACCGTAGGTATATTCATGCGACAGAAGTTGGATACGCATGGGGAGAGCGCGAGAGGGGATTGGTTATTCCCTCTCGCGTTTGATATACTCAAAAATGAGAACTTTTTTGAAGTTCTCATTTTTGGTGCTCAAGGTGTCGACTTTTTGTCGACACCTTGAGGATGTGAACGCAGTTCACATCCTTTTTTCGTGGTCAGTCTTCCGCTTCCAGCCTCAGCAGGGTCTGGGTGAAGCCGTAGCGATCGGCGAGAGCCCTCGCCTCGGCCCGGCCGGCGGTGCCGGTTTTGCCCGTGCGTCTCGCGCGGATCATGAGATTCTTCGGCGTGTTGTCAAAGTCCGTAAACTCGATCATGTCCACCGCGTAGCCCCGATCCTCCAGCACGAGGGCGCGGATGGCATCGGTCAGCAGGGCGGCCATGCGCTCCCGGATGATGCCGTGGCGCAGGAAGACATCCAGCTCCCCGCCCCTGTGCATGCTGCCGTTGATTTCGTGCTGGCAGCAGGGGACGGAGAAGATGTGCTTTGCGCCCTTCTGGATGGCGTAGTGCAGGGCGTAGTCCGTGGCCGTGTCACAGGCGTGGAGCGTGACCACCATGTCCACCCGCTCGCCGTAGAGCACATCCTTCGACACGTCCGCATGCACGAAGCGCAGGCCGGTATAACCGTATTTCTCAGCGATGGCGTTGCAGTGCTCCACCACGTCGGCCTTCAGGTCATAGCCGATGATCTTCACGTCCATGCTGCGCTTGACGGCGAAATAGTAGTAGAGAATGAAGGTCAGATAGCTCTTGCCGCAGCCGAAGTCCAGGATCGTGATGGTCTTCTCCTCGCTCCCGGCAAAGGCTTGGTCGATGAGCTCCACGAAGCGGTTGATCTGCCGGTATTTGTCGTAGCGGGCCTTGACGATCTGGTAATCGGCCGTGAAGACGCCCAGATCCACCAGCGCGGGGATGGCCTCGCCCTCCCGGAGAAGATACTGTTTCTCCCGGTTGTGCCCCTGGGCGGCCGCCGGGCGGGGGACCGCCGCACCGCCGCTTTTCTTGTAGAGCCCGTTCTGCCGCAGGCTGTACTGGGCGGAGGCCTCCTCCGTCACGATCAGGGCCTGGCGGTAGCGCCCGTCCCATTCGCTTTCGCAGAGCCGCAGGAGCGCCTCCCCCTCCAGGTTCTGATGAAAGGCCTGGGCTCCGCGCTGCGCCTCCACCTGAAAGATGCGCCTGCCCTTGTGCAGCAGCGGGCGGACGGAGAGCTTGGCGTCGCTGCTTTTCTCCAGCGGCTGGCTGATCACCGCCTTGGAGAGCGTGTCCAGCGCGGCGGAGAGCTCGTTTGTGAGATTTCTTTCTTTCATGGCCTTATTCAAACAGTTTCTTCAGCCGCAGGGCGGCGGCCTTCAGCTCGTTCTTACTGTAGGAATTGTTCTCGTCGGCCAGCACGGCGGCCACGGCCTCCTTGCCGCTGAGATTCCCGGACACCATGGCGTCCACCAGCATGGCCTCGGCCGAGACCGTGTGCTCCACCTTGTTGAACACGTACTCCGGCATGACCTCCAGCACGATGGCGTATTCGCCCTTGTCGTAGTTGCCCTTGTTAAGCAGCTGCTCCTTCACCTCCGCGGGCGTACCGCGAAAGCTCATCTCGTGCAGCTTTGTCATATCGTTGCAGAGGCAGAGGCGAACCTTTGCCTCGCTCTCAATGAAAAAGTCCACCAGATCCATGATCCGCTTGGGGGATTCATAGAGCGCGAAGGTGCGCGTGTCGCCCCGGCGCAGCTTCTCCAGCAGCTTCCGCCGCTCGGCATTTTCCCGAGGGAAGAAGCCGTAGAAGGTGAAGGAGCTCAGATCAAAGCCGGAGATGGCCAGCGCGTTCACCGCGGCACAGCAGCCGGGCACGCCCACCACGCGGATACCCTCCTCCACCGCGGCCTTGATCAGCTCGTTGCCGGGGTCGGAGATGCAGGGCGTGCCCGCGTCGGTGATGACGGCCACGCTCCTGCCCGCCTTCATCTCATTGATGAAATACTTGGCCTTGCCGTATTCGTTGAACTTGTGGTTGGAGACCAGCTTGTTCTTGATGCCGAGCTTGTTTAAGAGCACCATGGAGCGGCGGGTATCCTCGGCGGCGATGATGTCCGCCTCCGTCAGGATCTGCATCCCGCGGGGCGACATGTCCCGCGAGTTGCCGATGGGCGTTGCGACGATATATAAGGTTCCGGCGGTAAGTTCTTCCATATGAGCCTCCGTGAATCATTTCGGTCTAAAAATACAGTATATCGTAAAAAGGGAGGTTTGACAATAAAAAACGGAGGCGCTGCCTCCGTTTCTCAGCAGATTCAGTTGCTGCTCTCCAGCCAGCGGGCGACCGCGTCCTGGTCCAGACCCAGCCCGTCCGCCAGGAAGGAGGCCATCTCGTTGAGATTCAGCTCCTGCATCCGGGCGAAATTGGCCTTGCCGGTCAGATCGGCGTCGCTGGTGCGGCCCTCGATATAGCCGCAATCATAGCACATGAGAAGGGGGATTTTCCGGTGGGAGTCGACCGTCAGCTCCCGGCCGCAGCGGGGACATTTCATAGCATTCAGCCTCCTGTATCATTTCTTGTTTATCCGATATCAACATGTTACCGCGGCGGAGCGGGATTTGCAAGAGGAAATAAAAGTCTGACGATTGGTTAAAATAAGCTAACCATATGCTTGACAAATACCCCGCGGGGGTATATGATGGGGCCGAAAGCGAGGGATGAGCCATGGAAGAGAAATGCTGCTGCTGCGCGCCTGTCGAGGGCGGGGACGGCACGGAGAGGACGAAGGAGCGCTCCCCGGAGGAGTATAAGGCCCTCTGCAACCGGCTCAGCCGGATCGAGGGGCAGATCCGCGGCCTGCGCGGTATGCTGGACCGGGGCGCCTACTGCCCGGATATCCTGGCCCAGGCGGCGGCCGCCAACGCGGC
>CAMOXI010000079.1 GCA_946628965.1 uncultured Clostridia bacterium | reverse complement strand
ATGTTCTGCCTGAACGACTATGTGGCCTGGTCCGCCCCGGTGGGGGATCTGAAGGACTGGCGCTATGAGGGCGTCATCTACAAAAAGACCGAGGATCCCGAGAACCCCAAAGGGAACAAGAGCATGTACGCGCCGGACGTGGCGCAGGGCCCCGACGGGCGCTACTATCTCTATTACGGCCTCGCCGATCAGTACAAGCTGAATGTGGCCGTCTGTGACACGCCCGCCGGCGAATATCACTATTACGGCTGCGTCACCCACGCGGACGGGACGCCCTGGGGCGAAAAGGATACGGACTTCATGCCCTTCGACCCGGGCATCCTGGTGGACGAGGACGGGCGCATCCACCTCTACGCCGGGCAGGGGCCGCTGAGCAAGAGGCAGGCCACCCGGGACAAAAAGCGCCGCTTCCGGGATTCGGCTTACTATGCGGAGCTGGAGCCGGATATGAAGACCATCCGCCGGGGGCCGCGGCGCCTGCTGCCGAACTGCGCCGATTCCGCGGGCACGGGCTTTGAGGATCACGAGTTTTTCGAGGCCAATTCCATCCGCAGGTTTCACGGGCGCTACTACTTCATCTATTCCTCCGTGCAGAGCCACGAGCTCTGCTATGCCGTCTCCGACCGGCCGGACGGCGGCTTTGCTTACGGCGGCACGCTCCACTCCAACGGTGACATCCGCCCCGGCCAGCCCCTCTGCGCAAACGGCGCCCACGGCACCGACAAGCGCATCAAGGCCTACATCGGCAACAACCACGGCAGCATCGCCGAGGTAAAGGGGCGCTACTACATCTTCGGCCACCGGCACACCAACGCCAGCATGTTCTCCCGCCAGGGCGTGGCCGAGGAGATCTTCATGGACGCAGACGGGCACTTCGCCCAGGCGGAGATGACCAGCTGCGGCTTAAACGGCGGCCCGCTGCTTGGTGTCGGGTCTTACCCCGCCGCCATCGCCTGCCATCTGCAGTCGAAAAACGGCGCCTGCTTCAGCTTCTTCGCCTCCCAGAACTTCCTGCATCCCCGGCTGACCCAGGAGGGGCCGGACCGGGAGTCCGATCCCGGGCAGTATATCGCCAATCTCCGGGACGGGGCCACGGCGGGCTTCAGGTATTTTGACTTTGAGAGCAACCGGCCGCAGTCGATCGCCGTGCAGATCCGGGGCCGGGCGAAAGGCGTTCTCTATGTCTATACCGGCGAGCCGGGCGGTTTTCCCGCGGCGCAGATCCCGGTGGATGTGAGAGCGAAGGACTGGGTCACTGCCGCCTCCGCCCTCAAGGTGAGCGGGAGCAGAACGCCGCTCTTCTTCCTCTTCCGCGGCCGCGGCAGGCTGGATTTTTCTTCCTTTGACCTGCAGCCCTGATTTTACGCCGGAATCCCAAAACAGGGGATGTGAAACCGAGTTTCACATCCCCTGTTTTTCTGTTACGCTTTGCCTCGCCCGGCAAACAGGATCTGCAGCGAGGCTGCCAGATGCTGGTGCCGGATCTCCCGCGCTTCAAAATGCACCGTCCGGAAGGCGAACTGCATGATCGGCCCCGTGCAGAAGGCGCAGATCAGCGTCCCCACGCCCACCGGGCCGCCCAGCAGCCAGCCCACGAACGTGGCAAGACTCAAAAGCGCAATGCTGACTGCGCCGATCGGGACGCTGCGCACGCGTTTGGCCAGTCCCACCAGCAGCGTGTCCCGCGGCCCGCAGCCCAGCGAGGCCGCCATATAGGCGTACTGCGTATAGGCCATGATCGTCAGCCCCAGAAGCATCGTGGGGATCCCGGTCAGGTACGAGCGGCAGGCCGGTACCGCCTGGATCCGGTTAAAGAAGTCCACCGCCTTGCCCACCGTGACGGCGTCGATAAACATGGCGATCCCGATGGGTTCGCGAAGCAGGATATCCACGCCGAGGATCGTACAGGAGATCAGGATGGAGGCCGTGCCGTAAAGGATGCCGAAGCTCCGGGAGACGCCGAGGTTCAGCACATCCCAGGGACCCGCGCCGATATTGGCCTGAATGGTCAGATAGACGCCGAAGCCGTTGGCAAAAAGGCCCGCGAAGGCGATCAGCATGTTGCACAGGATGGCGGCGCCGCTGCGGTTGGCCCGCAGATCGTGAAGTTTGCTCATCATATTTCTGTCGTACCCACAAGGTTCTGTTTTGTGCTCTTTCTGTCCCGCCCGCTTCGGGCCGGCGCAGGCAGATGCTCCGCAATGGTCTGCGCCATGCGGCAGAGTAGCTCCCGCCGATCCACGTCAATGAGGAGCATTTCCTTCGCGCCCTCATAGGGGCGTTCCAGCACCGTCTCCAGCCCCTCCTCGTCCAGCAGGCGCATCGCCGCGGGCACGGCTTTCAGCAGAAGCCTGTCGTCGTACACGCCGCCGATCACCTTTCCCTCACAGTAGAGGACATACTCCTCCATCATCGGGCGTACCCGGATCCCCTCCAGCGATGAGAGCTGTTCCAGCACGAAGTCCAGATATTCTTTCGTAGAAGCCATGTCTCTACCTCTTTCGGATCGGGTGGCGGATCACGGTCTTCCACTTTTCCGGGGCGACCTTCCGCGCGTCCGAGAGGTAGATCTCGTGGTGCTGCCGCGTATCGGAAAAGTCGTTTTCATAGCCCTTCTCCGCGAGATAGCGGTCCATAAGCGCCACCGTCGCAGGCTCCTCATCAAATGGCCCCTCATGCAGGATCTGCACGCAGAGTCCCTCTTCGATGCTCAGAAACTCCGCCGCCGCGCAGTCCAGCTTTTTCTTCTTCGCCACCGTCTCCACCGCCCAGCGGAAGTCCGCCTCTGTCACGAAGTCCGGCAGCCGGATCACGGAGATCCAGCGGAAGGCGGCCTTATTGGCATAGTCCACGCCCTGCACGCCCTCCTGCCGCCAGAAGCCCTCCAGCGGCGGGACCACGTACTCGTAAAAGCCCTCGATCCGGTGATCCGTCTTGTAGCTCATTTTGAGCGTGTAGGCCACCGCGTACAGCACGCCGATGGCAGCCTGGTAGGCGCCGCCCTCCTCGTTGGGATCGCCCTGTCCGCGGACAGCGATGTAGTTTGCCCGCGGCACGGTCACGATCTCGGGCCGGTTTTTCGGTAGATAGAATTCCTTATACTCCTTTTTGAAATCAAAGGCCATGGTCGGTTCCTCCGCTATTCGTTCACCAGATCCCCGGGATCACCTTGTATTTCACCTTCTGCTTGTACTCCGTGTAGCCCGCGAGGCCCTGCTCCAGCACCGCCTCTTCGTTGCGCATGCGCTTGCCGATGATCGGCAGATACAGGAGCGTCACCGCAAAAGAGAGGAGCGAGCCCAGAATCAGCGGCATGGAGAGGAAGAGCAGGATCGTCGCGGCGTACATCGGATGCCGCACGATGCCGTAGAGCCCCGTGTCGACCACCTTCTGGTTTTCCTGCACCTCGATCGTGCGGGAGAGAAAAGCGTTCTCCCGCAGCACCTCGGCAAAAAGCAGGTAACTCAGCAGGAAGACGACCGCTGCCGCATAGCTGACCCACACGGGCAGGGGATGCCAGCGGAAGCGGAAGTTCAGCCCGGCCAGCACAAAGGCCGCCACGAACATGAGCCCGCTTAAGGCGATCACCCGCTTCTGCTCGCCCTGCTCCTCCTTGGCGTTCAGGCGCTTGCGCAGAAGCTCCGGGCTCTTCACCAGCATGACGATGCCGGCGCCGAACATCGGCACGAACAGCACCCCCATCAGAAGCCAGGCCTGCGGAAAAGCAAAGGTCCCCGCCGGGAGGAAGAGCAGCAGCCCCATCAGCACAACGCCGCTGCAGAATTTGATCATCGCGTCCCGGATGAGTTTTTTGTCCATACCCCATTCTCCTTTCAGCGGCAGAAGTCCGCCACGCGTGTGAGAAAGTCCGGTGCCTCCTCATAGAGGCCGTGCCCCAGCCCCTCGTACATAAACAATTGCGCCCCGGGGATCTGCGACGCGATCTCCTCCGACGCCACCCCGGTCACGATCTTATCGTCCGTGCCGCCGATCACCAGCGTGGGGCAGTGAATGCGCCCAAGCTCCCCGTAAGCGTCATGGCTCAGGCAGGATTCCGCCTGTGTGAGGAAGCGGGAAAAGCTTTTCGGCCGGCCAAGGCTCCCGAGAAGCTGGTACTCCAGCCGCGTCTGCTTCAGGCGCTTTTCGGAGTAGGAGCGCTCCGCCGTGTCCAGCATGATGCCGCGGTAGTCCCCGCGCCGCGCAAGCGCTGTCCAGCGGGCGATCACGTCCCGCAGGGTGTCGTTGGGGCGCGCCAGCGTCACAGTCAGCACCAGCTTTTCCACCTTGTCCGCATGGTCGATGGCCAGCCACTGGGCGATCATCCCGCCCTGGGACACGCCCAGCACCGCGGCCCCGGAGAGCCCCAGAAGCTCCATGGCGGTATTCAGATCCTCCGCCATTTCCCGTGTGCTAAAGTGCTCCGGCAGTTCGCGCCGGCGGCTGAACACGTAGACGGTGAACTCCTTCGCAAGCGCCCGGTACATCAAAGTGAAGGGCAGCGCCATCCCGCGCACTGTTTTCAGCCCGTCCCCCACGCCGGGGAGCATCACCAGCGTCCGCGGGCCTCCGCCGAAGCGGATATAGTCCATCTCGCCGTCCGGCAGGCGCAGGCAGGCGTTTTTCGCATCGAGCATCGACGCCACCCCTTTCAGTCAATTTCTGACAGATTATCCGCCCCTATCATAACACACGGCCCCGGCCTGTACAAGCCGGAGCCGTGTCTGTTTTTCATTTTCTGGATTCCCGGAGATGCAGCGCGCTCCCCTTCTCAGGCCAGGATCACGCGCTTGAGCAGCGCGAGCAGCAGCAGATGCCCGGGGTAGAAGAAGTAGAAGAGCCACTTGAGCCCCCGCCCCCGCCTGCCGTTATAGAGGAGCAGCGGCACGAGGCTCAGCCCCGTGGTGCAGTAATAGCCCACAGTCCGCGTCAGGGCGAGAAAGCCCACGCCGACGCCGTCGCGCAGGAGCGGACGGCAGTCCTTCAGCACGTAGAACAGGAAGACCGCGATCACGGCAAAAATGGTATAGTCTGCCTTGACAAGCAGCGCCAGCACAGCCATGGCGAGAACGGCCAGCGTCCCCAGTGCCGTCCTCCAGATATTGTACGAGCCCTTCTCCCCCGTTCTCTCTCCCCGGATCCAATCGAAGAGCCGCAGGGCCAGGATCGCGAGGAAGAAGCTCAGCATGATGTTCTGGTGCTCCAGGCCGACCCGGCCCGTGAAGGCCAGATCGAAGGGGATCTCGCTCACCAGGGCGAAAACGCCCAGGCGCAGCAGGTATTTGTTCTTATCCCGGGTGTGGGCGTAGCTCTCTGCGATGCAGAAGGAGAAGATCGGCATGGCCAGCCGACCGACCATGCGCAGCCACATCACATCTGGGAAAAACAGGTCGCCCACATGGTCAAAGACCATGCTGATCATGGCAAGCAGCTTCAGCGCCGTGCCGTCCAGGATCCGATACTTTTTCTCTGTCTCCATATGGTTTTCTCCCCTTTTCTATCGGGTTCCATCCTTCTTTCGCCAGGCTTTCCGCGCTTTTCGGAGCAGCAGCCAGATCCCGTAACCGACGGCCACGCCCAGCGTGTTGAAGATCAGATCGTCGATATCCGTGGTGCGCGCGGCAAAGGGCAGCTGCAGCAGTTCGATCGAGAGCGACAGTCCCGCCCCGGCGGCCAGCACTTTCCAGAAGCGGTCAAGCTTCGGATACACCAGCGGCAGCACGATGCCGCTCGGCAGAAACAACGCCGCATTGCCGAGCACATTCTCCGCAAAGGCCGCGCTGTGAAAGCCCGGCAGCCGCACAAAGGGGATCAGGTTGGTGCGAAAGGGCAGCGCACGCGAAGCGTCAAACACGAGCGGGAGGATCTGTCCGTCCACCCGGCGCAGGGGAAAGAAGGTAAAGCGCAGGATCACCGCAAGGTTTATATACATCAGCAGCAAAACCGCTTCCCTTTTCCAGTCCACGCGCTTTTGCCGGCCCCAGACCGCGATCCGCAGCGCCAGCCACAGCGCCGCGAAGCACAGCTCCGCCCGAAGGAAGCTTATTTCCATCCTCCGCCTCCTCTGCAGCACATTTCTCAACCGGATTATACCATACGAGCGCTGTCATGGAAAGCCGAAAAAGGGCCTTGCGCTTGCCGGGCCCGTAGCGGCTTCACGCCACCGTGTAGCCTTCCGCCGCAAGCACGCTCAACGCGCGTTCGAAGTTGCCCTCTTTCACAAGGATATAGTCCGTGTTAAAGGTGGACACGGCAAAGATCCCGATCCTGTGCGCCGCCAGGATGCCGGATAGTTTTGACAGGATGCCGATCAGGGAAAAATCCAGAACGCCCGCAATGCGAAAGCCCCGCCAGCCGTCATCCCGCTCCAGGGTCTCTGCCGGGCAGTCCTCCGTCCGGCACACGAGGGACAGCTCCTCGTCAGTCCTGCCGACAAAATAGAATTCGCTCTCCAGCGGGATATCTTCCGGCGCTTTGACCTTGCACACGGTCAGCGCATAGGGCAGCTTTCTGAGTTCCATCCTCTGTCTCCTTTTCCTGTTTTGATGCGTCCGTTAACCGCAGCGCCCTGTGACGAAAGGGTGCATCTCGACAAGCCGAAAGCCTTCACGCTTTCTGGAGGATATCCAGCGTGTGATGGGATGCCCCGATCAGGTCCTGCCGTTCGCAGATCGTGAAATGATAGTCCATCCACCGGCCGAAGGTCTCATCATCCATGGCGTCTATGCATTCTCGCATGTAATTCGTCGCGCCGTCCGCGGCGACCAGTTTGATCCTTTTGACCGGCACCGCCGCATCCAGTTCCGCGATCTCCTCGGTACGCACCATCTCAAAGAGATCTTTGGGCTCGCTGATACAACGCCAGTCGGGCGTCAGCATATGAAGATCCATCACTTCCTGCAGATGGTTTAAGCCAAAGACATACTGAATGACGGTGGGTTCATTCATGCAATAAGCCACCAGGATATGGCCGCCCGGTTTCGTCACGCGCACCGCTTCGGAAAGCGCCTGCAGCTTCTCTTCCTTCGTGTAGAGGTGATACATCGGGCCGAGCAGCATGGTCAGATCGAAGGCATTGTCGGATAGCCCGGAGAGATCCAGCGCGTTCCCCTGCATCGTCGTGATATCTTCCGTGCCGTCCAGCTTGCTTCTCAGGATCTCCAGATTGTGCTCAATGAGCTCGACCGCGGTCACCCGGTACCCCTGCTTTGCCAGGGTAACGCTGTAGCGCCCCGTCCCTGCTCCGATTTCCAGGATCTCAGGCTCTGCCATACCGCCGAGGCATTCTTCGATGTACCGCATGGTGGTCAGGTATTCCACCTGCCCGTGGCGGGAAAGCAGACGCCCTTCTTCGTTATAGTTGTTGTAATACGCTTCAAGATAATTCATGGATTCTTTTCCTTACATACCGTTTTATTGAAATGAGTATAGCAGACAAAGCTCAAGATGGGAAGAAAAAAAGGGACTCTGTTCGTATCCAGATCAGAGTCCCTTTGTGGGAAATAACGCTAATATTGATACCAAATGCACCCCATGGTCAAGGCGGGGTGCATTTTTGCTCTGCCCGGGGTGCATTTTTGACGGTGGGGTGCATTTTCGGGGGGGTGTACTATCGGAGAAATTTCAAAACGTCCTTCGCTTTCAGAACCCGCCCCATGGACACAAGCTTGTTATCGACCATCAGCGCCGGGGTGCTCATAATGCCGTATTCCATGATCTTGGCCATATCGGTGATGTACTCGATCTCTGCCTCAATCCCTTTTTCAGCAACCGCTTCTTTTACTGCCGCCAGCAAATTCTCACAGTTGCGGCATCCGCCGCCTAAAACCTTGATGTTCATGGATGATCCT
>CAMOXI010000078.1 GCA_946628965.1 uncultured Clostridia bacterium | reverse complement strand
TGGATCGCGTCAAAGTATTCCTGATTGAGTGCCATGGCCCTTCACCTGCGCCTGCGAGAATTTTTATCTATTATAGCAGATGGCACCGGACGGCGCAAGGAGCAAATCCGCCCGAATGCTCAGGGCGCTGCTCTTGTATACGCGGGAAAAACGTGATACGATGCAGGTATCAAAGAAAACGGAGGACGGCGATATGCTCTCTTCTCTCTTACAGCAGGCCGAAGCGGGCGCACTGCTCTGGCTGCCGGATCTGCGCGCCCTTTTTGCCGCGGCGCCCGATACGATGCCCCTTATTCTGCGCCTGACCTGCCCGGACGGATCGGAGCGGGACTACCGTCTCGCCCTGCCCCGCTGGAAGACAGACGCGGAGCGGACCTTTCTGCGGCAGCTTCTCTGCGCCCAGGTGTATAATCTGCTCTCCGCCTTCAGCGGCTCGGCGATCTGCTTTTTCTGTGACGCCCTGCTGGATGAACTCGCGGCGGAGCTGCCCGCCTGCTTTGACCGGCCCGACGGCCTCGGCAAGGTAAAGAACATTGCCCGGCGCATCTGCGGGGATCTCTGCTTCCGCATTGCCCCGCTGACGGATTATGCGCCGCTGAAACGCGAAACCGCCCCGGCGCAGACGGCGCTGGGGGAGAAGCTGCGGCAGTGCTGCCGGGCGGCGGAAACCGGCGGCATCGTCGGTCTCGACGTGGGCGGCAGCGACATCAAGCTTGCCGCCGTGCTGGACGGGAAGCTGCTGTACACCGAGGAATACGACTGGAATCCGGCGGCCAGCCCGACGGCGGAGGGCATCACAGGCCCCATTCTGACATTGCTGCGAAAGGCGCGGGCGGCCATGGAGCGGGAGGGCGGCGCCCTCAACGCCGTAGGGCTCAGCTTTCCGGACATTGTGATCCGCGACCGCATCGTGGGCGGCGAGACGCCCAAGACCAAAGGCATGCGGGAAAACACGGCCCTGGACTACGAAACGGAGTTCTGCAAGATCCGGGAGCTGAAGCGGGAGATCCTGGCTCTCTGCACCCCGGGCGGGCGCTGCCGCATCTGCAACGACGGCAGCATGGCCGCCTTCACCGCCGCGGCGGAGCTGGCCGCGGGCGGGGAGGACGAGGCTGTTTCCGGCGGCGTGATCGCCCACTCGCTGGGCACGGATCTGGGCACCGGCTGGCTCCTGCCGGACGGGACGATCCCGCCCATCCCGCTGGAGATGTACGATCTGCTGCTGGATCTGGGGAGCTTTCCCGCGGCGGCGCTGCCGACAGAGGATCTCCGCAGCACGCGCAACGAAAACTCCGGCATGCCGGGCCTGCGGCGCTATCTGGGGCAGGCGGCTGCCTATCGCCTGGCCTGGGAGCTGGAGCCGTCGCTGCTGGCGGACTTCGCGCGGGAGGAAAACGGCGTCCTGGCGATCCCCACCGCGCCGGAGGATCTGCGCAAACCGGCGCTCTCCCATCTGATGGCACTGGCCGAGGCGGGGCAGCCGGCGGCGGAAGAGGTCTTTCGCCGGATCGGCCGCAATCTCTCCGTGGTGACGCGGGAGATGGAATGGATCTTCGGTAAAACACCGCCGATACGCTTCCTTTTCGGCCGCTTTGTCAAGCCCCCGCGCTGCTTTGATCTCCTGCGGGAGGGGTTTGATGAAGCTGGGATCGGCATACAACTGGAGGCGGCGGACGAGAACCTGGCCAATACGCCCCTGATGTGTCAGCTGGCCGCCCGGGAAGACGTGACGGTGGCCCAGTTCGGCCAGGCCGTCGGCGCCGTGTATTATGCGATGATGTGACTAAAAGTCATCCCGAGCGCTGCTCGGGATGATTTTTTATGCTTTCCGGTGAAACGAAGGAGGCGGAACAATCGTTTATACAGATAGAAGGCGGGATCGGACGGCCGGGCGATTCGTGAATCGCCCCTACGATACCTGTTGCCGTTTCTCTCTGCAGGGGAGCACATGGCGCTCCCGCGGACACGATATGCTTTATGGACAAACGGCCGTCGGACGCCGGCCCGGGATGTCATTTTGAGCGAAGCGAAGAATCTCAATGTTCAATATCTGCTTCTCCCTCCGATTTTTCCACAATCTCCCGGCTTTTCCAGAAAATTCTTAAGATTCCTTATGGAGGGTTGACAACTGTAGTCTCCTGTGATAGGGTATTACCAGGTTACATATGTAGTCTGCCGTAAACGCCCGATCACCGTTTGCGAAAGGAGATCCCGACCATGTCATTCTTACCCGAGAAAATATCCGACTCCGAGCTGGAGGTTATGAAGGTCCTGTGGGAGGCGGGGGACGCCCTGCCCATCACGGAGATCCGCACGGTGCTGCAGGCCCGCCGCGGCTGGGAGGCCACCACGGTCAAGACCCTGGTGAGCCGCCTCGTCACCAAGGGCGCGCTGCAGCAGGAAAAACGCAATGTCTTTTACTACCGTCCCCTGATCGGCCGCGAGGAATACAGCGACTGGGCCGCCCAGAATCTGGTGGACCGGCTCTTCAAGGGCAGCGCCCGGAACCTGGTCGCCACGCTCGTGAAGTCCGAGGGCCTGAGCGCCGAGGACATCGCCGAGCTGCGGGACATGTTTAAGGTGGAGGACTGACGCCATGGAAGAACTGCTGCGCATGCTCCTGGCCCTGACCGCGGGCGGCACGCTGCTCGCGACGGTGCTGATGCTATTGCAGCGGCTGATGAAGAGCCGCCTGCCCGCAAGCTTCGCCTACTACGCGTGGCTGCTGGTGCTGCTGCGCTTTGTACTCCCCCTGCCGGGGCTGCTGCCCACGGCAGAGCCCCACGCTGCCGACGCACCCATGCCCGTCGTCACTGCCTGGCCCGTGGAGCAGGTCACGACGCCCTACGCGCCCCGTACTTACAGCGAGGGCAGCGAACAGGCAGGCCTCCCCGCGGAGGATGTGCTCCCAGTATCTGAGACCGCGGGCGCAAAAACCGCAAAGCCCGCTGTGGACATCGAAGCCCTGCTGGACGGCGCGAAGACCCTTCTGACCAGCTGGGACTTCTGGGGCCTCGTCTATCTCATCGGCGTGGGGATCAGCTTCCTTTGGTACGCCGTGGGCTATCTGCGCTTTCGCCGCGCCCTGGGCAGAACCTTCCGCCCGGCGAGAGAGAGCGACCGCCTGGTGCTGGAGGCACTGAACCCCAATCCCTGGCCCGCCCTCTGCCGCAGCCGCGCCCTGCGCACGCCGATGCTGCTGGGCTTTCTGCGCCCGGTCATCGTCCTGCCCGAGCGGGACTATGACGAGGGGATGCTCCGCGGCATCCTGCGCCACGAGCTGACCCACTACCGCCGGGGCGACCTGGCCTTCAAGTGGTTCGCAGTGCTGGTGAGCTGCCTCCACTGGTTCAACCCCTTCCTGGCGCTCTTTCGCCGGGAGATCGACCGGGCCTGCGAGCTCAGCTGCGACGAGCGGCTGCTGCGGCGCATGGGCCGGGACGAAAAACAACATTACGGCGAGCTGCTCTTAACGCTCGCCGCCGACCGTCCGCTTCCCGGAAGCGTGGTCGCTGTCAGCTTTGCCACCGAGAAGCGGAACCTGAAAGAAAGGTTACTGCAGATCATGAAATACAAAAACAAAGGCCGGGCGGGCATCGCCCTGGCTCTCATCGTCCTGCTGCTGCTCTCCGGCTGCGGCATGGCCCTCGGCCCGAACAGCGGCGCCCTGCCCCTGACGGGCAACGCCGCGGCGGAAACCCCTTCGCAGCCGACGCCTTCCGTCATCGTGACGCCCAGCCTGTTCATCCCCGGCCCCGGTGAAAGCCCGATTCCCGTGGGAAGCCCCGACGATGTCACCGAGCTCTATGGCGACAGCATCCCCGAGGAACACATCATCGTCCGCAGCGTGGACGAGTTCATCGCCGCCATCGGCAGCGACCGCGTGATCCAGATCCCCGACGGCGTCTTCAATCTGACCGCGGCCGCCAGCTACGGCGGGGACACGGGCAATGAAGCTGTCCGCTGGAAGGACATCTACGAGGGCTACGAGCTGGTGATCCACGACGTGGAAAACCTGTACATCGCGGGCCACGGCAAGGGCATGACCGAGATCGTCACCGAGCCGCGCTACGCCAATGTCCTGAGCTTTGAAAACTGCGCCGGGGTGAACCTGATCTCTTTCACCGCCGGGCACACCGTCCTCCCCGGCTACTGCACCGGCGGCGTGCTGAACTTCAGCGGCTGCGACAGCATGGTGGTCACCGGCTGTGACCTCTACGGCTGCGGCACACTGGGCATCTACGCGATCAACTGCCGCGGCGTGGCCGCCACTGCCACGGTGATCCGCGAGTGCAGCGTCGGCGCCGTGCACGCCGTGGGCTGCTGGGACGTGCGCTTTGTGGGCGGTCAGGTCAGGGACTGCGGCCTGAAGGGCGATGCCATCGCCGCCGATCTGTTCCACGCCAGCACCACCACCGGCTTCGTGGTCTTCAACACCGAAATCTGCGGCAATGAGGCCCAGACTCTGCTGCACACCGACAGCTCCCTGGAGGTGCAGATGCGCGGCTGCGACGTGCACGACAACCGCATCTCCCGCGAGCCGGAGGCACAGCAGCGCACAGATGGCAGCGTCTACACCTGGGCCACCGGCGGTCTCTTCCATATCGGCGGCGCGAGTCCTGTCTTTGACGACTGCCGCTTCGTGGAGAATACCGTCCGCGGCGCGGGCATGTACTTCAACTACGACGGCGAGAGCAATGCCGGCGTGGTCGTGAATGCCGCGGGCCGGGAGCTGGCGCTCTCCGACCTGGAGGCCATGCAGCGCAAAGAGTATCTGGAGCCCTACTACGGCCCGCACCAGCCCGAGGCAGCGGCCCCGGCGGGCGAGCAGAACGAGCTGGGTGAAAATGTCTTCCATGTGGACAACGTGGACGACTTCCTGGCCGCCATCGGCAGCGACACCACGATCTATGTGGACTGCGAGCAGCTGGACTTCTCCACCGCCGCGAATTACGGCGGCTACGGCGGGAACAATTACTACTGGCGCGCCGATTTTGACGGCCCGAACCTGATCATCACCGATGTGGAGAACTTCCACATCATCGGCCAGGGGAAGGACAGGACCACCCTGCAGGCCGTACCCCGTTACGCCGAGGTGCTGAACTTTGAAAACTGCTCTGACATCTCCGTCGAGAACCTGACCGCGGGCCATCTGAAGGAGGCCCCCGGCTCCTGCGCGGGCGACGTCTTTGAATTCACCAACTGCGGGGAGATCCTGGTGCGCGGCTGCGGCCTCTTCGGCTGCGGCGTGAACGCGATCTACGCCTCCAACTGCCAGGGCCTCACCGTGGAGGACACAGAGATGTACGAGTGCTCCAACCTGGGCGCGCAGCTGATGCGCTGCTCCGGCGTGAGCTTCACGGGCTGCGAGATCCACGACTGCGCCTATAACAGCGTCTACCTGGGCGAGTGCAGCAACGTGCTCTGGGACGGCGCCGCCCTGCACGAGGGAAACAACAACCTGGGCTGAGCCTCCGGCTGTCATTCTGAGGCGTGCAGCGGCGGGATCCTTCGGCTCCGGCTTCGACTTCGCTCAGGATGACACGAGGGAAGCGGATTATCACTGCGAGCGGCAGCACCACCAGAATCGATTAAGAAAGGGAGAGAATCATGAATCGAATCAAACAATCTGTTCTTGCCGGGATCCTGGCGGTGCTGCTGTTTCTGACGGGCTGCGCTTTCTTCACGCCGCAGGAGGACCCTCCCGTGCCAGAGGAGTATCAGCAGACGGCGGTCGTGGTCTTCGAGGACTGAAAGAATCCATTACAAACATTCATACATGTTCACCCTTTTCCCCTGGGAAGAGGGTGAACTTTTTTGCGTTTTCGCCGTCATATCCTCAAACAGATTGCAGAGGAGGTATATAGAATGTTTGCTCTGTTTTTGGGATTGATCGTATCCGTCGGCCTGTTCGTGGCCCTGGGCTTTCAGGGAAAGTCCATTGTTAATGAGCGGGGGCAGACCGTGATCAAGCGGGTCTGGCGCACCCGCCCCGTGCAGCTGCTGGCGCTCGTTGTGCTGCTGGCGGCTGTGATGCTCAGCAGCGTGACCGTGGTGCCCACCGGCTACACCGGCATCCTGACCACCTTCGGCCGCGTGGAGGAGCGCACCATCAGCGCCGGCGCCCATCTGATCCTGCCCTGGCAGGAAGTCGTGAAGATGGATAACCGCACCCAGAAGGTGCAGATCAGCACCGAGGCCTTCTCCAGCGACATCCAGCAGGTGAATCTGCAGATCTCCGTCAACTACTGCATCGACCAGGAGACCGCCCAGGAGCTCTACCGCACTGTGGGCATCCACTACTATGAGAATGTCATGTATCCCCGCATCCTGGAGAACACCAAGGCCGTCTTCTCCCGCTACTCTGCGGAGAACCTGATCGCCAAGCGCAACGACCTGTCCGATATGATCGCCGAAAGCACGGCCGAGGATATGCGCCGCTACGGCATCACCATCGTCTCCATCGCCATCGAGGACATCGACTTCACCGACGCCTTCACCACCGCCGTCGAGGCCAAGCAGGTGGCGGCCCAGAACAAGCTGACCGCCGAGACCGAGCAGGCCCAGAAGACCATGGAGGAGGAAGCCACCGCCAAGCGCGCTGTGATCGCGGCCAATGCCGAGGCCGAGAAGGCTGTCATCGCCGCCAACGCCGAGCTGGAAGTGGTCAAGGTGCAGGCCGAGGCCGCGCTCTACGCCGGTGAGAAAGAGGCCGAGATGAACAAGCGCATTTCCGAATCCCTGACGGGAGAGCTCATCGAGTACTACCGGATCAAGCAGTGGGACGGCAAGCTCCCCACCACCGTTCTGGGCGAGAACAGCAGCTACATGCTGGACCTGACCGACTAAACGATCAAAACCACACAATCCAACCGGGCTGCTCAGACTGTAGACAACCCTTCACCCATGTGACAGAAGTTGGACACGCATGGGGAGAGCGCGAGAGGGGATTGGTTATTCCCTCTCGCGTTTGATATTCTCAAAAATGAGAACTTTTTCGGAAGTTCTCATTTTTGATGCTGCAAGCTGTCGACACATTGTCGACAGCTTGCAGCCCGGGGCATTACCCCGGGCTGTTTTCCCGCAATCTGGGCAATGTACGCAAACTGCCAAAACGGGAAAAAGAAAGGCTTGACCGGCACAATGAAAATGTGAAAGAATAAAGGACAGAAAAACGTTATGGAGGGACAGCATGGAAGAGAAGAAAAAACGGGAGATTCGCATCCCGGATTACACGCTGGGGGAGGAGCTCTTCAACGCCATATCCCACGGCCTCGGCGCACTGCTGGGCGTGGCAGCGCTGGTGTTGATGCTGGTGCGGGCGCGCGGCGCGCTGGCTGTGACCACGGTCGCCCTCTTCGGCGCGGCCACGGTGCTGCTCTACACGATCTCCTGCCTCTATCACGCCCTTTCGCCCCGGGTGAAGGGCAAGAAGGTGCTGCGGGTGATCGACCACTGCAACGTCTACCTGCTGGTGCTGGGCACCTATATCCCGGTGGCGCTGCTGGGCGTCGGCGGTGCCCGGGGCTGGTGGCTTCTGGGCGTGGTGCTGTTCTTTGCGGTGCTTGGCATCGTCTTCACCGCTGTGGACGTGGACCGCTTTTCGCTGGTGAGCGTGCTCTGCCATCTGGGCAGCGGCTGGTCCATCCTCTTCGGTGTGCCGCAGCTGCTGCAGCACATGGGAAAGCCCGGCCTGACCTGCCTCGTCCTGGGCGGCGTGATGTACTCCATCGGGGCGATCCTATACGGCGTGGGGAAGAAGAAGCGCTACAGCCACAGCGTGTTTCACGTCTTCTGCCTGCTTGGGACCTTCTTCCACTTCCTGTCCGTCTACGTCGGCCTGTTGTGATATGCGTATAAAGAAAGAATCAGGCGAATCCGTACAAAATTGAACAGCACCCCATTTGTTAGACAGTATGGTATACTACTAACAAGTGGGGTGT
>CAMOXI010000077.1 GCA_946628965.1 uncultured Clostridia bacterium | reverse complement strand
TCACGCCGAAGACGAAGGACTGGATGCACTGCTTGACTTCCTTGTAGCTCAGGTTGTCCACCTTGACGAAGGGGGCCAGGTACGTGTCAAAGGAAGAGAAAGCCTGGGCGCCGGCCCACTCGTTCTGCATGATGCCCAGGAAGTTGACCATCTGGTTGCAGAGGGTGGAGAGATGCCCGGCGGGAGAGGAGTTGATCTTGCCGGGGATGCCGAGACCCTGTTGGATCAGCTGCTTGAGGCTCCAGCCCGCGCAGTAGCCGGTCAGCATGCTCAGGTCGTGCAGATGAATGTCGCAGTTGCGGTGGGCGTTCGCGATCTCCTCGTCATAGACCTCGGAGAGCCAGTAGTTGGCGGTGATGGCGCCGGAGTTGGAGAGGATCAGGCCGCCCACGGAGTAGGTGACGGTGGAGTTCTCCTTCACGCGCCAGTCGGCCACGTCCAGATACTTGTTGACGGTCTCCTTGTAGTCCAGATAGGTGGACTTCATGTTGCGCATTTTCTCGCGCTGCTTGCGGTAGAGGATGTAGGCCTTGGCCACGGCCTCATAGCCGCCGCGGGAGAGCACGGCCTCCACGCTGTCCTGAATGTCCTCCACGGCGACCTTGCCGTCCTTGATCTTGGGCAGGAAGTCCGCCGAGACCTTCAGCGCCAGAAAATCGATCACGCTGTCGTTATACTCGGTGTTCGTGGCCTGGAAGGCCTTCTTGATCGCCTCAGCGATCTTGTTGATATCGAAATCGACGACTTTGCCGTCACGCTTGCTTACCTGATACATTTCTCTCTTTCTCCTTTCAGATTCCCCTCACCTGGGTGGGGACATAAGGGGCCGCCGCCTCGGCAAAGGCCCGCATTTCCTGTTCATCAAAGGCATCCAGTCCGAAGTCGTTCAAAATCTCCCCGGAGGAGCGGTACTGCTGCAGATACCAGGCCTTCGCCCCTTCGATCCAGCGCGCCGCCTCCAGCAGACTCTCCTGCGTGTGCAGTCCTTTCACAACGGTGGTGCGAAACTCGTAATCGACCTTCCCTTCCATGAGAAGCGAGCGGGAGCGGTCGATCGCCGTCAGATCCATGGCCGTGAGACCCACGGTCTCGGCATAGCGGTCCGGGGCGTTCTTGACGTCCATGGCCACATAGTCCACCAGCCCTTCCTCCAGCACCGCGACCAGACGGTCGGGAAAGCTGCCGTTGGTGTCGAGCTTTACGAGAAAGCCCAGCGCCCGGATCTTCCGCAGCAGCTCCGACAGATCGGCGTGCAGCATCGGCTCCCCGCCGGTGATGGCCACGCCGTCCAGCACACCCTGCCGTTTCTTCAGGAAGGACAGGATCTCCTCTTCACTCATGGGCTGGCCGAAGCACTCCGGCAGCACCAGGGAGGCGTTCTGGCAGAAGGGACAGCGGAAGTTGCAGCCCGCCGTGAAAAGCGTGCAGGCAACTTTTCCCGGGAAATCCAAAAGCGTCAGTTTTTGCAGTCCGGCAATGCGCATGTCCATCCTCCCCTTTTTGCGTTCGAGAGCTATGATAGCGCCAGATATTGGCGTTGTCAAGAGGGAAAACCACAAAATATTGATTCTTAATCGCATTGTTACCGATTTGACCCCAAAATCTTGTGTTGTTTAAAATTTTGTAGCTTCCTGTCAGAGAGCTCTAATCTCTGCCGAAACAGGCGCAAAAGCGAGGGCAGAATCTTAATTCTTCTTAATATTCTTGCCCTGGGTGTACCGTTCATGGTAAAATAGGCGGCGATCTTCACACCACAAGATATTGGGGCTGATCCCCTTTCCGGGAGGTATATATGAACAGTATTGCGTCGATCGACAATGCAAAACGCATCCTGCGCGAGGTGGGCAAGGTCATTGTCGGCAAGGATGAGACGATGATCAAGGTGCTGCTGACCATTGTGGCCGGCGGCCATATTCTGATGGAGGACATTCCCGGCGTGGGAAAGACCACGCTGGCCGTGTCCATGTCCCGCGCGCTGGGGCTCGAGTATAACCGCGTCCAGTTTACGCCGGACGTGCTGCCTTCCGATATCACGGGATACTCCATTTTTGATAAGAATACCGGCAGCATGCGCTATCAGAAGGGCGCAGTGCTGTGCAATCTCTTCCTCGCGGACGAGCTGAACCGGGCCACCTCCCGCACCCAGTCGGCTCTGCTGCAGGCCATGGAGGAGGGCGAGGTGACGGTGGACGGGAACACCTACCCCGTGCCGCAGCCCTTTGTCGTCATCGCCACGCAGAACCCCACCGGCGCCAAGGGCACGCAGATGCTGCCGGATTCCCAGATGGACCGCTTCATGCTGCGCGTGTCCATGGGCTATCCCTCCCACGCGGATGAGATGGAAATGATCCGCCGCCGCCAGAAGGGCGTCCGGCCCGAGGCTGTGGAGCAGGTCGTCTCCCGGGAGGAGCTGCTGGAGATCCGCCGCGCGGCGGAGAATATTTATATTAAAGATGAGATGATCGAATACATCGTCTCACTCTGCGAGAAGACGAGAAACGATCCGCTGATCGTCCAGGGTGCCAGCCCCCGCGCATCGCTGGCGCTGACGGCTCTGAGCAAGGCCACGGCCTGGATCCAGGGGCGGGACTATGTGCTGCCGCGGGACGTGAGATTTGTGTTTCATGACTGCATCGAGCACCGGCTGATCTGGTCCCAGGAAGTGCACGAGTCCGCCGAGAAGGAACAGGCGCTGGCAAAGCTCTTCGCCTCCGTCAAAGCACCCGCGATCAAATAAGATGCCGACGCTTTCTTTCCTTTTCTATTTGCTGGCGGTCGGGGCCGCCTGGCTGCTGCGCGAGATCTATCTGGGCTGGTTTGCGCCCTACTTCTTCTGGTGCGTGGTGATCCTGCCGCCCGCGCTCTCTCTGCTGTCATTGCCTGCGATGCTGAGCGTCAGGACGAACAACGCGGTCCGCGCCACCGTCCGGAAGGGCCAGCGTGAATTCTTCCGGCTGACTTTTTCTGTCCCTCGCCTGCTGCCGCCCTGCCGCATATTGATCCACACAGAGATCGAAAACCGCTATACCGGAGAAGTCATCCGGGGAAAATACAGCTGCATCACGCTGCAGGGAGAAGAGATCGAGGTTCCGCTTCCCACAGGGCTTTGCGGGCAGCTGCGCTGCCGCGTGACAAAGCTGGAGTGCCGGGATATCCTTGGCCTGTTTCGGATTCCGCGCAGAGCGCCGGAAGAGCATATCTGTACCGTGCTTCCCCTGCCGCGCGAGCCGGAAAAGCTGCCGGATCTCGACGCTGCGCTGGATACGGCGGCGGTGCTGCGGCCCAAATACGGCGGCGGCTTTTCCGAGGAGCATGAGCTTCGGGAGTACCGCCCCGGTGATCCGGGAAACGCCATCCACTGGAAGCTCAGCTCTAAAACCGACACACTGATCGTGCGGGAAGCGCTGGAGCGGGAGAATGACCGGATCTATGTGGTACTCGGCCGCGTTGGCGCGGAGGATCGAGGCCTGGAGACGCTCTGCTGGCTCTCCGGTGAGCTCTGCCGCAGAGAGCTTCCGCATCAGATCATCGCCGACCGGATGTATACGGTGGGCAATGAACAGGAGACGGTGGAGGCGCTCTGTTCCCTGCTCGCCTGCCCCCTGGGCGAGGTGCTGCGCTTCGACGCCTCCGGGGCCCGCTGCGTCCTCAGTGTGGTGGACGGGGAGGTGCAGCTGTGGTAAATAAGCTTCTCAACCGTGTCTCCGTCCTCTTCCTGCTGCTTCTTGGCGTGCTGCCGCAGCTTTCTCTCCTGTGTACGACGCTGGATCTGGGCTTTCATCCCCGGCTCTGGCTCTGGATCGCCGGTGCTGCGCTCTGTCTCTGGATCTGCGCCTGCTTCCGGCGGGGGCTTCTGCTCGGCATGCCGGCCGCGGCTCTGCTTCTCTATGAAGCCTACCGTTTCTTTGACGCAAATCCCATCACGGAGATGGACGATCTGATCGACAAATTCAGCGGCGCGTACTTCCATTCCTATATCGCGCCAAATGCGAGCTACGGCTATCTCAACGCCGTGGAGGATCACAGCTTTGTGCTGCTGCTGATCGCCTTTCTGCTGCTTGCCTACCTGGCTTCCGGGCTGACAGCCGGGAGCGGGCGGCGCTTTCTCTGCTTTCTCGGCACGGCGCCCCTGTTCGGCGCCTGCCTTTCGGTCAACGGCTTTGCTGCCACGGCGCCCGTTGTCGCCATGCTGCTCTTCTGGGCGCTGATCCTCGCCAGTGGGGACTATCGGGCGGACGGTGCGTCGGGCAGGCTGGTATTCGGCTACAGTCTGCCGGTGCTGCTGCTCCTTTGCGGGGTACTCTGGTTCAACAAGCCGGAAGACTACCGCCTGGAGGAGCATGACAGCGCCGTTGCGCGGGAGCTGGAGCAGCTTGTAGACCGGCTGCTGGAAAAGCTGGAGCCTGCGGAGGGAGACAGTCCCTTCGCCATTCCCCAGACGATTGAGGCCAGCCCCGAGACCCTGCCGGACACGGCGGATACCATGCTCTGGGAGGCCGAGGGCGGCGGCATGGATCTGACGCAGAACTATACGCCGCAGATGCTGGAGACGCTGTTTCTCCAGGTAAACGCCGACAGCACGGGGCTTCTCTATCTGCGCGGCACCTCCTACGGCGACTACAGCGGCAATGGCTGGGCACCGGCGGTGGAAGCGCCGCTCAGCTCCCTGGCCTTCGCCGCGGAAGCGGTGGAGCCTTACGGGCAGCAGCACCGGCTTTCGATCCGGCAGATCACGCCGCTGCGCTATGCCATGCTCCCCTACTATTCCGCGCTCACCGGCGAGGGTGACGCCTCGGTGCCCGCCGCGCTGCAGGACACACGGCTCCGCTATACGGTCTATACCGGCGGCTTCGATGCGATTGCGGCGGGCTCCGCCGGCGAGCTGCAATACCGGGACTTTGCCCACACGGCCTATACCCGGCTGCCGCAGGAGACCCGAACCGCCCTGCTGAACCTGGCGGCCGAGGCCGGGATTGATATCCACTCCCCCACGCTCATAGACGACGTGGCAAACTATATCCGCGCTGCGGGCGTCTATGATCTGGAGACGGAGCCCTATCCCAGCGCGGATTACGCGATCTGGTTCCTGACGCAGGCCCACCGGGGCTACTGCGTACACTTTGCCACCGCGGCAACGGCCATGTACCGCGCGCTGGGCGTGCCCGCCCGCATTACCGAGGGCTTCCTGCTGCGCGCAGAAGCCGGACAAAACGTTGACGTGCGCGGCGAAAACGCCCACGCCTGGGTGGAGATCTACCGGGACGGGGTCGGCTGGATCCCGGTGGAGGTCACCGGTCAGAGCGGGCTGAATCCGACGGTGGAGGACCCGGAAGAGGAAGCCGTCACGGAGGAACCCTCGGAACAGTCCGAGGAGACGCGTGCGCCGCAGCCGGTTCCCGCAGCTCCTTCCCCCACGGCGGAAGCTCTGCCGGTCGGCATCGTCCAGCCGCAGCAGAGCGAAGAACAGCCAGCGCAGCATGGCAGCTTCCCCTGGGCGTCCGTTTTGACGTTGCTGCTGGTTCTCGCCGTTTTGCCGCTCTGGCCTGTCCTGCAGCGCAGCATCTGGCAGAGAAGGCTTGCCGACCCGGACGCCAGCAAGGCCGTCCTTGCCGCCTATCGGCGCGCGGAGCGGCTCTCCCCGCTGCTGGGGTCTGTACCCGAGGAGATCCGAATCTGCGCGGAGAAAGCCTTTTTCAGCGCGCAGGGCGCAAACGCGGAGGAGAGCGAGCGCTGCCGCAGCCTGCTGGAGGATACGGTGCGGGAGAAACTCTCGCTGCTTTCGCCGGTGAAGCGGCTGCTCATGCAATATGTTTACGGCCTTTTCTGATCGTGGAAAGAGACAGGGAATGCTTTTTGAGCAAACGCTGTCTCAGACTGTAGACAACCCTTCGCCCATGCGCCAGAAGGTGGACACGCATGGGGAGAGGGCGAGAGGGGATTGGTTATTCCCTCTCGCGTTTGATATACGCAAAAATGAGAACTTTTTTCAGAAGTTCTCATTTTTGTTGCTCAAAGTGTCGACTTCTTGTCGACACTTTGAGACAGGGAATGCAAAAACTGCAAACCCTGTCTTTCTCTATTGCCTCAGTTCAGCGGCCGCGGCCAGCATCTCGGCGGCCTCAGCCCGCGTCAGGATCCGGGAGCCCAGAGCGGCCGGAATTCCGTGCGCCCACAGGTTCCGCGCCGCCTGGCTCACAGCATCGGCAGCCTGCCCGTAGTGCACGTCTTCCAGATGCAGCAGCGCATTCAGCCATGCGTTCGCCTCGTCACAGGTGATGGGATCCGCAGCACGCAGGTTTTCACAGACAGGCGCCGCGCCCCGCAGCCTGGCAGCCGCCGCACAGCTTCTGACCCAGGCCGGGATCCCGGTATCGTCCCGGTACCCGCTTCTCACGGCCGCAGGCAGCGGCTCCTGCCCGATCAGTTTTACGCACATGGCCAGATACTCCCCTCTCGTGACCGGCTTCTCCGCCTGGAAGCAGTACATGCCGCCCAGTTTCTCCCCGGTGAAGATCCCTTCTTCGCTCAGCGTGACGGCTGCGGCCGCACAGGCCTGCCCCTCCAGGTCGCTGTAAACGACCGACTTCTTCTGCTTTTCGATGCGGATGATCACCGTGGCCTCCTGGGAGAGATTGCCCTCGCTATCCACGGCCTTGTAGCCGAAATAGTCCCGCCCGCGCTTGTTTTCCCGCGGCGTATAGACGAAGCAGCCGTTCTCTTCCAGTTCAATGCTGCCCTTGACCGGGTCCGTGGTGATCGAAAAGGAGACCACGTCGTCCTCGGCGTCGAAAGCGCTGAGCCGCCCGCCCACCGAGACGTTGCGGTACGTGCGCAGTTCCAGGTTCTCCGCCACCGGCGCGGTACCCTCGGCAAATGCCGCGGTGTTTCCCAGGAGCAGCAGGCTCAAAAGCAGGGCGGAAATCCGTTTCTGTATTTCTCTCAAGGCTCATACCTCCCTTTTCCTTCGCGCTTAGTTTGCACGCCGCTACTGTGATTATGCAATTCGCTGTGGATTTTCTAAGGCATCTATGTTAAAATAGAAAAAAACAAAGAGAGGCAGGTTACTTTATATGGAACTGACAGGCACTGCCCTGTGGCTGAATTCGACTTTTGCGGGCTTTGACGTGGCGGTCACCACCGCCGTCCACAAGCTCTATGATCTGGCGCCCGGCTTCTTTACCCCGTTTTTTGAACTGGTGTCCGTCCTCGGCAAGGGCGGCATTTTCCTCATCATTCTCTCCCTTGCGCTGCTGCTCAACAAAAAGACCCGCCGCGCCGGCACGGCCATGAGCATCGGCCTTGCCATCGCCTTCATCATCGTCAATCTGTTCTTGAAGGTCGTCATCGCCCGTCCGCGCCCCTATGTGGATCAGAGCTCGGTCTTTTATCAGTTCTGGACCATGGTGGGCCAGCACACCGAGAGCGACAAGAGCTTCCCCTCCGGGCACACCAACGCCGCCTTTGCCACGATGATCCCGCTGTTTTTGCTGGGCAACAAGCGCTGGAGCTGGCTGGCTCTGGTCTTTGCCTTCTTGATGGGCATTTCCCGCATTTACCTCTGCGTCCACTTCCCCAGCGACGTGCTGGGCGGCGCCCTGACCGGTACTTTTGGCGGCCTCTTAGGCGTGATGATCGCCCTCAAACTGCCCGACAAGTGGTACGCCTGGGGCTTCGGCCAGAAAAAAGGGAGACACGAAGATGTTCGGGTTCGGTAAACTGAAATTCCGCGGCGTCGATAAAAAGGTCATTGACGACCAGGCCCATGTGGACGACTATAACAGCGCAGAGGAGATCGGCCGCGTACGGCTCGGCAAGCTCTGCCTGTATTACCGCGACCTGGGCCGCAAGTATTATGTCCCCTATGAATACATAGACCGGCGCTTTACCCGCGTGAGCGTGGTGGAGCCGGACGACAGCCCGGCCTATTTCTACTACCGGCTGATCCTGGTGCA
>CAMOXI010000076.1 GCA_946628965.1 uncultured Clostridia bacterium | reverse complement strand
CGGCCCGGGGCGATCATGCGGATGGGCAGGGGCCGGGTCTCCATGGCGTGCACCTGCATGGGAGAGGTCTGGGTGCGCAGGAGGATGCTGCTGTCGTCCTTGAAGTAGAAGGTGTCCGTCCACTCGCGGGAGGGATGGGTATCCTCAATGTTGAGCTTGGTGAAGTTGTAGTCGGCCAGCTCCACCTCGGGGCCGTCCACGATCTCAAAGCCCATGCCGATGAAGATGTCCTTGATCTGGTCGAGCACGTTGTACATCGGGTGCTTGTGGCCGATGCGCACATCCTCGGCGGGCAGAGTCACGTCGATGGTCTCCAGCTCCAGCTTCTTTTCCATCATCGCACTCTGCAGCTCCGTGCGGCGGGCCTCGATGGCGGCTTCAATGTCCTGCCGCAGCTGGTTTGCCAGCTGGCCCATGGCCGGGCGCTCCTCGGCGGAGAGCTTGCCCATCTGGCGCAGGATGCCGGTCAGCTCGCCCTTCTTGCCCAGGTACTTGACGCGCAGAGCCTCCAGGCTCTCCGCGTTCTCGCTCTGCAGAATGGCCTGGATCGAGGCATCCCGCAGCTTCTGCATCATTTCTCTCATTACAATCTCCTTCCTTATAGGCTCCCCTGTCAAGGGGAGCTGGCTGGCAGTCAGGCCAGACTGAGGGGTATTCTCCTTCCTTATAGGCTCCCCTGCCAAGGGGAGGCAATAAAAAAAGCCTCCGCCCCAACCAAATGGGACGAAAGCAGAACTTCCGCGGTACCACCCACGTTCGGCACACTCCAGTGCCGCTCTTTGACAGACTCTAACGCATCTGACGCGCCGGGAATTGGCCGGAGCTCCCGGGCGAACCAAGCGCGGACGAGCCAGGGGGCTTGCAGCCGGTGACCCCCACTCTCTGTTGCTCGCAGAACGCGCTATTTTCCCGTTCACAGCAAAGCTAACAATACCATATTCCATAGATTTTCGCAAGAGAAAAATTGACGAATCCGTGAATAATCAGTATAATGGTGCATCATGTGGAGGCAGCGGGCATACACTTGGGTAACTCATCCAAGGAGGCGCCCATGAAAAAAGCCCTGCTCTCTGTTCTGATCCTGCTTCCCCTGCTGCTCTGCGGCTGCGGCAACCGCGCCGCGGTCAGCCGTTTTGAGACCTTTTCCGGCGATCTTGCCGCAAAGGAAGCCCTGTCCTATACCGCAAAGCTGCGCGCCGAATACCCGGACCGCAGTGTGGAATTCACCCTCGCCTATCAGAAGGACGCGGAGGGAGAAGAGGTCACGGTCCTCGCGCCGGAGCGCATCGCCGGCATCCGCGCCCGCGTGCAGCCCGACAGTTCTGCCCTGGTTTACGAGGGTCTGATCCTGGATCTGGGGCCGCTGGACGCCTACGGGCTCACACCCATGAGCGCGCTGCCCCGCCTGACCGATATCCTGCTGCACGGCGCGGTGGACTCCCACTGGGAGGAGGACGGCCTGCGCGTCTACCGCCTGATCCTGGACGATCATCTCTCGGCCACGGTCTGGTTCGGTGAGGGCATGATTCCCGTCCGCGCGGAGCTTGCCAGCGACGATAACGTATGCGTATTCTGTGAACTTTCAGATTGGAGCCAATGACATGAACGATCTGCAAAAGAGAACCTGGGCGGAGATCTCCCTGCCCAACATCCGCCACAACTATGAGGCCATCCGCGCGCGTCTGCCGGAGGGCTGCCGCTTCCTCGGCGTGGTGAAGGCCGACGCCTACGGCCACGGCGCGGTGCAGGTCTCCCGCCTGCTGGAGAGCGCCGGGGCGGACTATCTGGCCGTCTCCTGTCTTGACGAAGCGCTGGAGCTGCGGGAGCACGGCATCACCATGCCGATCCTGATCCTGGGCCACACCCCGCCGGAGTATACCGAGACGCTGATCGACAACCACATCACCCAGACCATCAGCGCCCTCGCCAAGGCGAAGGCCTATTCCGAGGCCGCCGGGGCGCTGGGAAAGACGCTGAAAACCCACATCAAGCTGGATACCGGCATGTCCCGCCTGGGCTATCTCTGCAGTGGGGACTATTTTGAGACCGGCGTGGAGAATCTCTGCCGCAGCGTAGTCCTGCCCAATTTGGAGATGGAGGGCATCTACACCCACTTCGCCGTGTCCGACGAGCCGGGCGAGGACTGCGAGGCCTACACCCGCGCCCAGTTCAAGCTCTTCACCGACGTGATCGACGCCGTGGAGGCGCGCAGCGGCTGTCACTTCGCCATCCGGCATTGCGCCAATACCGGCGCAGTTGTGAGCTACCCCGAGATGATGCTGGACATGGTTCGCCCCGGCCTGCTGCTCTACGGCTACGGGGACGTAAGCGGCAAGCTGGATCTGCGGCCCTGCATGCGCCTGGTGACCACGATCAGCACCATCAAGTACTATGAGCCGGGCACCACGGTCAGCTACGGCCGCCGCTTCACCACCCAGCGCCGCACCCGCATGGGCGTGCTGGCCGCGGGCTACGCCGACGGACTGCCCCGTCTCTGCTCCAACAAGGTGAGTTTCGCCGCAAAGGGTGGCTTTGCCCCCCAGCGCGGCAGCATCTGCATGGACATGTGCATGGTGGATCTGACCGATCTGCCGGAGGCCAGCGTGGGCAGCGAGGTGGAGCTCTTCGGCCCCGTGAACGACATCAACAAACTCTCCGACGCGGCCCAGACCATTCCCTATGAGCTCCTGTGCGCGGTGTCCAAGCGGGTGCCAAGAGTTTACGCCGAGTAAGTTTTCAGTTTTCAGATTTCAGTTTTCAGAATGCAGATCGCCCGGATGTCAGGAGACACCGGGCGATCCGTTTTATTCTTCCATGACCCAGGGAAGCTCCACATAGGTCGGCTCCCGATCCAGCGCGGGAAGGATCGTATCAAACAGATCCTTCGTCACAAAGCGCAGGCTGGAGGTGTTGATGCAGGGGTGGCAGCCGAAGTTTTCCTCCGTGAGGAGATCCCGGTCTACCAGCAGGCGCACGGCGCGATCTTTGTCGTTCATGAGTCCCAGCACGGAGACGGAGCCGGGCGTGATGTCCAGCAGCCGCTCCATGTGCTCCGGGGTCGCAAAACTGAGCCTGGCCGAGCCGATCTGTTTGGAGAGGAGCTTTGTCTTGAAGGGCTTCTCCCCCGGCATGATCAGGAGATAGAAATCCGTCTGCTGCCGGTTTGTGAGAAAGAGGTTCTTGCAGATCCTGCAGCCCAGAAGGCTCTCCACTTCCTCGCAGGCCTCGATGGTGTCTGCGTGCTCGTGGTCCACGCGGTAATATTCGATCCCCAGCCGATCCAGCAGATCGTAGCAGCGCTCCTCCTTGGGGATGCGCGCCTCCTGCGGACGGCCGCGGTATAAGGTGTTGTCAATTCTCATAGCTTTTCAGAAAAAGGACGCTGCAGAAGCAGCGTCCTTTTGGATTATGTTTTGCGGATGGCTTACGCCTTCTTGGACTTGGCCTGAGCGGACAGAGTCTTGAAGGACATGACAGCGAGGACAACAGCCAGGACGACCAGAGCGATGCTCCAGATAACCTGGAAGTAGGTGCCCCACTGAGCGCCGGCAGCGATGGTGCCGAAGCCCTTGACGATGGTCCAGCAGAGAGCGGTGATGGTCGCGCAGAGCATGAAGATCATCGGGAAGAAGAACATCTTGTTGTTGCGGCCGATCTTGCCGAGCCAGGTGCAGACAGCGAGCATTGCAACGCCGGCGAGCAGCTGGTTGGCGGAACCGAACACGCTCCAGATCTGGCTCAGGCCCATGAAGCCCATGCCGCAGCCGATGATGACCATGATCAGGGTGGACACGATCGGGGTGGAGAAGAACTTGGCAGCGCCGGTCAGATCGTCATGGGTCTTTCCTTCCGGAGTGAGCAGCTCGGCGAACAGATAACGGCACAGACGAGTTGCGGAGTCCAGAGAGGTCAGAGCGAAGACGGAGACAGCCAGGGTGAACAGGTTGTAGATGGTGCTGTAGGAGCCATGGACGAAGGAATCGAACATGGTAGCAATACCACCGGCGAAGATGGTGGGAGGAGCGGACATCTGGTACTTGTCGCCGACCTGGGTCCACACCACGCCGACAGCGATCAGGGCGATGACGCCCAGAGCGGACTCGATGACCATGGAGCCGTAGCCGATGATCTGGGCGTCCTTCTCATTGTTGATCTGCTTGGAGGAAGTACCGGAGGAGATCAGAGAGTGGAAGCCGGAGCAGGCGCCGCAGGCGACGGTGATGAACAGGAAGGGGAAGATGGGCTGGCCAGCAGCATTGACCAGACCGGTGAAAGCGGGAACCTGAACAACAGCGGAGCCGGTGAAGGAGCCGCCGATGATGGCGATGAGGGCCAGACCCATCATGCCGTAGAGCAGGAAGGAGCTCAGGTAGTCACGGGGCTGCAGCAGGATCCACACGGGCAGCAGGGAAGCCACAGTGACGTACACGGCGATGAAGAGGACCCAGAAGGTGCGGCTGAAGTGCAGGCCGACTTCCTGGCCGATGAAGACGATGGCGATGATGCCGATGATGCCGATGATGGTGGCGGGGCCGATCTTGGCGTTCTTGCGGTACACGAAGAAGCCGAAGATAGCGGCGATGACGATGAAGAGGATGGAGGTCATGGCCGTGGCGCCGTTGGCGGCATAGGTGGGGGCGGAGGGATCCACCGACACGAAGGTACCGGCAACAACAGCGGTGAAGGAGGCGATGACCAGGATCAGAACGGCGAGGGCGAAGACGATGAACAGACGCTGGGCCTTGATGCCCATGGAGTCCTTCATGATCTGGCCGATGGAGCCGCCGTTGTGACGGATGGAGGCGAACAGGGCGCCAAAGTCATGCATGGCACCGAAGAAGATGCCGCCGAACACACACCACAGGAAAACGGGAACCCAGCCGAACACGGCGGCCTGGATCGGTCCGTTGATGGGGCCTGCACCGGCGATCGAAGAGAAGTGGTGGCCCATCAGAACGGCGGGGTTGGCAGGAACGAAGTCCATTCCGTCGTAGCTGGTGTGGGCCGGGGTCTCACGGTTGGGGTCAACGCCCCACTGCTTGGCCAGCCAGCTGCCATAGAAGACATAGCCCAGAGCAAGCAGAACGACCGCGACTAAGAGGATCAATAATGCGCTCACACTTTTCACTCCTTAATGAAAAAGTTTTTTTGTGGGCAACTCCGAATCATCCGCCTTCGGCGTCTTCCGGACAAATCGTGCCCTGCTTTCACCGCTTTTTCTTGCAATACAGAAAGTATTGCTGCGAAAAAGCGATTTCATCGGAACCCGATTTCTCTCGAAATCCGCTCTCGTCGGATCGTTCGGCCTTGCCCAACTAATTGTCGCCGTTACGCGCGGACGGCAAATAGTTTCTTAAAAAATGTTACCAGCTCATGCCCGGGCGCGTTGGTGACGGTTTTCTGTTCCGCCAGATCCGTGATGCCCGCCAGCAGATTGGTGTAGCCCCAGAGGCCAAACTTGTAGTTTTTCGTGAAGTTCAGCTTCTTCACGGCCTTTCGCGTTGCCTCATCCGCCGTATCCGCCAGGAACACCACCTTAATGTTGGTGCACTGGTGATCCTTGTGGGGTTTGACGCGGGGCAGCCCGTCCGCCAGTGCGTAGTCCACGCAGGCCTTCACGGCGTCCGCATCAAAGGAGGGAGCGGAGAAGATGTACGCATGTTCATTTTTCTCGTTGACCCAGACCTGAGCGCTCTTGACGAACCAGTAGTGTTCATCCCGGTCCTTATACTCGGCCCGAAAAGCCAGGGGCAGCTCGGTCTCTGCGTCTTCGTGCAGATCATAATAGGCACTGTAGGCGTCTTTCAAGACTTCCACAAACTGTGTGCGCTCGATCTGCATGGGGCCGCTCCTCCGAAAAATGAACAAATTGTGACCAGTAGTTACTATACCGCTATCGTTCAAAAATTTCAATAGTTTTTTTCAGCTTTTTCCGCTTTCTCAGCCTTTATTTTATGCACAATACTCAAAATGCCTGTATAATCCCATTTTCAAGTTGCTTGTTTACACGGAGGCGGAATTGTTGTAAGATAAAGCAAATCGTTTCAATTTTTCTTGTTCTTCAAACATAAAGGATGGATCTCTATGGAACTGCGTTTTCTTGTCCCCTGCCTCTTCGGGCTGGAGGGGCTGGCAGCGGACGAGCTGCGCCGCCTCGGCATGGGCGACGTTACCGCCGACAACGGCCGGGTCTCTTTCTCCGGCGACGAGAGCGCCATCGCCGCGGCGAATCTGAATCTGCGCACCGGTGAGCGCGTGCTGATCGAACTGGGCTCCTTTGAGGCACAGAGCTTTGACGCCCTTTTTGAGGCCACGAAGGCCCTGCCCTGGGAGCGCTTTCTTCCGAAGGACGCCGCCTTCCCCGTCACCGGCTACAGCCTCAATTCCAAGCTGGCCTCGGTCCCCGACTGCCAGAAGATCATCAAGAAGGCCGTGGTGGAGCGGCTCAAGGGCAAATACCGCCTGCAGTGGTTCCCCGAGACGGGCGAGACCGTGCAGATCCGCTTCTCCATCATGAAGGATCACGCCTCCCTCTGCCTCGACACCAGCGGCGAGGGCCTGCACAAGCGGGGCTATCGCCCGGCGCACAACGCCGCCCCCCTGCGGGAGACGCTGGCCGCCGCCATGGTGAACCTGACCCGCTATCGGGGCAGGGGCGATTTTGTCGACCCCTTCTGCGGCAGCGGCACCATTCCCATTGAGGCCGCCCTGATCGCGAGAAACCGCGCGCCCGGCATGGACAGGCACTTCGCCGCCATGGACTGGAGCGTGCTGGACCCGAAGATCTGGGAGCAGGCGAAGGAAGCTGCCCGGGCGAAGGAGTTTCAGGGTGCATATAGCATCCTCGGTACGGACAACGACCCGAAGGCCATCGCCATCGCCCGCAAGAACGCCGAGCGCGCCGGGGTGGACGACATTGTGCGTTTCGAGGTGGCCGACGCCATGGCTTTTGACCGCAAGACCGAGCGCGGCGTCATCGTCACGAATCCGCCCTACGGCGAGCGCATCCTGGAAAAGCAGGAGGCGGAGGCGCTCTATACCGGCTTCGGGAAGGCACTGGCGCGCTGCCCCGGCTGGCAGCTCTATCTGCTCTCCTCCCACACCGAGTTTGAGCGCAGCTTCGGCCGTAAGGCGGACAAAAAGCGCAAGCTCTATAACGGCATGATCAAGTGTGACTTATTCATGTATACAGACAGAGGGGATAGAAAATGAAGCATTTATTCATCGTCAATCCCATCGCTGGCGGCGTCGACAAGACGCCGGAGGTTCGCGAAAAGGTGGAGAAGGCCTTCCGGAACCGGCAGGACAGCTTTGAGATCTATGTGACCCGCGGCCCCATGGACGCCGCACGCAAGATCATGACCGAGGCTGGGCTCGGCGGGGAGCTGCGCGTCTACGCCTGCGGGGGCGACGGCACCTTCAACGAATGCGTCTGCGGCGCGGCGGAGCAGCCCAACGTGGCGGCCTGTCCCTTCCCCACCGGCACCGGCAACGACTTCTGCCGCATGTTCGGCGAGGAGAAGGACATGTTCCGGGATCTGGACGCGCTGCTGGACGGTGAAGTGCACCCCATCGACCTCATTGACTGCAACGGCCGCTGGAGCGTGAATATCTGCTCCGTGGGCATCGACGCGCGCGTGGGCACCTCGGTGCACAAATACGGCAGCATCCCCCTGCTCGGCAAATCCTCTGCCTATGTGGTCTCGGCAATCGCCAACGTGTTCAAGGGCATTTCCAGCGAGATGTCCATCTCCTGCGGCGATTTCCAGCGCAGCGGGCTGACCACGCTGGCCTGCGCCTGCAACGGCCGCTTCTACGGCGGCGGCTTCAACCCCAGCCTGAAGGCCCGGCCCGACGACGGTGTGATGGATATCTATATTGTGAAGAAAGTCAATCTCCTGGAGTTTGCCGTGCTGATCGGCCAGTACGCCGCAGGCAAGGCCGACCAGCTGCCGAAGTACGTGACCCATCTGCGCTCTTCCGGCTCGCTGGAGATGACCTTCGGCCGCACCGAGGTCATCAACGTGGACGGCGAAGAGATGCAGGCCGACCACGTGGTCATGCGCATGGT
>CAMOXI010000075.1 GCA_946628965.1 uncultured Clostridia bacterium | reverse complement strand
CTGCTGGAGCTTGCGCAGAACGCGCAGATCATCCTCACCGGCCCCACGGTGCCGCTCTGCCCGGCACTCTTCTCGCTGGGGATCGACCGCCTCAACGGCCAGGTCATCACCGAGCGGGACGCGATGCTCAAAAAGATCGTGGAGGGGCGCACTTCGGTCAACGCCTTCTCCCGGCACTGGACGCTGGACGCTGCGCGATGAAAAGCGAGACCAAACGCCGCCTCTGCTTCTGGGCGATCCTGGCGCTGGGGATCGCGGTCCGGCTCTGGCGCTTCGGACTCGTGCCGGAGGGGATCAACCAGGACGAGGCCTTTGCCGGTTACGAGGCCTTCTGCCTCCTGCGGGACGGGATGGACACGGCGGGCTATCGCTTCCCGGTGTACCTGACCGCCTGGGGCAGCGGCATGAACGCCCTCGAGACCTATCTGATGCTGCCCTTCGTGGCGCTCTTCGGGCTCAAAACCTGGGTCATCCGCCTGCCGCAGCTGCTGACAGGGATCCTGAGCCTGCCCGCGCTGTACGGCGTCGTCCGCTGCGTGCGGGACGAAAAACAGGCGCGGGTCACCATGCTGCTGCTGGCCATCTGCCCCTGGCATGTGCTGCTGAGCCGCTGGGGTCTGGAGTCCAACCTTGCCCCCGGCTTTCTGCTCTTCGGGCTGTACTTTTTCCTGCGCGGCCTGGAGGACAGCCGCTTTTATCTCCCGGCGGGCCTCTTTTACGGGCTGAGCCTCTACGCCTACGCCACGCTCTGGCCCTTCGTGCCGCTGCTGCTGGGGCTGTCGCTCCTCTATGCCGCGGTGCACGGAAAGCTGCGCTTTGACCGGCAGCTCCTCTTCGGCGGGCTGATCCTCGCCCTGCTGGCGTCGCCGCTGCTTCTCTTCCTCGCGGTGAACTTCGGCTGGATCGGGGAGATCCGCACGGCCTTTTTCTCGGTGCCGAAGCTCCTGTATATGCGCTCCGGGGAGCTGAGCTTTGCCCATATCCCGGAGAATCTGAAAAATCTGTTTACCATCCTCCGGACGCAGTCGGACGGCCTGCCTTGGAATACAGCTGGGGGCTACGGCCTGCTGTATCCGCTCTCCGCGCCCTTCGCGCTGCTGGGGCTGCTGTCCCTGCTGGAGCGCGGAATCCGCCGCAAAGACTTCGACGGCGCTGCTTTCCTGGGGCTTCAGCTGCTGGCGGGGCTGCTGCTGGGGGCGCTGGTCTCGGTGAATGTGAACCGGGTGAACCTGATCTTCCCGCCGCTCGTTTTCCTCGCCGGGGAGGGGATCTGCTGGTTCTGCGGGCGCTTCCGCGTGCGGCTGCTGCCGCTGGTGCTGGCGGCCTATCTCGTGTGCTTCGGCTTCTTTGCGCAGTATTATTTTACCGACTACCGGCAGACTCTCCGCTCCAGTTTTGCCTGGGGCCTGGAGGAGGCGCTGGACGCCGCCGGGGAGGACGGCACGGTCTGCCTCTCCGGGGACGTCTATTACCCCGACGTGCTCTTTTACACCGGGACCGAGCCCGCCCTCTTCCGGGAGAGCGTGCGGTATTACAACTACCCCGCGGCTTTTCTCCGGGCCGAATCCTTCGGCCGCTTCCGCTTCGGCTGGGAGTCGGAGATCGAGGAGGACGCCGCGTATATTCTCTCGCCCTGGACGGACGGCAGCGCCTTCACGGCGGCGGGCTTCTCCGCCGAGCGATACGGATTTTACACTCTATACAGGAAGTGACAGCATGGAAATCTACAAAAAAAGCATGACCGCCCCGCAAGAGGGACTTTCCACCCGGGAGCTGTTCCGCTGGCTGCAGGACATCGCCAACGAGCAGTGTGTGGGCTATCACCTGACCGGGGACGACCTGGAGAAAAAGGGCCTCATGTGGGTGGTGATCCGCTACCTGGTCCGCGCGCCCCGCTGGCCCGAGCCGGGGGAGAAGCTGACGCTGCAGACCTGGCCCGGGCAGACCCGCCACGGCATGATGCCCCGTTATTACCGTTTGCTGGACGGAGCGGGCAGCTGTATCATCTCCGGCAGCAGCGTCTGGACCGTGGTAGACCGGCAGACCCGGAAAATGGTGATCCCGGAGGAGCACGGCGTGGTGCTTGAGGCGCTGACGACCGGCATGGAGGAGCGTCGCCCGCCCGCCCCGGCGCGGCTCCCGCTCTCCGGGAGCGCGGAATACACCGTGACCGAGGACGTGCTGGATACCAACGGGCACATGAACAACACCCGCTACTACGACCTGGCGGAGCGCTGCATCGGCCGCGGGGCGGCACACCCCGTCCGCATCGTCACTGAGCACCAGAGCGAGATCCGCCTGGGCCAGAGCATGACCGTGTCCTGGGGGCAGGAGGGGGAGCGCTTCTTCCTCGAGGGCGTGAACGGCGGCCCGGTCTTCCGCATGGAGCTGGATTACGGCGCATAAAAAACCGCAGAAGTAAACGATGATTCAATCGGCAAGAGCGAATCCCGAGACATATTTCGTTCGGATGATGGCAGCTTTTCGCAGGAATACTTTGTGTATTGCAAGAAAAACTGATGAAATACGAGCGCAAATTTTCCGGGAGGCGCCGCAGACGATTGGATCAGCGTTTACAGAAGGAGAAAAGGAACGATGGCGACCATGACGACAACAAAGCGTGCGATCCAGAGCGCCTTTCTGGCCCTTCTGGAGGAGCGCACGCTCAACAGGATCACCGTGCGGGACATCACCGACCGCTGCGGCATCAACCGCAACACCTTCTACTATCACTATCAGGACATCCCGGCCCTGCTGGAGGAGATCTGCTCCAGTGAGGTGGAGCGCATCATCCGGGACTATCCCAGCGTCCACTCCATCGAGGACTGCCTGGATACCGCCCTGCAGTTTGCCCTGCAGAACCGCCGCGCCATCCTGCACATCTACAATTCCGACAACCACAGCACCTACGTCAACTGCCTCTGGCGCATCTGCGAGCATACGGTGCGCACCTATGTGGACACGGTGCTGGCGGGCCAGCCCATCAGCGAGCGGGACAAGGAGCTCATCATCCGCTATCACAAGTGCGCCTGCTTCGGCTGGGTGGTGGAGTGCATCTCCGGCGGCATGCGGGACGATCTGCTGGAGGACGTGCACCGCATCTGCCAGCTGAAAAAAGGCTCCGCGGAGGAAATGATGCGCCGCATCCGCATGGAGATCCTGTGAGCGGCGGATAATACAACAGAAAACGACGCGGGAGGAAAGAAATTCCAACCGTGTCAGAGTGTAGTCAAACGCATGCGACAGAAGTTGGACACGCATGGGGAGAGCGCGAGAGGGGATTGGTTATTCCCTCTCGCTTTTGTTTTTCTCAAAAAAGAGAACTTTTTCGAAAGTTCTCTTTTTTGAGAGTTCGCAACTTTTTTTCCAGGAAGTATCTGTTTGCGCGTGTTATATTGGCATCGTCGGGAGGGAAAAGCTCCCGGGAACCTTGACAACAGAACAGAGAGACTGCAAACAGCATCCCTGTGCAGCTGCCCGGAAGTGCTTCCCTGCAGCTCTCCGATCCCGGGGGGAAGTTCCCCGGCCAGGAGAGCGGGACAGGAGCGGCCGAAGACGCGGCCTGTCCGCCTGACTGAAAAGGGACGATCGGCAATCGTCCCGCGTCAGCGCAAAACCATGCCGACAGCAAAGACCCACAGCAACACCCCACAGCAAAACCCGGACAGAGTATTTCAACGGACAGTAAACGCAAGCGGATGGGCAGACGGAGCTCGTAGAATAAGATAACATCCTTCTACTTCAACCCACCATTTTTTTTCTTCTGCGAGGCTAAGGTTATCGGATAGTCTGCCCATTTCTTGAAAAAGGAGGAATCTTGGATATGAACGAACGTTTTGAAAAGCTTCTTCTGAGCGAGCTGCATATGGCGGTCTTCGCCCCGGGCGATCCGGCGGTGTTGACCGATGAGATGCTCTGTCAGGCAATGACCCTGAACGAAAACCTGTGCGCCCTGGGCTTCGTACTCACGGCGGAAGATGTGGCGAGAATCGCGGTCAGCCCCGAACTGCCGGGCTTCTATCAGAAGCTGGAGGCGCTCTGCCCCTCGGTGGACGCCAGGCCCATGTACCCCGGCTTCCCGCAGCAGGTGATGGAAATGCCCGAGGCGATGCTTCGGATGCATCAGCTCATCCACTACTTCTCCACCTACGGTATGATGGCGCTCTTCGGCGGCGTGAGCCGCGGCTGGGTGCCCGCTTACGACGGCCCGGAGAGAAGCGTCAGCCAGACGGCGGTGCTGAAGGCCCACGTCATCACCCTCGTGAGCGAGGAAGAGGCGGCCTTCACCGCGCTGCGGACGCTGCTGCAGCGGCGCGAACGCCTGACGAATCCGGAGCTGATGCTGGCGGAGCTGGCGCTGCCCGGCTGCCGGGCGGAGGAACTCGGCACGCTCGAGGTGCCCTTCAAGGAGAACCTGGAGCTGCTCTTCCCGCTGGTGCTGGCGCTTCCCGACCGGGAGGCGGCCCTGAGCGGCCTGCGCAGCCTCTGCGCCCACACGGGCGACGTGCTGCGCTGCGCACGCAGCTTCCTGCGCCAGCGGCACTACCATCTGCGCACGGCGGAAAAGAAGACGCTGGTGCGTCTGCTGGAGCGCTATCCGGCCCGGAACCTGCGGGAAAACCTGATCCAGTCCCTGCAGGCCAGGGAGCGGAATCTGGAAGTGCTGCAGTATCTGGACTACAACCGCTTCGCCCGCAGCCCGGAGCACCGGGAACTGGTGCGCGCCCTGCGCAGCGGCGAGCTGCAGTCCTGGCATGCCGTCAGCGAGCAGCTGCTGCGCGCCAGGGACCCCGCCGCACTCTCCCACCTGGCTCAGCGCCCCGGTTACCTGGTGCGCACGCTGGGCAGACTCCTGCGGCTCGGCTATCCGGCCGAGGCGATCCGGGAGCAGCTGCTCCCCGCCGCCGGTCAGGTCAGCGCTCACCTGCTGCTCAAGACCCTGCGCACGCTGTCCTTCCTGAGCAGGGACGGTGACGACGCGGAGCGGGAGAAGACGGCCGAGATCCTGCGGGAAGCGCTTGCGGAGCATTTCCGCCGCGTGGAGACGCCGCTGAAGGACAGAAAGCTGTACCTGGCGCTGGAGGATATCGACCCTGTCCATTCCTCACTGGAGACGGAGGATCGCTCCGCAGGCGGCGGCTACGTCCGCAGCGGTATCGCCTACCGCATCCCGGACGGCGTCCGCTATCTGCGCTTCTTCGTCTACTGGAACGATCCGTGGCAGGTGGATGTGGATCTGCACGCAGGCGCGAAGGCAAGCGACGGCATGTCCGTAAACGTGGGCTGGAACGGCGATTATCATGATCGCGGCGTGGTCTACTCCGGCGACATGACCTGTTCCGACTCCGCGGAGTACATCGATATCGATCTGGAGGCCCCGCTGGAGAAGGTCTGGACCAACCTGCACCTCTATTACGGCCGGCCCAGCTTCCGGGAGATCGAGACCTGCTATGTGGGCATGATGGCGGTGAGCGATCTCGGCGAGGACGTGGAACTCTATGATCGGCGCAACTGCTTCTTCTCGCATGAGATCACGCAGGAGAACGACGCCCTGTTCTACGGTTTCGTGGATGTGCGCAGGCGCTTTCTGCGCTATGTGGGACAGCCCAATCCCAATCTCTGGGCCAGCAGCCCGCCGGAAGAGCGGATGAGGACGGACTACAGCCTGCAGGATTACCTGGACTGCCTGTTCGCCGCCCAGGGCGTGCAGCTGGTATCCGACCCTGAGGAGGCGGAGCTGATCCTGACGCTGGAGAAGGGCCAGAGCGAGAAGGAGATCAGCCTGGTGGAGCAGAATTTCTTTCTGGAAAGTTGATAAAAAGCAAAAAACGTCACGAGTCTTGAGTCGTGACGTTTTTTGCTTTTATGCCCGGAGTTTATGCCGTCCGGAAGAAGATGCTGGTGATGTTGTAGAGATCGACGATCCAGTTTTCGAAGTTGTGGAGCTTTCCGGGCTTGTCCACGAAGCAGGCGTTTTGCCCGGCGGCAAGGTCGCTGCCCTCGGTGAAGAGTCCGGGGCAGGCGCTGAGGATCATCCGGTAGGCGGCCAGGTGCTCATTGTGCAGGCTGTCCTTTGTCCCGCTGCCGTTGTACCAGTAGTACACCGGCCAGGTCTCGCCCTCCCGCTGCAGGAATTCAGCCACCCTGTAGGCAATGCCGGTCTCCTGCAGGTCGCAGCCGGAGAAGTTGCCGATGTAGCCCACATAGGGGAGATTGTGCATCCAGATGGCCTGAAAAGCGGTGAACGAGCCCATGGAAAAGCCCGCAAAGGCCCGGTGGGCCCGGCTTTCGATCAGCTTCTCCTCAATCGGGAAGCCCTCGGCGAAGGTGGCGTATCTCGTTTCCACAAAGGGGAGGATGTCGTTGCGGAATTCGTAGGCGAAGGTCTCCAGCCAGGCGTCCGTGCCGGGGGCGAACCAGTAGTGATCCTCCTCAAACTGATTGACGTAGCTGGGCGTGACGACGATCATCTCCGGGCATTCGCCCGCGGCGATGCGCCGATCCAGCAGATTCACGGCGGCACCCGCGTGCTGCGGCTCATAGCGCGGCCCGCCCGGGGCGTAGATGCCGACCCCGAACCAGTAGGCGGCGGTCTCGCCCCCGCCGTGCATCAGATAGAGGATGTCGTACTGCTTCTCCGCATCATAGCCGTAGGGCGTATAGACGTACAGGGTGCCGATTGCCGGGGAAAGCCGGTTGCCCTCCGTGTCATAGCGCCAGGTGGCGTAATGCTCCTCGGTCACGGTGCCGGCCTGATCGCAGGGCTCCGTGATCCCAGCGGGCAGATCATAGACAAAAAGAGAGCCTTCCGCCTTTTCCGCTGCGGCAGTTCCGCCGAAGAGGGACAGGCAGAGCGCAAAAAGCAGCAGTGCGGGAACCGATCTGTATAAGCTTTTCATGCGCAGCCCCCTTTTCAATCCTGTGAGAGGCAGTTTATCACAACACCGGGATGCTTGTAAAGACTCGGTAATTGCGTTATCATAAAGAAAACAATACGCCTTGCAGCCCGGGAGGTGCGTTATGAATCGTAAACTTCGGATCGACGCGGAAAAGGCCGCCTGTACCGCCATCAACGCCGTGATGCCGGAGGGCGCTGTGCGCCGTGCGCTGCTGGGAAAACAGTTCCCGGGCCGCGTGTTTCTGATCGCGGCCGGCAAGGCCGCGCCCCGCATGGCCCAGGCGGCTCTGTCTGTTCTCACGGTTCCGATGACAGACGGGCTCGTCATCAGCAAATTCGGCCACTTTGACGAGCCGATCGGGTCTTTGCGCTGCTTTGAGGCGGGGCATCCCGTCCCGGATGAAAACAGCGTCCTCGCCGGAGAGGCGGCGCTGAAGCTGACGGAGGATCTGCGGGAGGACGACACGGTGCTGTTCCTGCTCTCCGGCGGGGGCAGTGCGCTCTTTGAAAAGCCGCTGATCCCGCTTCATGAACTGCAGGACATCACCAATCAGCTCCTGGCCTGCGGAGCGGACATCGTGGAGATCAACACCATCCGCAAACGGCTCTCCGCCGTCAAGGGCGGGAAGTTCGCCGCCCATTGCGCGCCCGCCCGAGTGGAGGCCGTGATCCTCTCGGACGTTCTGGGCGATCCGCTGGATAGCATCGCCTCCGGCCCGGTGAGCCCCGACTCAGCGACCAGCAAGGATGCCCTGGCTATCGCTGCAAAGTATAGCCTGCACATCAGCCCGGAGGCGGAAGCCTGCCTGCACGTAGAGACACCCAAAGAGCTGGGAAATGTCCATGCGCAGGTGGTGGGGAGCGTCCGCGAGCTCTGCCATGCTGCGGGTGAGGCCTGCGAGCGTCTGGGCTACGAGACCGTATTTCTCACCGACCGGCTCGACTGTGAGGCGCGGGAGGCGGGGCGCTTTCTCAGCGCCGTTCTCCGTTCTCATGCGGCGGAGGGAAAGAAGCTTGCGTTCCTGGCGGGGGGCGAGACCGTCGTCCATCTGACCGGAAAGGGCCTGGGCGGCCGGAACCAGGAGCTGGCGCTTGCCGCCTCGGAAGGGCTGCGGGGTATCCGCAACGCCTGCGTGATCTGTGTGGGCTCCGACGGGACGGACGGTCCCACCGACGCGGCGGGCGGCTATGTGGACGGCGATACCTTTGACGAACTCAAAGAAAAAGGAATCTCTCTGCACGAGACGCTTCGGAACAACGACGCTTACCACGCGCTCCGGGCGGTGGACGGTCTGATCGTCACCGGCCCCAC
>CAMOXI010000074.1 GCA_946628965.1 uncultured Clostridia bacterium | reverse complement strand
CGAAGGGCGTGGTGATGGTGCCTTCCTCCTTGTAGCCGCGCACATGCATCAGGCGATTGTTGTGGCGGCGATAGGTCAGCTCATGCACCAGGGAGGCGTAGCCGTGGAAGTTGAAGATCACGGGCTTGTCCTGGGTGAAGAGAATGTCGTACTCAGCGTCCGTCAGACCATGGGGATGCTCGTTTGCCGGCTGCAGCTTGAAGAGGTCGACCACGTTGATGAAGCGAATCTTCACCTCGGGCAGTTCCTTGTTGAGGATGGACACGGCGGCAAGCGCCTCCAGCGTGGGCGTCTCACCGGCGCAGGCGAAGACGATGTCCGGCTCCTGGCCCTGGTCGTTGCTGGCCCAGTCCCAGATGCCGATGCCCTGGGTGCAGTGCTTGATGGCCTCCGGCATGCTCAGCCACTGGGGACGGGGGTGCTTGCTCGCGACGATGACGTTGACGTAGTTGCGGCTGCGGATGCAGTGGTCAAAGCAGCTCAGCAGGCAGTTGGCATCCGGCGGCAGATAGAGGCGCACCACGTCGGCCTTCTTGTTGGCGATGTGATCCATGAATCCCGGATCCTGGTGGGTGAAACCGTTGTGGTCCTGCTGCCAGACCGTGGAGCACATGATGAGATTCAGGGAGGCCAGCTCCTCGCGCCAGGGCAGCTGGTTGCAGACCTTGAGCCACTTGGCGTGCTGGGCGGCCATGGAGTCGATGATGCGGGCGAAGGCCTCGTAGGTGGCGAAGAAGCCGTGGCGGCCGGTGAGCAGATAGCCCTCGAGCCAGCCCTCGCACATATGCTCGGAGAGCATGGAGTCCATGATGCGCCCGTCGGGAGCCAGATGATCGTCGGTGTCATAGTGCTCGGCGTTCCAGGTGCGGTTTTCCACCTCAAAGACCGCGTTGAGGCGGTTGGAGTTGGTCTCGTCCGGCCCGAAGACGCGGAAGTTGCGGCTCTCGGCGTTGAGATCCAGAATGTCGCGCACAAACTTGCCGAGCTCGGTCATGTCCTGGCCGTCCCGCTCGCCGTGCTCCTTCACCGAGACCGCGTAATCGCGGAAATCGGGCATGCGCAGATCGCGCAGCAGCAGGCCGCCGTTGGCGTGGGGGTTGGCGCCGATGCGGGCGCTGCCCTCCGGCGCGAGAGACGCGATCTCCGGCAGCAGGTGTCCCTCTTCGTCAAAGAGCTCCTCGGGGTGATAGCTGCGCAGCCACTGCTCCAGCAGGGGCAGATGCTCTGCCGGCTTCTCCATGGAGATCGGCACCTGATGCGCGAGGAAGTTATTCTCGATGCGCTTGCCGTCGACCATCTTGGGGCCGGTCCAGCCCTTCGGCGTGCGCAGTACGATCATCGGCCAGCGGGGACGGCTCGTGTCGCCGCTCTCGCGGGCGTGCTTCTGGATGGCCTGGATGCTCTCGATCACGGTATCCAGCGTCTCGGCCATCAGCCGGTGCATGGTCATGGGATCGTCGCCCTCTACAAAATAGGGCTCCCAGCCGCAGCCGTGGAAGAAATCCGTGATCTCTTCGTGGGACATGCGGGCGAAGAGGGTGGGGTTGGCGATCTTATAGCCGTTCAGGTGCAGGATGGGCAGAACGGCGCCGTCGGTGGCGGGGTTGAGGAACTTGTTGCACTGCCAGGAGGTGGCGAGGGGGCCGGTTTCGGCCTCGCCGTCGCCGACTGTGACCGCGGCGATCAGCCCGGGGTTATCGAACACGGCGCCGAACGCGTGAGCAATGCCGTAGCCCAGCTCGCCGCCCTCGTTGATGGAGCCCGGCGTCTCCGGCGCGCAGTGGCTGGGAACGCCGCCGGGGAAGGAAAACTGCTTGAACAGTTTCTGCATGCCGGCCTCGTCCTGGGAAATGTTGGGATAGACCTCGCTGTAGGAGCCGTCCATGTAGTCGTTGGCGATGAAGAAATTGCCGCCATGGCCGGGACCGGAGAGAAGGATCAGATCCAGATCATAGCGCTTGATGACCCGGTTCAGATGGACAAAGACAAAGTTCTGCCCGGGCACGGTGCCCCAGTGGCCGACGATCTTTTTCTTGATCATGTCGATCGTCAGCGGTTTCTTGAGCAGGGGATTATCCAGCAGGTAAAGCTGCCCGGCGGAGAGGTAGTTTGCCGCGCGGAACCAAGCGTTCATGCGGGTAAGCAGCGACTCGGTGATCGGGCCCTTTTCCTCGCACGCGACCGTTATTTTCTGTTCCATGTACTGTACTCCTTTAATCTGTATTTCGCCTTGTTGAGGGGTATCGTATAAATGATTATAAAGGGCATTGCCCGGCCCGTCAAGGTTTTGACGGGCTTTCTTATAAGTAAGCTTTTTCTTATCACGTCCGCCTGGGGAGCGATAGATTCTCAAAGAAAACAGTGGAAAAAAGAAAACAGACATGCTATACTGAATTGTTTCCATTCGCATTCTTACATGATTTCAGATAGAAAGACCGGTTCCTCCCTATGAAAACCACTCATCGTACCATATTGACCATAGTTTTGACCCTGTTTGCTGTGATCGTCCTCTGTGCTGTGGGCTATGCCTGGTACTACAGCCAGGACTGGGTCACCGTGCACTACCTAACGCCTGACGACGAGATCACCGTCAGAGTACGCACCGGCCGGGAGCACAGCATCCACGAGCCGGTGGAGATCGACGGCTATACCTTCCTCCACTGGCGGGACGAGCAGGGCAACACCGAAAAGCGGGAGAGCATCACCGTCTATGAGGACGTCTGGTATGCGGCGGATTACGCCATCGCCCTGATGACGGACGAGCACCCCGTCTACCTCTTCCCGGATGCGGATGGCTACTACCGCCCCCAGGATCCCATGCTCCGCTCCGACGCGGTGACCATGCTGCACATCCTGCTGGGCAAGCCTTCTGGCAGCGGCAGCTTCCTGGACGTGCCGAAGAAGGCCTCCTACGCCAAGGCGGCGGCAGCGCTGCGCGAGCTGGGTGTTCTCAGCGGCAGCCGCCTGCACCCGGATGAGGCCATCACCCGCGGCGAACTCTTTGAGATGCTTTCGGCGCTTCTCCCGGAGGCGAAGGAGGACTACGTCTTTGACGATCTGGAGAAGGGGCAGCCCTTCTATGACGCCTGCTGCGTCGCGGCGGAGCACGGATGGATCGAAAGCGGGGAGAAGGTCAAGGCCGGGGCAGACACCGTCCTGACCCGGGCGGAGACTGCGGGCATCATGAACCGCATCACGGGCCGTTCCGAGCGCCCCGGCGCCCGCCTGCTGCAGGTGGGTTCCCCGGTGGACCTGTATCCCACGGAAGAGGGATACTGGGACATGATCGAGGCCTGTATTCCCCACAGCTTCACGACGGTCATCGGCAAAGAGATCTGGACGGAAAGCACCCCTGCGGAAAAACTGCCCGAGGGCGCGCGGCAGGTCGGCTGGCGCCTCAGCTGGATCGGGGCGGACGGCCGTATCGTGCGGAATGCGGATGTGGGCAATCTGCATTTTGACAAGAACGGCTGGTACACCTCCGGCAGCGCAGAGCTGGACAAGCTTGTGGCCGATACCCTGGATCAGGTGCTGGTGGAGGGCATGGATCAGGAGGAACAGCTTCTGACGCTCTACCGCTATGTGCGCGACAATTTCAAGTATGTGCGCCGCTCCCCCTATGAGGCGGGCGATACCTCCTGGCTCCTGGATGAGGCGACCGACATGCTGGCCACCGGCAAGGGCAACTGCTACAGCTACGCCTCGGCCTACTGCATGCTGGTGCGGGCCATCGGCGTGGACGCGATCGTGATCTCCGGCCATGTGGGCGCAAACTTTGCCCCCCACGGCTGGGTGGAGATTGAGCGCAACGGCGAGCCGCATATCTTCGACACGGAGCTCTCCATGGCCCACCCGGGCATGGGGGATCTGTACTACTATGACAAGAGCTATCAGGCCATTGCCAACTGGGCCTACGTGAAGCGCTGAGGAGGATGGCTATGGAAAAGATTTCAAGACGGCAGTTTCTGCGCGGCGGCGCGGCCATGGCGCTTGGCCTCGCGGCCTCAGGCCTTGCGCCGATGCTGACGGGCTGCGGCACGGAGCAGCAGCCGGCGGCGGTGGTGCCCAGCACCCCGCCCACCCCGGAGATGACGCCGGTGCCCACCTTCGCGCCCGACGCGGTGCTGTATGAGACCACCGTGGGCATGACCAACTGCTATTCCGCCCCCGGGGAGCCGGCTGACGGCTTCCTGGGTGTGATCCCCGACGGAGTTCAGGCCGAGTTCCTGGAAGAGAAAGGGGAGTACACCAGGCTTGCCCTGCCCGGCGGCATGGAGGTCTGGGTCAGCTCCTGGATGGTGGATCCGGTGGACGCGGAGAAACGCAGCAAGCGTGACGCCTCCTATCTGCGGGAGCGCACGGAGCGACCCCACTACCTGGAGCTGGAGCAGCGCCCGCTGTTCACCTGTGCGGCCCAGCAGCTGGAATGCCGCAGCTATCCCGAGGACGACGCGCATCTGGTGTATATGCTGACCGCCGGCACCCAGGTGACGGTTTACGGCAGGGAAGGGGACTACTACCTCTGCAAGCTGCCCATCGGCCGCTTTGTCTATGCCCCGGTGCGCTATCTCTGCTGCGACAGCAGCTACCGCACGGTGCAGAACGGTGTGGATCTGCGCGTGTTCCTGCCGGAGGCAGAATTTGATATCCTCTTTGCCAGCCGCAACAACATTACGGGAGAGAGCCTCTATCCTCCGATCCCGATGATGGAGGAGCAGACAGCGCAGCATCTCAAGGTCGCATACGAGCGCTTCCGCGCCGACGGCTATACCATCAAGGTCTACGACGCCTACCGGCCCAAATCCGCCCAGTTCAAGCTCTATGACGCGGTACAGAACGGCTGGTTCATCGCCAACCCCTACAGCGGCAACTCCTGGCATCAGCTGGGCCGTGCCATCGACATGAGCCTCATCGACCTGAAAACCGGCAAGGAACTGGTGATGCCGACGCCCATGCACACCTTCTCCAACGACGCGGCCCGCTTCAACAGCAAGCAGTGGTCGGACGTGGTGCGGGAGAACATGGAGTATATGACCAACGTCATGCTGGAGAGTGGTTTTACCCTGCTGAGCACCGAGTGGTGGCATTTCCAGTATGAAGGGGCCGGCGCCTCCCTGGAGATCAACATGGATCTGGAGGGCCTGCCGTCCCACCCGGTCTGGGAATACAATTTCGACGAAGTATAATAAAAAGAAGTATAAAAAAGATGTGGCGTTCGCCACATCTTTTTTGCGTATATCCCTTATTCTTTCACCTCGTAGCCGCAGTAGAGGATTGCCGCGCGGGCCAGCTCCGCCGTGGGATCGAGGAAAGGCCCATCCAGCTCCAGGGTGCTCGCCACGATGGGCAGCTCCGTACAGCCGAGAATGAAATAATCCGCACCCCGCTGCCGCATGCCCTCCAGCACCTCCTGCCAGAGATGCTTTTCCGGGTGCAGGGGAAGGGAGGCCTTCACCAGGTCATAGATCAGGTGCATCAGCTTTCGCTGCTCATCCTCGTCCGGGACCAGATAGGAAACGCCCTCAGCCGCAAGCGCCTCCTGATAAAGCCCGGTGGCCAGCGCTCCGGTGGTGGCGAGGATCGCGGCGGTCTTGCCGGGGAAGAGCTCCCGGCAGCGCCCGGCGGTCACAGTGAGCACGTTGAGGAAGGGGATCGCAGTCTCCCGCTGCAGGCGGGGCAGATAGTAGTGCGCCGTGTTGCAGGGCATCAGCAGGCAGTCCGCCCCGCACTTTTCCAGATTCCGCAGGGCGGAGAGCATTTCCGGCACCGGGTCCGGGCCTCCGTGCAGAATGGCGCCCGTGCGGTCCGGGATGGCGGAGTTGTCATCCACGAAAACGCGGATGTGATCGTTGTCACAGTCTGCCTTCGTCATGGTCACGATCTTGATCAGAAGATCCGCCGTGGCCAGCGGCCCCATTCCACCAAGAATCCCGATGGTTTTTTTCACAGAGATCAGCCTTTCTCTTGTTCACGCAAAGAGTTCCGATACGACTTTGATGGCCAGCAGCAGAAGCACCAGCAGAATCACGGGCCGGACGATCCGCGATCCGTCCCTGATCGCAAGACCCGAACCGAGATAGTGCCCGGCAACCGAAGCAGCGCCGCCGATCAGCCCCAGCAGCAGGAAGACCTTCCCACGCAGCAGGGAAGTAAACAGCGCGCCGATGTTGCTTGCCAAATTCACAAGCTTGACATTTCCGGATGCCGTGCGCACATCCAGCCCGGCCAGCGTGCAGAAGATCAGGATCAGAAAGGTGCCGGTGCCCGGGCCGTAGAAACCGTCATAGGCGCCGACGACGAGCGAGGCGAGCCATATCACGGCGGAGCGGCGGCCTTCCTTCATTTCTCGCCGCGCTTCCGGCAGCTGCCGCTGCCGCAGCACGACGACAGCCACGACGGGCAGCACGATCAGGAGCAGCCACTTGAGCACGCGCTCCTCCAGAGAAAGCTGCAGAAGCGTTCCCCAGTGGGCGCCCAGCAGAGCCAGCAGAATGGAAGGGATGCCCAGCTTCCAGTCCACATAGCCGTTTTTCACAAAACGACCGGTGGATATGCATGTGCCCAGACAGGAGGACAGCTTGTTGGTGCCAAGGGCCAGATGCGCCGGGAGACCGGCCAGAAAATACGTGGGAACCGAAATGATTCCGCCGCCGCCGGCTATCCCGTCTACGAAGGAAGCCAGAAACACCCCAATCACGACGATCAGGATCATCCGCAGCGTCATGGGCTCCGGCATCCATAAAAACTGCATAGTCCGCCTCCAAATTCCTTCTTTTTCCAGTATTGTAGCACAGCGAAGAAGAAAGGAAAAGAGGGAACAGGAAATCTTTATTCGGAATATTGATAGAATAGTCAGATTGTGCTATGATAATTGAATAATAATCCTGCCTGATGAATGATGGCGCATGGAAAGGATGAAGGATATGAAAGCGTACACGGAGTGGAACAGGGAAGAACTGCTGGCCGAAAAGGCAAAGGTGCAGGCAGACTATGAGGCGCTGAAGCGTCGCGGCATGAATCTGAACATTGCCCGCGGCAAGCCAGGCACGGAGCAGCTGGACCTGGTGCGGCCGATGATGGATGTGCTGCGCGCGGACAGTGATTATATGAGCGACGGCATCGACGTGCGCAATTACGGCAATCTGGAGGGTGTGCCCGCCTGCAGGCGCTTTTTCGCGGATCTGCTGGGCGTGAAGCCGGAGAATATCTTTGTCGGCGGCAACTCCTCGCTGCAGCTGATGTATGACGTGATCGGCAAGGCCTATATCTACGGCCGCGGCCCCGGCAAAAAGCCCTGGATGCAGGAGGGAAAGGTGCGCTGGCTCTGCCCCGCGCCGGGCTATGACCGGCACTTCCGCATCTCCGAAAACTTCGGCATGGAGATGATCCCCATCCCCATGAAGGAGGACGGCCCGGACATGGACCTGGTGGAGGAGCTGGTCAGGGATCCTTCGGTCAAGGGCATGTGGTGCGTGGCCAAGTACTCGAACCCGGACGGTATCGTGTACAGTGAGGAGACGGTGCGGCGCATCGCTTCCATGGAGACCGCGGCGGAGGACTTCCTGCTCATGTGGGATGAGGCCTACTGCGTCCATGAGTTTGCCGTGCCCTTCCAGCCCTTCCCTGAGATCCTCTCCCTCTGCGCAGCCTACGGGCACCCGGACCGTGTCTATGCCTTTGCCTCCACCTCCAAGATCACCTTCCCGGGCGCGGGCGTCTCCTGCTTTGCCTGCAGTGAGGACAATATGGCCTGGATGTCGAAGCTGCTGGGCGTGCAGATCATCTCCTTCGATAAGATCAATCAGCTGCGCCACGCCCTGTTTTTGAAAGACAGGGAGACTGTGCTGGCCCTGATGGCGAAGCACGCCGAGATCCTGCGGCCGAAGTTTGCCTGTGTGCTGGACGCACTGGAAAAGGAGATCGCGCCCCTGGGCATTGCCCGCTGGGCAAAGCCCGTGGGCGGCTATTTCGTGAGCGTCAACTGTATGCCCGGCACCGCCATGGAGACCTGGCGGCTCTGTAAGGAGGCGGGCCTGACCCTGACCAAGGCGGGCGCCACCTGGCCCTATGGAAAGGACCCGGAGGACAGCAACATCCGCATCGCGCCGACGCTGCCGCCCGTGGAGCAGCTGCAGAGCGCGATGGAGATCTTCTGCACCAGCCTGAAGCTCGCGGTGCTGAACAAGCTGACGGAAGCGTAAGATTTCTCCCGGAACATGGGATAAAAAAAGCAGAGCCTGCGCATCGCGCAGACTCTCAAGGTGTCGACAAAGTGTCGACACCTTGAGCATCAAAAATGAGAACTTCC
>CAMOXI010000073.1 GCA_946628965.1 uncultured Clostridia bacterium | reverse complement strand
GCGACATGGTGCTCATGAACGACAACATCGCCTGCAAGGGCATGCTGGGCGTGCATGCGCTGATGGAGGAGCAGGCCCGCGACCTGGGCTTCCACTTCATCTTTGTGGAGCACGACCTGGAGGACAGCCGCACCGTCTCCCGTCAGGACATGAGAAACTGCGTCAACAAGTACATGGACGTGGTGCTGGGCGAGAAGCCGCTGGATCCCACGCTGGTCGAGTTCGACGATTCCGATGCGTATTAAGGAGGACGGGAACATGAACAAGTTTGTCAAACTGCTGCTCAAGATCCTGGGCAAGACGCTGCTGGTGGGCCTGATCTTCTTCGTGGCCACCTTCACGCTGTACATCACCAACGGGGAGAACAAGCTCATTTACTACGTTGTCCGCCCCTTCCTCAACAAGCACTACGATTCCCAGCAGAGAGACCGGAGAATCGTATAATCCTTCAAGAGGGAGCCGCTTTCCGGGGCTCTCTCTTGGTGTCGACAAAAGGTCGACGCGCTGAACAGCCTGCGGTCATGAAACCGCAGGCTGTTTTCTTATGCATGATTCTGTTTTCTCCGCAGAAGCTCCCATACGGCGAGAACCGTAAGCGAGAGCGCCGTGAGGATCGCGCCGGGCACGAGGCCCGGAGGCGTATAGCGCAGGCTGAGCGAGTGCTCCCCCGCCGTAAGCGGCACGGCCATCAGGATGCTGAGGGCCGTTTTGATCTCCTGTTTTTCTCCGTCCAGCGTGAGAGACCAGCCATCGTCCGCCGGAAGTGTGAGCACCAGGAGTCTGTCCCTGTCCGCTGCCGTGCGGATCTCCAGATGAGAGGCCGTGGGGATCGAGACTTCGCAGCGATCCGCCTGCAGCACCTCGGCACAGCGGGCCAGGGCCGCGCCGTCCTCGTAATAAAGCACCGTCTCCGGCGCGTCGGGGATCTCCCCCTCGCCCGAGACTTCGACCGTAAGCGTCTCCCCTGGTTCGAAAGCGCCGAGATACACGGCGTTGGGATAGTGCAGATCGGAGAAAGAGGCCAGCGCCTCCCCGCCGCTGTACACCGTGCAGCCGGTAATGGCCGGGCTCCAGCTCTGCAGATAGATGGGATCTCCCCGCTCGACGGTGAGCGTCAGGCCCTCGGCCTTCGCGGGAAGGAAGATCGCCTGTTCCGTTCCGGTGAGGCGGCTGAAGATGCGGTTTATGTTCTCGCAGACCGCGTCATCCATCGCGATCTCACCGGCGGCGCCGCTGTCGGCGAGATAGGAAAGCGGCAGCGCCCAGGGGTTTTCCCACAGGCCGTCTGCAAGCTGCGTGTAATCCAGGACGCCGTCCGCGCCCAAATAGCGCCCCACGCCCAGAAGGACGTCCGCCGCGCGGCTCTCGCCCGCGTCGCCGTTGGCCCAGTACTCGGGAGAGATGCTCTGCCCCAGCCGGCTCAAAAAGGCGATGGTGGAGAGCTTCTCGGCGGAGCTGAAATGCACCAGTCCGGGGTAAGAGAAGAGCATGGGATCGTTGTAGTTGACAGTCACGCCGTCTTTCCGCAGGCGGGTGAAGCCCCCGTCCGCAGGGCGGGCATCGTCGATGCGCGCCTGCTCGCTGACGATCTGGCTGCGAAGTCTCTCGGCGGAGGGCCCGTGCCCCGACTGCTCGCGGAAGCTCAGTCCTGTCGTGAGGCAGAGGGCCGCGATCCCCAGGATGCAGAGGAGGCCTTCCGCCCTGCTGCTCCCCCGGAGAGCGATAAGCAGCAGCGCCGTCTCTGCCGTGAGAAACGCGGCGCAGGCAAGCAGCATCCAGTTCTCCTGGAACCACAGCGGATGCAGGAAGGCAAGAACCATCGCCGCCATGCCGCCCGCCCAGGGCAGCAGGATACCGGCGGGACGCAGTCCCTCCCGCGCATCAAACGAGCGGGAAGCCAGGTTCAGCAGCACAAAGGGAAAGGCGAAGGCCCAGCGGTAATTGAAGCAGTTGTTTTCCTCAAAGCCGTGCCAGACCAGATTGGGCAGATAGAAGCAGGCGGAGACGAAGAGGGCGGCGATCAGCAGGCCGCCGGCGATCTTCTCCCGGCGGGGGACGGCGCGGTTCAAGAAAAAGCTCAGTCCCAGCAGGAAGGCCGCGGAGCCGGCATAGAAGTTCGGGCCGCCGCCGTAAAACTCCCAGAAGGGAACATAGCCCAGCAGGAGCTTGGTCAGATAACGGAACTCCGGGTAGCCCAGTTCCCGGCAGAAGGGCCGCTCGATCAGATGGAACCAGGCCATAAGCGGGATAACGATCAGGAGCGCCGCTGCGAGGTCGCAGCGCTTTTTCTTTTGCCGCAGCAGGAAAACCGCCGCGCAGGCAAGCAGCAGGAAGCAGGCAGCGACAGCCAGCAGCGTGGGCAGCACCAGGCCATCAACATCACTGCGTCCCGGAAAGAGCGCGTGAAGGATGCGCAGCGCCGCGGGATAGGTGTACTTCGCCGTGTAGAAATAGGGCGAGATGGGCACACCCCCGCTCAGCGCCCGGAAGCCCGGGATCAGCAGCACGGCGGAGACGCCGCCGGCGAGAAGCGATGCCAGGGCGTAGTGCAGCAGCTTCCTCCAGGGCAGTTCCCGGAGTGAGTGCGTATCGGAAAAGACCCGCCAGAGGAAATACAGCACCGAGAACAGGCAGAGCATGTAACCGGTGTAAAAACAGCTGATGATCGCAAGACCCAGGCTCAGCACATAGAGGAGCGGCTTCTCTTCTTTCCAGAGCCGCTCAATGCCCAGGGCGATCAGCGGCAGCATCAGCACCGCGTCGATCCACATGATGCACCAGGCGTAGGCATTGTTGTAGCCGCAGAGAGCGTAGGCCGTCGTAAAGAGGAGGCTCGACGGGCGCAGGCCCCTGGTGTTTCTGAGATAGAGACCCATGGTGAGAGCGCAGGTACTGAGCTTTAGAAGCAGCATCAGGTCAAAGCCCGCCGCGAGCTGTTCCTTGGGAAAGAGCAGCAGAAGCAGGTTGAAGGGGCTTGCCAGATAGTAGGCGTAGAGCCCGCTGAGCGAACCGCCCAGCAGCTTTTCAAAGCTGTAGAAGAAGTCCGCCTTCCCGGCAAAAAGCTCCTGATACAGGGCAAAATAGCTCAGGTACTGGCCGCGCGCGTCGGAGATGAGCAGCACCCTGTCTCCGAAAGGGGCGATGCCCAGCAGGACATAGATCCCCAGCAGGAGGAAAAAGGGCAGGAAAAACGAGAGGGCCAGCAGCCCCCGCTCCCGTCTGTCAGACATGGCTTTCCTCCTTCACCTTCAGCAGTTTCAGCCCTTCCGCTTCCGCCATCCGGTCGGGGCTTGTCAAAAAAAACAGATCGTCCCGGTTCGTCAGTTCGCGGGCGTCTTCTTCCTCATAGACGGCGCCGGGGTGGGTCAGGATTTCCAGCCCCCAGCCGCGCCGTGCGGCCTCCCGCTCCGCGTCCGGGAGGATCAGACAGATTTTACCATAATCAAAGCGCCCTGAAAACAGCACGCCGAGAAAAAGCTTCTTCTCCATCCGTCCCAATGCCGCGCTGTGCCGCCGCAGATTGCGCCCGGCCAGCACGTACAGCAGCAGGGACTTTACGACGTTGATCGGATGAAAGGGCAGGATCGCCGGGAAATGCCGCAAAAGCAGGCCGATCGGCTCCCGCGGGATGCGGATATAGCTGACCGGCAGCTCCTCCTCCGCGATCACGGCCATCAGTGCATCGAACACCACGGGCAGCATGTGCCAGTGGGCGTGGCCGTCCAGCCGCAGGGGCTCCCCTCTCAGCTCCAGAGCAGGCAGCAGCGTGTGGATCTGGGCGGAAAGCTCGATCTTGAGCTGCTCGTAATAGTGCCGGTACCGTCCCGTGAAGGGGCTGAAGAGCAGCGAGGCAAAGGAGACACAAAAAATGCCGTTTTCATCCACCAGCAGCGGCAGCTTCTCCTTCGGGGCCACGCAGTGCCCCTCCATCAGATTCAGGTGCACGGCGAGCGCGATCCCCTCTTCGGGGAGCATATCCATGCAGATCTGCTTCCGGGGGCTGTTGGGCATGATGCTGGTTCCGTTCAGGACGCCCTCCTCATGGCAGGCCAGGATCCGCCCGCTCTGAGCCGGAAAAAGGCCATAGTCATCCGCATGAAATTCGGTCATCTCTCTGTCTCCCGCCGTGTCTATATTTTCCATAAATTGGATATTTTTTACATCGTCAGACACATTTGGGTATTATATCATTCTCATGATTATTATGCTATAGTAATTGTAATTCTTTTTCCGCCGCTTGTAGGTTTTTGCCGCTTCTGCTATACTAATAAAAAACGTCCTCCGGCCGCCTGCCGGCGGGGAGAACGGAAACGGGGTGACTTCGTGCCGGAACGCAGAACACATCTGGACGCGCTGCGCGTGCTCGCGATCTTTTTTGTGGTGATGAACCACACGGGCTACGCGGGGCAGCTCTATTATCTGCAGATCCACGACCAGCCTCTGCACTGGCTGCTGATGGGCTTTTCCGCCCTGCACAAGACGGCGGTGCCCCTGTTTCTCATGGTCTCGGGCGCGCTGCTGATCGGGAAAGAAGAGAGCTTCGCGCAGCTTTTTAAAAAGCGCATCCTGCGCTTTGCACTGGTGCTGCTGCTGTTTTCTCTGCTGGGCTATTTATATGAGATCCGCGAGCACCTTTCCGATTTCAACTACTATTACTTTCTGACCAACCTCTACTCCTACCGCCTGGTGGATTCCTACTGGTACCTCTACTGCTACCTGGGCTATCTGCTGGTACTGCCCTTCCTGCGGCGGCTGGCCCCCGCCATGCGGGATCGGGACTATCTGTATCTTACCCTGCTCTGGCTGGTATTCAAGGGCGTGGATCTGCTGCCCATCTTCGTGCTGGGCGAGCAATACGGACAGAGCGAGACCTTCGTGCTCTTCGTGCTGGAGTACACCTTCTTCTTCCCGCTGATGGGCTATTATCTGGAACAGCGCGTGGACGCGAAGCATTTCACCCGGAAAAACGCGGGGCTGGCTTTTCTCGCGATGCTGCTCGGCACGGTGCTCATGTGCCTTGCCACCGAGCGCTGGTGCACTTTCCGGGGCGAATGGCCTGCCATTGCCGGGGAAGTCACCTTCGGGGCGCTGAACTTCGTCTCCGCCCTGGCGCTGTACTTCATCGCGAAAACGCTTTTCCTGCGGCACGCCGCCCCCGCGTGGCTCGCCGGCGCGCTGCGGACGCTCGGCGCCTGCAGCTTCGGGCTCTATCTGCTGCAGCACTATTTCCTCGCCTGGCTGCGGCCCGTGTATACGAGCCTGTCCCCCGTGATCGGGAGCTACCCCGCCTGCCTCGTGTGGGCGTTCTGCATCTGCCTTGTTGGGAGCTTTGCCGCCTTTCTGCTGCGGCTGATCCCCGGACTTAAGAAACTGATTTGAATGAGGAGTGAGCATCCATGCACTACAACTTTGACGAGATCGTGGACCGCAAAAACACCAACGCCTTCAATACCGACGGCTTCCGCGGCGGCATCCTGCGCATTGAGCCGGGGGAGACGCTCCCCTGGGGCGAGGACGACTATGTGCGCATGTGGGTGGCGGACATGGATTTTGCCGTGGCGCCGGAGATCTGCGACGCCATCCGCGCCCGGGTGGATCGGCGCATCTTCGGCTACACCGGCATGTTCGACGGCGGCTACCGGAACGCGCTGCGCGCCTGGTGCCAGGAGATGTATGACTGGGACTTCAAGGATGAAGAGCTCTGCTGCACCCCGGGCATCGTCTACGCCCTGACCCAGCTGGTGGAGGATCTGGTGCCCAGGGGCGGCAAGGTGCTGACCATGACGCCGGCCTACAGCCAATTCCTGCACGCCTGCGAATACAGCGGCGTGGAGCTGCTGCGCTCTGCGCTCGTGCGGGACGAAAACGGCCGCTTCGGCGTGGACTTCGGGGACTTTGCCACGAAAGCCGCCGACCCGGACACGAAGCTCCTGCTCCTCTGCAATCCCCACAACCCCACCGGCCGGGTCTGGACGGAGGCGGAGCTCACGGAGATCGGGCGCATCGCCGTCGAGCACGATCTCTGGATCGTGTCGGACGAGATCCACTGCGACCTGCTCCGTACCGGCCTGCGGCACCTCCCCATGGGCAAGATCCTGCCCGACTACGGAAAGCTGGTCACCTGCATGTCCGCCAGCAAGACCTTCAACGTGGCGGGGCTGCTGCTCTCGGCCATCCTGATCCGGGACGAGGGTGAGCGGCAGCACTTCAAAACCCGTGCCAAGGCCTGCGGCATGCTCAATCCCCTGTCGGTGGCCGCGCATCAGGCCGCCTATGAGCAGGGCGGCGAGTGGCTGCGGCAGCTCAAAGCTTACCTGGACGGGAACTTCGCCCTGCTGGACGCCTTTTTGAAACAGGAGCTGCCCAAAGCCGTGTTCACCGTGCCGGAGGCGACCTATCTGGCCTGGGTGGATCTGCGCGGCTACCTGCCCGCTGAGACAAATCTGCCCGACTTTTTCGCCAGAAAGGCGGGCGTCATCCTGGAGGGCGGCAGCGCCTTCTTTGTGGACGACGCGGAGGGCTTTGTGCGGCTGAATCTGGCCATCCCCCGCAGCGAGGTCAAGAAGGGGCTCAGGCGCATGCGGGACGCGATTTTGAGTTTTGAGGCGTGAGTTTTGAATTTTGAGAGAAAGAAAGGTGCGCTTCGCGCTCCCTCATCAGTCACGCGGACGCGTGACAGCTTCCCCCAGAGGGGGAAGCCTGAATAGAAAGGAGATTATATGATGAAATCTATCCTCATGTTCCACCGGGACGACTGCGGTTACTGTGCGCGGGCCTTTCGCGCTATTGATGAGCTGTACGCGGAGAACCCCGCCTACCAAGAGCTTGCGATCCAGAAGGTGGAGGAGACCCGGGAGCCGGAATTTGCCGACCGCTACGACTATTACGCCGTGCCCACCTTCTATGTGGACGGGGTCAAGCGCTTCGAGGCACGCATCGGCATGAGCTATGAGACCATCAAGGCCGCCGTAAAGGACGTGTTCGATTCCGCTATGGCGTAATCAGTTTTGAGATTTGAGCTCTGAGTTTTGAGGAAAACGCGTGCCGGGCTGCTGACGCAGCCCGGCACGATTATTCTTTTTATCTCAAAACTCAAAACTCACAACTCAATACTCATAGATCCCGCCGCCGATAAACTCGCGCACCAGCGCGTCGGGGGCGATCAGGCTCTCGTCGATGTGGCCGAAGAGCTGCAGCGCCGGCAGCACCTGCCGCAGCTCTTCATAGCGCTCGATGCCCTCGGGCACGGAGGCGAAGAGCTTGGTGGCCGTGGTGTTGAAGAGCGCCGGCTCATAGGCGTGGGAGGTGTCGAAGCGCAGGTCGGCCTTCTTCTTGAAGGGGGAGATGTTGTTGAGCTCCCCGCGGCGCACGTTGCCCCACATGGCCATGGTCATGGCCGGGTCGGAGCCGCGGAAATTGTAGTCCCGCACCATGCGGCGCATCAGCCGGAACCAGGTGCGCTTGAAGACGATGCTGCCGTTGAAGACAACGTCGCTCCGGGCGGAGATGTAGAGCTTGAAGGCCTCGGGGTGGCGGTTGGTGATCATGTCGTTCAGGGCGTGAATGCCCTCGAAGATCACCATCTCGTCCTCCTTGAGCTTGATGGACTTGGAGGGCTCCTGAATGCGCATCTGGCGGGAGAACTCGTACTTCGGCACATAGATGCGCTCGCCCTTCGCAAGCTGGGTGAAGTGCTTGTTCAAGAGCTCCATATCCAGGCACAGCGGCGACTCCAGGTCGATGTCCCCCTCCGGGGTGCGGGGCGCGGTGGCCGGGTCGACGGTGTTGAAGTAGTCATCCATCGCCACATAGTGGCAGCGCACGCCCTGCTCCTCCAGCGCGGCGGAGATCTTCATCGCCGTGGTGGTCTTGCCGGAGCCGGAAGGGCCGGAGAGCAGGATGATCGGGCTCTTTTTGCGGTTTTCCAGGATCATCTGGGCGGCGACTTTCACTTCGCCCTCATAGCGGGCGTCGCACTCCTCCACAAAACCCTTCGGGTCGGAGATGGTGCGGAAATTGATATCGGTCAGCTGGTAGGCCATCAGTCTTCCTCCTTCTGATAAAACTCGCTGATTTTGCGTTTTGCTTCACAGGTCTCGTCGATCTTCTGGATGTATTCCAGCGGATACTTGGGCGCCATCAGGCGGATGTTGCGGCCGTTCCCCGGCGCGATCAGCTTGGTGGAGCCGCCCCCGCCCATGGCCAGGATGCTGCAGAGCTCCTCCATGATGCAGATGTTGTACAGGTTTACATAATCCTTTTTCGTCCAGCCCACGTTCTCAAAGCCGCCGGACATGAACTTCTGCCGGTAGAGGTAATAGGGCGCGTAGCCCTCGCCCCGCAG